>NZ_JARJMT020000100.1 GCF_029335975.1 Tepidimonas sp.
CCCCGAGACAGCGCCCCCGCCGACCGCCCCGCCACCGATGCCTGCCGCGGAGTCGCCGGGGAATGCTGCGCCTGAGCCCACGCCCGAGCCTACGCCTGAGCCCGCACCTGAACCGCCGCCGTGGCCCGAGTCCGACCGTCAGGAGCCGCGCTACGAAGGGTGCGATCCCGTCCTGCCAGACGAAGCCGGTGGGGCGGATGTGGCGCGCGATCAGAGCGCAGAGCGCGACCCCTTCGTTGCGCGGGCCGAGGCGCCGGCACAAGAGCCGTCGTTCGTTCGCCAGGCGCGGCGGCGGGCTTTTTGGCGCCGGCCTGCCGTGCGGGTCACCCTCGCGCTGCTGGCGCTGGGGCTGGCCGTGCTGCTGGTCGGGCAGACCGCATGGTACTGGCGTGATGCCTGGGCTGCACGCTACCCCGCGGCGCGCCCGGCCTTGACGGCGTTTTGCGACCGCCTGGGATGCACCATCGCGCCGCCCCGACGGCCGCAGGATGTGCTCATCGAGAGTTCGGTGCTGCTGCGGCGGGCGCCGGATCGCTACAGCTTTCACCTCGTGGTGCGCAACCGTGCCGACATCGAGGTGGCGGCGCCCGCGCTGGAGCTGACCCTGACTGATCTGCAGGACCAACCTCTGGTGCGCCGTGTCTGGACACCCGACGCCTGGCCACAGCCCCTGGAGCGGCTGGCGCCCGGGGCCGAGTGGCCGTTGCAGCTGGAGCTGGCCTTCGATCACCCCGATGCGGCCCGCATGACGGGCTATCGGGCCGTGCTTTTCTACCCCTGACGCCTTGCGAGGCGCTGTTTTTCACTGCTTGCCCATGACCATCCTCGTCTGCGGTTCCCTGGCCTTCGACACCATCATGGACTTCGAAGGCCGTTTTGCCGACCACATCCTGCCCGACCAGTTGCACATTCTCAATGTGTCGTTTCTGGTGCCGGGGTTGCGGCGCGAGTTTGGCGGCTGCGCGGGCAACATCGCCTACGGCCTGCGGTTGCTGGGCAGCGCGGTGCGGCCCGTGGCGGCGCTGGGCGCCGATGGCGAGCACTATCTGCAGCGGCTGCGTGCTCTGGGCGTCGATGTGTCTGCCGTGCGCCTGGTGCCCGACAGCTACACGGCCCAGGCGATGATCATGACCGACCGCCACAACAACCAGATCACCGCCTTTCACCCGGGTGCGATGGCGCTGGCCCATACCAACCCCATCACCGCGACCGATGGGGTGACACTGGCGATCCTGTCCCCCGATGGCAAACAAGCCACCTGGGAACATGCGCAACAACTGCACGCGGCCGGTGTGCCATTTGTATTCGACCCCGGCCAGGGATTGCCGATGTTCGACGGCGCAGAGTTGCTGCGCCTGATCGATCTGGCCGATTGGGCCGCTTTGAACGACTACGAAGCCCGGCTGCTGTGTGACCGCACGGGCCTGACCCTGCCCGAGCTGTCGCGGCGGCTGCGCGCCTTGGTCGTGACCTTGGGGGAACAGGGATGCGACGTTTGGCAGGACGGTGAGAGCATCCGCGTGCCCGGGGTGCCAGCGGCCGATATCGTGGACCCCACCGGGTGTGGGGATGCGTTTCGGGCCGCTTTGCTGCACGGTCTGGCCCAGGGCTGGTCGGTCACCGAAGCGGCGCGGCTGGGCAATCGCATGGGGGCAGCCAAGATTGCCACCCGCGGCGGCCAAAACTACCGCTTCGACGTCTGACCCGCAGATTCAGGACAAATCCGCCGTCAGCTCGGGCGGCGGAGTCGCCCGACGCCAGCGGACACCGGCTCAAGGGCGCGGGCCGGTTGGGAAAGGCCAGGCGGCTTTCGGATTGAGCTTGGTTTGCGCGCTGGGTGCGGGTGCGGCGGCGGGCTTGGTCGCTTTTTTCTTGGGCGCAGCCTTGGTGGGTTTTTCTGCGGCCGGGGCTTTCACCGCCTTGTCCGCCTTGGCGGCCTTCGGGACCTTGACCGCCTTGTCCGCCTTATCCACCTTGGCGAGCTTTTCGGCCTTCGCGGGCTTTTCGGCCTTGGCGGCGGATTGGGTCACCGACTTGCTGGCTACAGTCTTGGTGACCGGCTTGTCAGCGGTCTTGGCGCTGGGGGCGCTTGTCTTTTTGGCCGTGGCCTTCTGGGCGGCTTTCGGCGCGGCTTCGGCGGTCGTCGGGGCAGCCGCTTTGGCGGTCTTCTTCGCTGGTGTGGCCTTCACGGCCGTTTTTTTCGCCGGTTTTTCGGCTGGTTTGGCGGCTGCCTTGGCAGCGGGTTGGGCGTCAGCCTTCGGCGCAGCGGGGGCCTCGGCGGCCGTCTTCGTCGCCTTGGTGGAGACGGCCTTCTGGGCCGCTGCTGTCGCCTCGGCCGAGGCTTTCTTGGGTGCCGCCTTCGCGGCCTTCGGGGGGGATGCCTTGGCGGCCGTCTTCTGCTTGGCGGTCTCGGTGGCCGCGCCGGCGGCCTTCTTCGCGGTTGCCATGGGGGTTCTCCTGCTTCAGGTTGGCGGGGGTTGGAAGGGGGGCCGCGAGATGCAGACGACGGGCGCGTCGAGGATCAATCCCAGGACAGCGCACCGCCCGATTGGTACTCGATCACGCGGGTTTCGAAGAAGTTGCGCTCCTTCTTCAGGTCGATCATCTCACTCATCCAGGGGAAGGGGTTTTCTTCGTTCGGGAACAACGGCTCTAGGCCGATCTGGGTGGCGCGCCGGTTGGCGATGTAGCGCAGATAGCCCTTGAACATGCTGGCGTTGAGGCCCAGCACGCCGCGCGGCATCGTGTCTTCGGCATAGCGGTACTCCAGATCCACCGCCTTGAAGAACAGTTCTTTGATCTCGGCCTTGAAGGCGGGCGTCCACAGATGCGGGTTTTCCAGCTTGAGCTGGTTGATCATGTCGATGCCGAAGTTGCAGTGCATCGACTCGTCACGCAGGATGTATTGATACTGCTCGGCTGCACCCGTCATCTTGTTTTGCCGGCCCAGCGCCAGGATCTGCGTGAAGCCGACGTAGAAGAACAGCCCCTCCATCAGGCAGGCGAAGACGATCAGCGATTTCAGCAATGTCTGATCGGCCTCGGGTGTGCCGGTCTTGAAGGTGGGGTCCATGATCGCGTCGATGAAGGGAATCAGGAACTCGTCCTTGTCGCGGATCGACGGGATCTCGTGGTAGGCATTGAAAATCTCGCCCTCATCCAGCCCCAGCGATTCGACGATGTACTGGTAAGCGTGGGTGTGGATGGCCTCCTCGAATGCCTGGCGCAGCAGGAACTGGCGGCACTCGGGCGCCGTGATGTGGCGGTAGGTGCCCAGCGTGATGTTGTTGGCCGCCAGCGAATCGGCGGTCACGAAGAAGCCCAGGTTGCGCTTGACGATGCGACGCTCGTCTTCGGTCAAGCCGTTGGGGTCTTTCCAGAGCGCGATGTCGCGCGACATGTTGATTTCCTGCGGCATCCAGTGGTTGGCGCAGGTGGCGAGGTATTTCTCCCACGCCCATTTGTATTTGAAGGGAACGAGCTGGTTGACGTCGGTCTGGCCGTTGATGATGCGCTTGTCCGCGACATTGACGCGGCGAAATTGTGCCGCTTGGGCGCGCACCGACTGGACAGCCGGGGCGCTCGTGGCAGCCGCAGCGATATCTGGCGTGGCACTCACCGCAGAAACATAGTCAAAGCCCGCAACGGGGGCATGGGGCGTGGTGCCGAAGAGGGGGGCCGCCCCAACGGGCGGTTGCAGCGCGGGCGCGGCCGCGGGCGTGCGGCGTGCCGTTGGGGGGACAACGGTGGGGGTTTGGTCTTCCCAGGTCAGCATGTTGGTGTCCAATTCGTGAAATTATTGAAAGGCAGCGGCGAAATGACAAGCGTTTGATCCCGCTCCAGGCTGCGGGTGGCCTCTGGCGGGCCGAGCTGTTGCGTGAGGGCATCAGCCCGGCCGGCGCTGGTGGCAGGGACCGTCATTGACAGGCTTCGCAGCCGGGGTCGTCGAGGGCGCAGAACTTGATGTCGGTGGCAGGCTCGGCGGTGCCCGAGGCCGCCGCGGCGGGGGGGGCGCCAGCGCTCGGCACAGCGTTGAGCGCGCTGCTGCGCACGGTGGATTTCTCGGCGTGGGTGGCGCCGGTGGTGCGCAGGTAGTAGGTGGTTTTCAGGCCGCGGATCCAGGCGAGCTTGTAGGTCTCATCCAGCTTCTTGCCCGAGGCGCCAGCCATGTAAATGTTGAGGCTTTGTGCCTGGTCGATCCATTTCTGGCGCCGTGCGGCGGCCTCCACCAGCCATGCCGGTTCGATCTCGAACGCGGTGCGGTAGAGTTCTTTGAGGTCCTGCGGCACGCGGTCGATCGGCCACAGTGAGCCGTCGAAGTGCTTGAGGTCCATGATCATGACCTCGTCCCACAGGCCCAGGCGCTTGAGGTCTTTGACCAGATAGCTGTTGATGACGGTGAACTCGCCCGACAGGTTGGACTTGACCGACAGGTTGCCAAAGCACGGTTCGATGGACGCGTCCACCCCAACGATGTTGGAAATGGTGGCGGTGGGCGCGATGGCGATACAGTTGGAGTTGCGCATGCCGTCGCGAGCGATTTTGGCGCGCAGCGCGTCCCAGTCGAGGGTGCGGGAGCGATCCACCTCCAGGTAGCCGCCGCGCTCTTGTGCCAGCAGGTCCAGCGAGTCGATCGGCAGGATGCCGCGGTCCCAGAGCGAACCCTTGAAGGTGGAATAACGGCCCCGCTCCACCGCCAGGTCGCTGCTGGCCCAGTAGGCGTAGTAGCAGATGGCCTCCATCGAACGGTCGGCGAACTCCACCGCCTCGGGCGAGGCATAGGGAATGCGCAGCTCGTACAGCGCGTCTTGGAAGCCCATCAGCCCCAGGCCCACCGGACGGTGGCGCAGGTTGGAGTCGCGCGCCTTTTTGACCGCGTAATAGTTGATGTCGATCACATTGTCGAGCATGCGCATCGCGGTGGCGATGGTGCGCTGGAGCTTGTCGTGATCGAGCGCCTTGCCATTGGGGCCGTCCTTGAGGTGCCGTACCAGGTTGATCGAGCCCAGGTTGCAGACGGCGGTCTCGCTGTCGCTGGTGTTGAGCGTGATCTCGGTGCACAGGTTGGAGGAGTGCACGACGCCGACGTGCTGCTGCGGGCTGCGGATGTTGCACGGATCCTTGAAGGTGATCCACGGGTGGCCCGTTTCGAACAACATGGTCAGCATCTTGCGCCACAGGTCCACCGCGCGCACGGTCTTGCACGGCTGGATCTCACCGCGCGCGGCCTTCTCTTCATAGGCCAAGTAGGCCTGCTCGAACGCTTTGCCGACCTTGTCGTGCAGATCCGGCACGCTAGACGGCGAAAACAGCGTCCAGTCGCCGTTTTCCATCACGCGCTTCATGAACAGGTCCGGGATCCAGTTGGCCGTGTTCATGTCGTGCGTGCGGCGGCGATCGTCTCCGGTGTTCTTGCGCAGTTCCAGGAATTCTTCGATGTCGAGATGCCAGGTTTCCAGATAGCAACACACCGCACCTTTGCGCTTGCCACCTTGGTTGACCGCCACCGCCGTGTCGTTGACGACTTTCAGAAACGGCACCACGCCCTGGCTTTCGCCATTGGTGCCCTTGATGTGGCTGCCTAGCGCGCGCACACGCGTCCAGTCGTTGCCCAGACCGCCGGCGAACTTGGACAGCAGCGCGTTTTCTTTGATGGACTCGTAGATGCCTTCCAGGTCGTCGGGCACTGTGGTGAGGTAGCAGCTAGACAGCTGCGAGCGCAGCGAGCCGCTGTTGAACAGCGTGGGGGTGCTGCTCATGAAGTCGAAGCTGGACAGCACCTCGTAGAACTCGATGGCGCGCGCCTCGCGGTCGATCTCGTTGAGCGCCAGGCCCATGGCTACGCGCATGAAGAAGGCTTGCGGCAGCTCGATGCGCTGCTTGCGCACATGCAGGAAGTAGCGGTCGTACAGGGTCTGCAGACCCAGGTAGTCGAACTGCAGGTCACGCTCGGGACGGAGTGCCGCGCCCAACCGGGCAAGATCGAAGGTCAGCAGCTCAGGGTTGAGCAGTTCGGCCTCCACGCCCTTCTTGACGAAGGCCGGGAAGTACTCGGCGTAGCGCTCGCGCATCTGCGCGTGGGTGGTTTCTTCCCCCAGTACTTCTTTGTAGATGGTGTGCAACAACAGCCGCGCGGTGGCGAAGGTGTAGTCGGGGTCGGTCTCGATCTTGGTGCGCGCGGCCAGGATGGCGGCCTTGTGCACCTCCTCCATCGGCACGCCATCGTACAGGTTGCGCAGTGTCTCGGCGACGATCGGCTCGGCCTGGACGTCGGCACCGAGCCCCTCCACCGCGGAGTGGATGAGCGCCTGCAGGCGTTCGAGGTCGAGGGGGCGCCGCTCGCCGCCATCGACCACATGCAGCACGGGCTGTGCGGGCTGTGTTTGGGCGGCTTTGGCGGCGCGCTCCTGCGCGCGGCGCTCGCGGTAGAGCACATAGGCGCGCGCGACCTCGTGGTGGCCACCGCGCATCAGGCCCAATTCCACCTGGTCTTGCACGTCTTCGATGTGGAAGGTGCCGCCACCGGGGCGCGAGCGCATCAAGGCGCGCACGACCGCCTGGGTGAGCTGGTCCACCGTTTCGCGCACGCTGGCCGATGCAGCGCCTTGTGGGCCATGCACGGCCAAAAAGGCCTTCATCATGGCGACGGCGATTTTGTTGGGTTCGAACGGGACCACCGCCCCGTTGCGGCGGATGATCTGGTAGTGGGCCAGCGTGGTGCTGCTGGCGGCGCGTGGCGGTGCGGCGCTGGTCATCGGGTGGGCGGTGGACGCGGGGGAGGTGAGGGTGGTCTGCATGGATCCTCGCGGAAGATCAAGGCTGCAAATGTTAGCGTCAAACACTAGATGTAGTGTTTGACACCAAACGAAAACACTACCCTTAGTGTAGCGGCGCAGGCCCTGAGGGCAAGGGGGCAGGCTGCAAAAAAAAATCTATCCCTCCGCCCGATCCATATCCCCGGGTTTCTCCGGACCGGAGGGTGCAGCAGACAGATCGCTGGCAAACCATGCCGCTGGCCAGCCAGTCAGGCGGATCAGGTGCGCCCAGTCGAAGCCGGCGCCGGGGTCGCGCTTGCGCCCAGGGGCGACGTGCTCGTGCCCGGCCACCGCGCGCAGCGCCGGCAGGCGTTCGCGCAGCGCCCGCAGCAGCAGCGCCAGCGCCGCGTACTGGGCGTCGGTGAAAGGGGTGCCCTCGAGCCCCTCCAGCTCGATGCCGACCGAGAAGTCGTTGCAGTTGTCGTGCCCCTGCCATGAGGAGCGACCGGCGTGCCAGGCGCGGCGCTGCAGCGCGACGAACTGCACGCACTCGCCATCGCGCCGGATGAGAAAGTGGGCCGAGACCTCCAGCCCCCGGATGCTCTGGAAGTAGGGGTGGGCATCCCAGTCCAGCGTGTTGCTGAACAGCCGCTCGATCCAAGGGCCGCCATACTCGCCCGGCGGCAGGCTGATGCTGTGCAGCACCACGAGCCACGGTTGCACGCCGGCCGGGCGCGGGCCGTGGTTCGGCGACGGCACGCGGCGCGTGCCGGGCAGCCAGCCATCGTCGGGGTCGCTCGGCGCGGTCATGGTCAGCGCACCAGTTGGTTGAGTTGGATGATCGGCAACATCACCGCCAGCACGATCAGCAGCACCACCCCGCCCATGGCAATGATCAGCAGCGGCTCCAGCCAGGTGGTCAGCCGCAGCAGGCGGCGTTGGGCGTCGTTGGCCAGCTGCTGCGCGGCGCGCTGCAGCATGGGCCCGAGCTGGCCGGTCTGCTCGCCCAGCCGGGCAAACGTCACCAGCAGCCCCGCCAGCGCCGGGCGGGTGGCGAGTGCCGCAGCCAGCGGCGCGCCTTCGCGCACCAGCGCGTGCGCCTCGTGCACATCGCGCTGCAGCGCGGTGTTGTGCAGGGTATCGGCGGCGGTGGCCAGCGCCCGCAGCAGCGGAACGCCGGCCTGCACCAGCAGCGCCAGCGTCGCGGCCAGCCGCGCGATATCGAGCTGGCGCGCCAGCCGGCCCAGCAGGGGCAGGCGCAGCCAGGCGCGGTCCAGCGCCAGCCGCGCCGCTGGGCGTTGCCGGGTCAGCCGCCAGGCCACTGCCCCAGCGGCCAGCAGCGGCAGCAGCGTCCAGCCCCAGCCGCGCAGCCAGGCGCTCGCCTGCAGCACTCCAAGGGTCAGCGTCGGCAGCGCGCGCTGGCTGCTCGCAAATGCCTGGGCCACTTGTGGCACGATATATGTCATCAGAAACACGACGATGGCCAGCGCGAATGCCGTGACGATGGCCGGGTACAGCAACGCCGACAGGATGCGTTGGCGCAGCGCCTCAGCGGCTTCGCGCTCGTCGGCCAGCCGCTGCAGCACGGTGCCCAGCCGCCCGCTGGCTTCGCCGGCGGCCACCACCGCGCGGTAGGGCGCGTCGAACACGCGCGGGTGGTGCGCCAGCGCGGTGGCCAGCGTGCTGCCGGCGTGAACCTCGGCGCGCAGTTCGGTCACGAGCGCCTGCTGCGACGCATCGTCGGCCTCACGCGCCAGCTCGGCCAGCGCTCGCTCCAGCGGCAGGCCGCTGTCGACCAGTGCGGCCAATTGCCGCGTCCACGTCGCCAGCCGTGCCGCTGGCCAGCGGTGTGCACCGCTGCCTAGCAGGGCCCCCTCGCCGCGGGCTGTCACCGCCAACGGTACCAGCCCCTGCGCGCGCAACTGCGCGCGCGCGGCGCGGGCATGCTCGGCCACCAGTGTGCCGCGCTGGCGCCGTCCGTGCACGTCGAGGGCTTGGTAGCGGAAGGTCGGCATTGTTGTGGCGAGGATCGAGTCGAGCGCTGGCTCAGTCGCGTGTGACGCGCCAGACTTCCTCGGCGCTGGTCACGCCTTGCGCGACCAGCGCGTCGCCCGCCTGGCGCAGCGGCACCAGGCCGTGCTGCAGCGCATGTGCGCGCAAGGCGGCCTCTGGCGCGCGGTCGTGGATCAAGGCGCGCAGGCCCTCATCGACCAGCATCAGCTCGAACAAGCCCGTGCGCCCCGCGTAGCCAGCCTGGCTGCAATGCGCACAGCCGGCGCCGCCGCAGGCCGGGCAGACCTTGCGCACCAGCCGCTGCGCCAGCACGCCGAGCAGGGAGCTCGCCAGCAGAAACGGCTCGATACCCATGTCCACCAGGCGCGTGACGGCGCTGGGCGCGTCGTTGGTGTGCAGCGTGGCCAGCACCAAGTGGCCGGTCAGCGACGCCTGGATGGCGATCTGCGCGGTCTCGTGGTCGCGGATCTCGCCAATCATGATCACGTCCGGATCCTGGCGCAGGATCGCGCGCAGCGCTTTGGCAAAGGTCAGGTCGATTTTGGGATTGACCTGGGTCTGGCCGATGCCGGGCAGCTCGTACTCGATCGGGTCCTCCACCGTCATGATGTTGAGCCGCTGCGCATCCAGACGCTGCAGCGCCGCATAGAGGGTGGTGGTCTTGCCGCTGCCGGTGGGGCCGGTGACGAGCACGATGCCGTGCGGCTGCGCGACCAGCCGCTCGAAGGTCTGCAGGGTGGCACCCTGCATGCCCACAGCCTCCAGGCTCAGCACACCCTCGGACTTGTCCAGCAGCCGCAGCACCGCGCGCTCGCCGTGGGCGCTGGGCAGCGTGGAGACGCGCACATCCACCGCGCGGCCGCCCAGCCGCAGCGCGATGCGGCCGTCCTGCGGCAGCCGCTTTTCGGCGATGTCGAGCTCGGCCATGATTTTCAGGCGCGAGATCAGCGCCGCATGCAAGGCGCGGTTGGGCTGCACCACCTCGCGCAGCGTGCCATCGACGCGCAGGCGCACACTGGAGTGGCGCTCGTAGGGTTCGATATGGATGTCGCTGGCGCGCTCGCGTACTGCCTGTGTCAGCAGCGCGTTGAGCATGCGGATGATCGGTGCGTCGTCGGCGGCCTCCAGCAGATCCTCGATCTGCGGCAGCTCCTGCATCAGGCGCGACAGGTCGGCCTCGCTTTCGACCTCACTGACGATCGCGGCGGCGGTGGAGCCGCTGCCGTCGGCATAGGCGGCCTGTAAGCGCGCGTCGAAGGCGGCGGCGGCTTCGCGCTGCAGCCGACACGGGCCGTACACGCGCTGCGCCTCGGCCAAGGCGCACATCTGTGCCGCCGGCAGGGCACCGGTAGCGTCGGCGCGCACGGTCATCCAGCGCTCGCCACGGTCCACGTGCAGCAGCACACCGTGGGCGCGCGCCCACGGTGTGCTGCTGCACGTGGACCGTGGCGAGCGCTGGATGACCGTGCGCGCCG
>NZ_JARJMT020000127.1 GCF_029335975.1 Tepidimonas sp.
GTAGGCCACTCGATCGCGACAATCTGCACGCCATCGCGCCACGTCCAGTTCAGCTCGATCGGCAGGCCAGAGTCGCCCGGGTTGCGCCAGTATGTGTGCCACTCGGGCTCGTGCTCGCTGCGCAGACCCAGCCAGAGTGGCCGAGCCGCTGACACGCCCAGTGGTGCGTGCGCCAGAAGCTGCACCTGTGCATATTCCGTGCGGGCACGATCGCCCGCGGCGGCTGGGGCGGCGGTCAGTCCCGGCAGACCCACCAGACGCCCCTGCGCGTTCCCCCACAGCGGCAGCAATCCGAACAGCAGCGCCGTGGCCAGCGTGCGCACCCAGTGCCACATCGTCTCGCGCATCGTCCTCATCGTGTGTTCATGGAAGCGTTGCGTACCCCGGGGGTTCCCGAGCACATGGGGCGCATTGTCCGCCAATGTGCCCGATTGCCCAAATCCGTCCCAGCGATTGCCACCAGCCAGGGCGGTGAATCCCAGCCTCGCACCCGCCTGGCTGTTGCCTGTCTCGAGGCTTGGGTCGGCTTGGGTCGAGTCGGGCGTCGGTCTAAGATGCAGGGCATGAGACCCCTGTCCGCTGCCGATTCTGCACCCCGCCTCAAACGCTGGGCCGACCTGCGTTGGCCTGAGTTCGCCACGCTGGATCCCGCGCACACCGTGGCGGTGCTGCCGGTCGGGGCCACGGAGCAGCATGGGCCGCACCTGCCGCTGGATGTAGACACCGCCATCGTGGATGCAGTCCTTGCCGCCGCTGCGGGCCATTTGCCGGCCGAGGCACCGGTGTATATCCTGCCCACCTTGCCGGTGGGGCTGAGCCCGGAGCACGAACGCTTCCCCGGCACCCTTACCCTGTCGGCTGAAACGGCACTGGCGCTGTGGCGCGACCTCGGCGCTTCGGTGGCGCGCGCCGGGGTGCGCAAACTGGTCATCTTCAATGGTCATGGCGGGCACATGGGTTTGATGGACCTGGTGGGCCGGGAGCTGCGTGCGCGGCACGATTTGCTCGTCTGGGGGGTCAACTGGTTTCATCTGCCGCTCATCGAGTCCGATGGCCACGATCTGCAAGCCGATCTGGATGCGCGTGAGCGCCGCTTTGGTGTGCACGCCGGCCAGATTGAAACCGCGGTCATGTTGGCCATCGCCCCAGAGCGTGTCGCCCGGGAAGCGCTGCGCGACTTTCCCTCCACCTCGGAAGCGCGCGCGCGCTGCTATGCGCTGTTGGGCAACGGGCTCAGCGCCAAGTTTGCCTGGCAGATGCAGGATATTCACCCTGCCGGCGCGGCTGGCCATGCCGCTGCCGCGGATCCCGATTGGGGCCGGCGGGCTGTGGCGGCAGCGGGCCAATCGCTGGCCCAGTTGCTGCAAGACGTGGTGGACATCCCTTTGTCCACCGCAGTGGCTGGCCCGTCGCTGATCTGAAGGCCGCAGCGCCACCGCTGCCGTGAGCCGGTTGTGCCATGCCCTGCTCAGGCATGGGTGATCCAGTCCCGGTACTCGGGGCCCGTCAAATGCGGCAGGGCATTGAAGCTGACCAAAGCGCAGCGTTTGGGGTTGTGTACCACCTCCGTCACCGAGGTATTGCGCATGCGCAGGTTCAGCTCGATCGTCGTCTCGGGGCTGGTCCCCAGCAGGTGACCGACCAGGGTTGCGATCGGCCCGCCACTGCTGACCACCAGTATGTCGCCCCGATACCGGGTGCGCACATGGTCCAGCACTGCCACGGCATCCCGCACGAATTCGCGGTAGGGCGGCATGCCGCGCGGGGAGATCGCCCCCGCCATCCACTGGCGCAGCGCGTCGCGCAGCAGCCGAAAGTGCGCGCGGTAGCCCTCCGGCGTGCGTGGATCGGCCAGCGGTGGCGCGTTTAACGCCTCGATCAGCGCTGCGCTGTCGTATTCGTCCAGGCCAGGCCAAGTCTGGGTATCCAAGTCTGCCCCCCAGCCGGTCCGGATCGCCTGCCAGGTCTCGCGATGGCGGCGCAAAGTGCCGGTGAAAACGGCCTCGACGCGCATTCCGTGCGCGCGAAAATGCTCGCCCAGTCGCTGACCCTGCTGCCAGCCCAACGGACTGAGGCGGTCATAATCGTCGCTGCCAAAAGAGGCCTGCCCGTGCCGCACGAGGTGGATGGTTCCCATGCCCGGCATTCTGGGTCTGCTCGTCGTTGCGGGCAGTCGCGGCTGTGACGGGGGCACATCCCTGCTGCAACCTCCGCCTCCCGGGCCGGCCTGGATCAACGCTTTGCCGCGCCGCCCAATCCCGCTGACAGCATCCAGACGGCCGTCAGCACAAGGGCTGCCGCCATCAGGCGATTGAACACCCGCAGCCGCCGTCCGCTCGGTCGCCCCTCGACCAGAGGGCCGGCCAACCAACCCCGCAACACCGAACCCGCCAGCGCGTAAGTCAGATTGCTCGCAAAAGCGTAGAACACCATCACCGGCAGCACCAGCCAAAAGCGGGACCAACCCTGCGGATGACCGGCAATCCATCCCGCGGCGATGGACAGCGCCAGCATCCACGCCTTGATGTTGAAAAACTGTAAAGCCACGCCGCGCGCGAACGATATCTGCAGGCGCTGCGCCCCCACCTGGGCCAGTGTCGCGGTGCCGGACAAGCGCCACGCCAGCACCAGCAGGTAGGCGACGCCCCCCCACAGAATCCCCTGCCGCAGGACGGGCATCGCCAGCACAGCCCCGCCCACCCCCGCCGCGCACAGCGCCAGCAGCAGCGACCAACCCACCGGGACCGCGCACACGAAGGGCAGCGCGCGCCGCAGACCACCGTTGGCGGCCAGTGCGGTGGACAGCGTGGTGTTGGGCCCGGGCGTGAAGCTGGTGGCCGTGGCCAGCGTCAGCAGGGCGATGAATTCACTCCTGGGCATGAAACGTGCAGATGTCGCCAAAAAAGGCCCGATGCCGGGGCACGATATCTATGGAGCGCCAATCAGTGGCTGCCGGACGATGCTTCCCGCGCCCAGCGATCCAGCGCCTCCCAGCGCTCCAGGGCCTCCATCAGCGCCGCCTCGATCGCCGCGTGGCGCTCGGCCAACGCCTGTGCCTGCTGCGGGGCGCGCCCGTACACCGTGCCATCCGCCAGTTCGGCTTCGATGGCTCGCTGCTCTGCCTCCAGTGCCTCGATTCGTCCGGGCAGCGCCTCCAGCTCGCGTCGCTCCTTGTATCCCAGTCGTTGCCGCGGGGCCGGCGGCGCGGCATTTGCAGCGACGGCTGGGCCGGGTGGGGTGGAGGCGGCGCCGGTCTTGCCTGCGTCTTCGGTCCCCTCATCCCGCCAGGCCGAGGGCCACACTGGCACGCGGCCATGCAACCGCATCGACTGCGCCATCCAGTCCTCAACACCGCCTTCGTACTCGCGCCAGCAGCCATCGCCTTCGAACACCAAGGTGCTCGTCACCACCGCATCCAGAAAGCGCCGGTCGTGGCTGACCAGGAACACCGTGCCCGGGTAATCCGCTAGCCGCTGCTCCAGCAGCTCCAGCGTCTCGATGTCCAAATCGTTGGTCGGCTCATCCAGCACCAGCACATTGGCTGGCCGAGCAAACAGCCGCGCCAGCAGCAGCCGGTTGCGCTCCCCGCCCGAGAGCGAATACACGGGACTTTGCGCCCGCGCCGGTGCGAACAGAAAGTCCGCCAAATAGCTACGCACATGGGTGCGCCGCCCCGCGCATTCGATCCATTCGCTGCCCGGGCTGATGAAATCCTCCAGTGTGGCCTCCAGATCCAGGGCTGCACGCATCTGATCGAAATACGCCACAGCCAACTGACTGCCCAAGCGCACCCGTCCGCGGTCCGGCTGCAACTCGCCCAGCAGCAATTTCAGCAGTGTCGTCTTGCCCGCGCCATTGGGGCCGATCAGCCCAATCTTGTCGCCGCGCAGCACGGTCAGCGAAAAGTCTCGCACGACCTCCACCCGCTGCGCTCCCTCGCCAAAGGCCAGGCTCACCCCCTCCAGCTCGGCCACCAGGCGGCCGCTGGCCTGACCACGGGCCACCTCCAGCCGCACCTGACCCAGCGCTTCGCGGCGCTCCGCCCGCGCTTGTCGCAGCCGCTGCAACCGTTCAATGCGGGCCTGCGCGCGTGTGCGGCGCGCTTCCACCCCTTTGCGAATCCAGCTCTCCTCCTGCGCCAACAACCGGTCAGCCTTGGCCTGTATCACCGCCTCTTGCGCCAGTTGTTCCGCCTTCAGGGATTCGTACTGGGTGTAATGGCCGGGATAGCTGCGCAACTTTCCCCGGTCCAACTCCACGATGCGGGTGGTCACCCGATCCAAAAAATACCGGTCATGGCTGATCACCACGACGCTGCCCCGAAACGCCCGCAACAGGTCTGCCAACCAATCAATCGCATCGACATCCAGGTGGTTCGTCGGCTCGTCCAGCAGCAGCACTTCGGGCTGGGCGACCAGCGCACGAGCCAGCGCAACCCGTTTGCGTACGCCGCCAGACAGCGCCGCTAGGGCTGTGTTGGCCGGCAGGCGCAGCCGCTCCAGGGTCTGTGCCACCCGCTGCTCCCAGCGCCAACCATCCACCGCCTCGATGGCGTTTTGCAGTGCGTCCAGGTCCTCGCCTGGCCCTGGGTTCGCGTAGCGCTGCAGCCAGGCATGGATGTCTTGCAGGCCATCGGCCACAGCCTCGAACACCGTCTGGCCGTCCTGGAACGTGGGTTCTTGGGCCACATGAGCCCAACGGAGTCCCTGGCGACGTTGTAGCTCCCCCGCGTCAGGCCGTTCCAGGCCTGCCAGTATGCGCAGCAACGACGACTTTCCCGTCCCGTTGCGCCCCACCAAGCCAACGCGCTCCCCACCCTCGAGCACAAACTCTGCGTGGTCCAGCAGTGGAACGTGGCCATAGGCCAGCGAAGCGTTTTTCAGATAGATCCAAGTCATGGGCATCCCGAACGGCCGTCTGGGGCAGGCGCCTTACCCGAGCGCCGCAAGGACGGAGGGTTGGTCTCACGCTGCCGGCCGCGAAAAAAGATGTATACTAGTGGTCTTTCCGACAATGCAGGCGTTGGTCCAACAGGGCAGCAGCTTGCATCGTCGAGCGGCACAAAAGCGACGAGCGCTTGTGCAAACGCCCGAAAGTGTGTCATAATACGAGGCTCTGCTGATCGTAGCGGGGTTTGGGTGGGATCTTTAACAAGCAACAGCCGATAAGCGTGGGCAAGCGCGGTGCGCTGCTGGCCTAGGCGGGGGGATAAGCCCTGTCTGGGGATGGTGGTGAAGAGCTGCGACAACT
>NZ_JARJMT020000153.1 GCF_029335975.1 Tepidimonas sp.
CTGGGTCAGTGGCCGCCCCTGACGGTCCACCACACGGATATGCCAGGTCTTCATGGCCAGCGTTTGGCCCTTGTGCCAAAACCAGGTGAAGTACACCCCCAGCACGGCGAACAAAAAGGCCTGCTGCAGGTGCCGGTTGTCGAGCACATGGCGGGTCTGGGTCAGGGCCGAAAACAGATAGCCCGCGATGAACACGACACCGAACAGCAGCATGCCTTCGTAGAGCCAGCAGGCCATGCGGCGCCCGAGTGAAGGGGCAGGCAGCCCGGCGAGCGCGGTGCTCTGAATGGGAGTGGCGGGGGGCGCGTGCATGTGCGCAGCGGGCAAAACCAGGATGGCCAATGACCAAAAAAGTTCATTGTCGCATATGGCGCACGCCGCCGTTGCAGAAAAAAATCGACCAAGGCGTGGAGTTTTCATGCTGCAGTGCCATAATCCATCGTGGTACACACCATTGCCAGCCCGAAACGGGCCAAGGTCGCGGACCAACCGCCATGGCCTTGGCCTCAAGTCCCAAAGCCGCCTCACGAGGGCGCGACCAAGGGGCACCGGAGGTCTTTCGTCAGAGAAATACTGAAAGGTTGTTTGTCATGGAAATCAACAAGGCCGAAATCGCGTCTGCAGCCGCTGTCGCTGGTCACTCCCCCGCTGTCGAGCTCATGGGGGCCGAAGTGCTTGTCAAGTGCCTGCAGGCCGAAGGGGTGAAATACGTCTGGGGCTACCCAGGCGGCGCGGTCCTTTATGTCTACGACGCGCTCTACAAGCAAGACATCATCCAGCATGTCCTGGTGCGCCACGAGCAGGCGGCAGTGCATGCCGCGGACGGCTATGCGCGCGCCACCGGCGAAGTTGGAGTGGCACTGGTCACCAGTGGCCCGGGCGTGACCAACGCGATCACCGGTATCGCTACAGCCTATATGGACTCCATACCGATGGTCGTTATCACCGGGCAGGTGCCCACGGCCGCCATCGGCTTGGACGCCTTCCAGGAATGCGACACCGTCGGTATTACCCGGCCCATCGTCAAGCACAACTTTCTGGTCAAGGATGTGCGCGATCTGGCCATTACGATCAAAAAAGCCTTTCACATCGCGCGCACGGGCCGCCCCGGGCCGGTGGTGGTGGACATTCCCAAGGATGTCTCGTTCAAGAAAACCGCATTTGCCGGCTATCCCGAGAGCATCACCATGCGCTCCTATAACCCGGTGCGCAAAGGACACGGCGGCCAGATTCGCAAGGCATTGCAGCTGCTCCTGAGTGCCAAACGCCCCTACATTTACACGGGCGGCGGTGTTATTCTGGGCAATGCGGTCGCCGAGTTGCGCCAGCTGGTGGATCTGCTCAACTACCCCGTGACGAATACGCTCATGGGGCTGGGGGCCTTTCCGGCGACCGACCGGCGCTTCCTGGGCATGCTGGGCATGCACGGGACGTTCGAGGCCAACAACGCCATGCAGAACTGCGATGTGCTGCTGGCGGTGGGGGCGCGCTTCGACGATCGCGTCATCGGCAACCCCAAACACTTCGCTCAAAACGAGCGCAAGATCATTCACATCGACATCGACCCCTCCAGCATTTCCAAACGCGTCAAGGTGGACGTGCCCATCGTCGGGGATGTCAAAGACGTGTTGACAGAGCTGATCGCGATGGTGCGCGAAAGCCCGGTTCGCCCCGATGAACGTGCGCTGGCCGCCTGGTGGGAGACCATCGAGGGCTGGCGCTCGCGCGACTGTCTGCGTTACGACCGCGACAATACCGATGTGATCAAGCCGCAGATGGTCATCGAGACGCTGTGGAATATGACCAAGGATGTCGAGGCCTACATCACCTCGGACGTCGGGCAGCATCAGATGTGGGCGGCGCAGTTCTACAAGTTCGATCAGCCGCGGCGCTGGATCAACTCGGGTGGCCTGGGCACCATGGGGGTGGGCATTCCCTATGCCATGGGCATCAAGTTGGCCAAGCCCGAGGCCGAGGTGTACTGCGTGACGGGGGAAGGATCGGTGCAGATGTGCATCCAGGAATTGTCCACCTGCCTGCAGTACAACACGCCGATCAAGATCTTGTCGCTCAACAATCGCTATCTCGGCATGGTGCGCCAGTGGCAAGAGATCGAGTACTCCGGCCGCTACAGCCACTCGTACATGGATGCCTTGCCCAACTTTGTCAAGCTGGCCGAGGCCTATGGACATGTGGGTCTGCTGGTCGAACGGCCGCAGGATGTCGAGCCGGCGCTGCGCGAGGCGCGCAAACTCAAGGATCGCACGGTATTCATCGACTTTCGCACCGATCCGACGGAAAACGTCTGGCCCATGGTGCAGGCGGGCAAAGGCATTACGGAGATGCTGCTCGGCAGCGAAGATCTGTGATGCTGTCGCAGCTGGCGGCGTTGGTCCGTGCGGCACGCCGGCTGAACCCCTATCGAGGAATCTATTGACCGCCGAGCCCGCCCCTTACCGGGGGCGGGGGAGGGCGGCCGAAAAGAGGAATCTCATTCATGAAACATATCATTGCCGTTTTGCTGGAGAACGAGGCGGGGGCCCTGTCTCGCGTCGTCGGATTGTTCTCGGCCCGTGGCTACAACATTGAGTCTCTGACGGTGGCCCCGACCGAGGATCCGTCACTGTCGCGCATGACGATTCAGACCACGGGTTCGGATGACGTCATCGAGCAGATCACCAAGCACCTCAATCGCCTCATCGAGGTCGTCAAAGTCGTCGATCTGACCGAGGGGGCCTACACCGAGCGCGAGCTGATGTTGGTCAAGGTACGCGCCGTCGGCAAAGAGCGCGAGGAGATGAAGCGCATGGCCGACATTTTCCGCGGCCGCATCATCGACGTCACCGAGAAGAGTTACACCATCGAGCTCACTGGTGATCAGACCAAGATCGATGCTTTCCTGCAAGCCATCGACCGCAGTGCCATCCTGGAGACGGTGCGCACCGGTGCCTGCGGCATCGGCCGCGGCGAGCGTATTCTGCGCGTCTGAATCCCATCCCCTTATACCTGGAGCGAACCATGAAAGTGTTCTACGACAAGGACTGTGACCTAAGCCTGATCAAGGGCAAGACCGTGGCCATCATCGGTTACGGCAGCCAAGGCCATGCCCATGCGCAAAATCTCAACGACAGCGGTGTCAAGGTGATCGTCGGCCTGCGCAAGGGTGGGGCTTCCTGGGGCAAGGCCGAGAAGGCCGGCCTGACTGTGATGGAAGTCAACGACGCGGTCAAGGCCGCAGATGTTGTGATGATCCTGCTGCCCGACGAGCAGATCGCCGAGGTGTATAACCAGAACGTCGCGCCAAACATCAAGCAAGGTGCGTCGCTGGCCTTCGCCCACGGCTTCAATGTGCACTACAACCAGGTGGTGCCGCGCGCCGATTTGGACGTGTGGATGGTGGCGCCCAAAGCCCCGGGTCATACCGTGCGCAGCACCTATCTGCAGGGCGGAGGGGTGCCACACCTGGTGGCGGTGCACCAGGACAAGAGCGGCAAGGCGCGTGATCTGGCGCTGAGCTACGCCATGGCCAACGGCGGCGGCAAGGCCGGCATCATCGAGACCACCTTCAAGGAAGAGACCGAGACCGACCTGTTTGGCGAGCAGGCCGTGCTGTGCGGTGGCGCGGTCGAATTGGTTAAGATGGGCTTCGAGACCCTGGTCGAAGCCGGCTACGCGCCCGAAATGGCCTACTTCGAGTGTCTGCACGAGCTCAAGCTCATCGTCGACCTGATGTACGAGGGGGGCATCGCCAACATGAACTACTCCATCTCCAACAACGCGGAGTTTGGGGAGTATGTGACCGGGCCCGAGGTGATCAACGAGGAGTCGCGCAAGGCCATGCGCAAGGCGCTGCAGCGCATCCAAAACGGCGACTACGCCAAGATGTTCATCCAGGAAGGCCGCCTGAACTATCCGAGCATGACAGCGCGCCGCCGCAACCTGGCCGCGCATCCGATCGAAGTGGTCGGCGCCCAGTTGCGCGCCATGATGCCCTGGATCGCGAAGAACAAGCTGGTCGATCAAAGCCGCAATTGATCGATGCCCGGCTGGCGGCTGGAGCCAGCCCTTCCCTCGCCCGCATGTGGCACGCGATGTCCAGCCGCGGGCGTGCGGTCATGCACGGGTGTTCGGGGCCTGTTCCCGTGGGCGTACACTAGCGCTCGGTCTGTGCGGTCGACGCGACAGACCACACCCCTTGCAGTGGCCTTTGTTCATGCTCGACGGATCTCACATCCCCCGCAGCCCAGAGGTGCCGAGGCGCGCCAAGGGCATTTATATCCTGCCCAATTTGGTGACGTTGGCGGCGTTGTTTGGCGGCTTCTATGCCATCGTGATGGCCATGAATGGCCGCTTCGACCTTGCCACGAGCGGCATTTTCGTTGCCATGGTCTTGGATAGCCTGGATGGCCGCATCGCGCGCCTGACGCACACCCAGAGCGCCTTTGGCGAGCAGATGGACTCGTTATCCGACATGGTCTCGTTTGGCGCGGCGCCGGCGCTGGTGGCCTACGAATGGGCACTGCGCGATCTGGGGCGCTGGGGCTGGATCGCCGCGTTCGTCTATTGCGCCTGCGCGGCGCTGCGGCTGGCGCGCTTCAACGTCAACACCCATGTGGTGGACAAGCGCTATTTCCAGGGGCTGCCATCGCCGGCGGCCGCGGCGCTGGTGGCGGGCTTCATCTGGCTGGCCACCGACGCCGGTCACGACGGCGACGGGCTGCAGTGGGCCTTGTGTGCGCTGACGCTGTATGCCGGGTTGACGATGGTGACCAATGCGCCGTTCTACAGTTTCAAGGATCTGAGCCTGCGCAAAAGCGTACCGTTTGCGACCCTGGTGTTGATCGCCCTGGGCATTGCCGTCATCAACATCCACCCTCCGGTGGTGTTATTCGCGCTGTTTGTGCTGTACGGCCTGTCCGGCTATGTCGTGTATGCGGTGCGCAAATCCAAAGGACGGCCAGTCAGCGTGGTGAGCACCTCCACCGACGAACCGGATGAGCGCGGCCTACACGAATGACGGGCTCGGCGCAAACATTCAGAGTGATCGCCTCGGTCTATGGCATGGTGAGCGTGCGCCGCATCGCGCTTGTGTTACATTGAAGCCTATGGAGTTTGCGCCCAGCCGCCTACTGCGACTACCCCGCTGCGGGCAGGCGGTTTAGCGCGCGTTCTCAAACCCCCACGGCCCGCATGCCCTCGCTGCGGGCCGTTTGTTTTGCCGGCACGCATGGGCAGCGACCACAGCCACCCTTAGCAGGAGTTCCGCCATGACCGACAAGTTGATCATTTTCGACACCACGCTGCGCGACGGCGAGCAGTCCCCGGGCGCCTCAATGACCAAAGACGAAAAGCTGCGCATCGCGCGCCAGCTCGAACGGCTGAAGGTCGATGTGATCGAGGCGGGTTTTGCGGCCAGTTCCAACGGCGATTTCGAGGCGGTCAAGGCGATTGCCGGCGTGATCAAGGACTCCACCGTGTGTTCGCTGGCCCGCGCCAATGACCGCGACATCGCACGGGCGGCCGAAGCCCTGCGCGGCGCCAACCGCGCGCGCATTCACACCTTCATCGCAACGTCGCCGCTGCATATGGAGAAGAAGCTGCGCATGACGCCCGAGCAGGTGCTGGAGCAGGCGCGGCAGGCGGTGCGCTTTGCGCGCAACCTGTGCGCCGACGTCGAATTCAGTCCTGAGGACGGTTACCGCAGCGAGTTGGATTTCCTCTGCCGCGTGTTGGAAACGGTGATCGCCGAAGGCGCCACGACCATCAACATCCCGGATACGGTCGGCTATGCGGTGCCGGAGCTGTACGGCCATTTCATCAAGACCCTGCGCGAGCGCATCCCCAACTCCGATAAGGCCATCTGGAGCGTGCACTGCCACAACGACCTGGGTATGGCGGTGGCCAACTCGCTGGCCGGCGTCAAGATCGGCGGGGCGCGCCAGGTCGAATGCACAGTCAACGGCCTGGGGGAGCGGGCGGGCAACTGTTCGCTGGAGGAGGTCGTCATGGCGGTCAAGACCCGCCGCGACTATTTCGGGCTGGAGGTCGGCATCGACACCACGCAGATCGTGCCCGCCAGCCGCATGGTCAGCCAGACCACGGGCTTTGTCGTGCAGCCGAACAAGGCGGTGGTGGGGGCCAATGCCTTCGCGCATGCCAGCGGTATTCACCAAGATGGTGTGCTCAAAGCGCGCGACACCTACGAAATCATGCGCGCCGAAGATGTGGGCTGGAGCGCCAACAAGATTGTGCTGGGCAAACTCTCGGGGCGCAACGCCTTCAAGCAGCGCCTGCAGGAGCTGGGTATCGAGATGGAGTCCGAAACGGAGCTCAACACGGCCTTCGCCAAGTTCAAGGAGCTGGCCGACCGCAAGGCCGAAATTTTTGACGAGGACATTCTGGCGCTGGTCAGTGACGAGAGTGTCACGCCGGAAAAGGAGCAGTACGGCCTGGTGTCGCTGTCGCAGCGCTCCGAAACCGGCGAACGCCCCCATGCGCGCGTGGTCTTTACCATCGACGGCAAGGAGTACGTGGGCGAAGCCGACGGCAATGGGCCGGTGGATGCGTCCATCAAGGCCATCGAGTCGCATGTCAAGAGCGGCGCGGAGCTGCTGCTTTATTCGGTCAATGCGATCACCAGCGGTTCCACCGAATCGCAGGGTGAGGTCACGATTCGGCTGCAGCACGGCGGGCGTGTGGTCAACGGCGTCGGGGCCGATCCGGACATCGTCGTGGCATCGGCCAAGGCCTATTTGTCGGCGCTCAACAAGCTGCACAGCAAAGTCGATCGCGTCGCCGCCCAAGGCTGACTGCGCGCTGCGCTGGGGGGCTGCCCCTTTGTTGTGGAAGTGGCTCAAAATTTTTGCCTAGCACGATGTCGAAAATGGTGTTTTTGAGCGATCGGCCCCTTATACTGCCGAAGTCGTCGATGACTATGGGGCCGACACCATGAACAAAACGCTGTTGTGGGGCTCGCGGGCGCTGCTGCTCGCGCTGGTCGCTTGGGGTTTGGGTCTGCCGCCGCAGGAGGCGCGCGCAGCGTCCGTGGCGGTCAGCGCCAAGATGGATCGCGCCAAGTCCCCAGCCAAGCCGCGGGCCAAACCCGCTAAAGCCGCCAAACCCGTTAAAGCCGCCAAACCCGCTAAAGCCGCCAAAGCCGCCAAGGCCGCTAAGGCCGTGCCTCGCGCCAAACAAGGGATGCAAAGCGCGGTCAGTCGCGGTGCAGGGGTGGCCGCCCTGTCGGGGGCGGCGTTTGCATCCGCACCGGCTGAGGGCGGTGTGGACGGCGCACATGGGCTCCCGATCGATCCGGTGCCCCTGAACTCCAACGCCGTGCTGGTCGTCGACCGCGACACCAACGCGGTGCTGGTCGGTAAAAACGACGCGGCGGTGCTGCCGATCGCTTCGCTGACCAAACTGATGACGGGGCTGGTGATCGCTGACTCGGGCCTGCCGATGGATGAAGTGCTCACCATCACCGCAGACGATGTCGATCGCCTCAAGGGCAGTGGATCGCGCCTGGCGGTGGGCACGCGCCTGTCGCGGGCCGAGGCCTTGCATCTGGCCCTCATGTCCAGCGAAAACCGTGCGGCCCATGCCCTGGGGCGGACCTATCCGGGGGGAATCCCGGCGTTCGTCGCCGCCATGAACCGCAAGGCGGCCGAGCTGGGCATGAGCACCACCCGGTTTGTCGAGCCCACTGGGTTGTCCAGCGACAACCAGTCCAGCCCCCGCGATCTGGCGCGACTCGTCTCCGCTGCGGCCGAGCGCCCCGTGCTGCGTGAACTGACCACGTCACCCGAGTACGAATTGGCCAACGGCCGGCGTGTGGTGCATTACCGCAACAGCAACAAACTGGTGCGCGACAGCGAGTGGGACATCCTGCTGCAAAAAACCGGTTACATCCGCGAGGCGGGCCGCTGCGTGGCCATGCAGGTGCGGCTGGCAGGGCGCAACCTGATCATGGTGCTGATGGATGCTGCGGATTCGTCGGCGCGCTGGACCGATGCCGAGCGCTTGTTGCGCTGGCTGGAGCAGTCGCTGCTGCATTCTGGGGCGGTCCAGCACGAGGCGCTGGTGCCGCAGCGGGTGTCGCAGCCATGGGGTGCCGCTGCCTATCCTGGGGCGAATCGACTGCCCGGGTAAGGGCCGCAGCGCCGCACCGGCAAGAATGGGCAAAGCGAAGCTCGGTCCGCTGCACCCAGGTCAGGGGCGCTCGCTACGGTAACCCAACGCCGCGCTGATCTCCGCGGCGGTCTGCTGCAGCTTGGCAAGCCAGCTTTCGTCGATGCGGTTGGCGGGAGCGGAGATGGACAAGCCCGCCACGAGCCGCCCCTGATCGTTGTAGATCCCCGCCGCCATACAGCGCACGCCGGGTTCCAGTTCTTCGTTATCGCGCGCCACCCCCTGCCGACGGCACAAGGCCAGCTCCTTTTCCAACACCGCCAACTGGGTGATGCTGTTGGGGGTGTTGCCCGCCAGTCCAGTGCGGGTGGCGTACGCACGCAGGCGCTGCGGGTCCTCTTGCGCCAGGAAGAGCTTGCCCACGGAGGTCAGATGTAGCGGTGCTCGCCCTCCAATGGCGCGTACCACCTGCATGCCGGAGCGCTCGCTGTAGGCGCGCTCGATATAGACGATCTCGTCGCCCTGGCGCACGCTCAGATTGACCGGCTGCTGGATTTGGCGGTGCAGCTCGCGCATCGGACCGACGGCGGCTTCGCGCACATCCAGCCGCGCTTTGACAAGGTTGCCCAGTTCCAACAGGCGCAGGCCCAGTCGATACATGCCCGGCTCGGATCGCTCCACGAATCGGCCGATCGCCAGGTCATTGAGGATGCGGTGGGCAGTGGAAGGGTGCAAGCCGGTTTCTTCGCCCAGCGTCTTGAGGGAAACCGGGTCCTCGTGTCGCGCCAGGACGTCGAGCAGGGCGAACATGCGCTCGAGCACCTGCACACTGTGCCGTGGAGGAGGTGGGGTGTCGTCCGTTTTCCGCATCACGGTCGTCGGGAGTCTCGACAGCCAATTTTATCATATGAAATTGTGATCCATCCTCACAGCGCCAGCCGCCAGCGGCCGTCCTGAAAAAGCTCGTGCGGCCGAAAGCGGACCTTGTAGGCCATCTTGGGACTGTCGGCGATCCAATACCCCAGATACACATAAGGCAGTTGCAGGCGGCGGGCCTGTTCGATCTGCCACAGTACCCCATAGGTGCCCAACGATCCGGGCCAGTCCGGGTCGTAGAAGGTGTAAACCGCGGACAGGCCGTCGTCGATCAGATCGATCACGGACACCATCACCAGCCGGTCCGGGGAGTCGGTGCCGCCGCGCGCCCAAAATTCCACCAGCCGTGAGTTGACGTGGCTTTGCAGCATAAACTGGCTGTACTGCTCGACGTCGTCGTGGTCCATACCGCCCCCGGCGTGGCGGCTGCGTTGGTAACGCAGGTACAGCGCATAGTGCGCGGGCGAGTAGCCCAGCCGCATCACTCGCGCATGCAAAGCGGCGTGTTCGCGCCAGGCGCGGCGCTGGCTGCGGGAGGGGGTGAACTCTGCGGCGCGCACGCGCAACGGGACGCAAGCCTGACAGCCGTCGCAATGGGGCCGGTAGGTGAACAGACCGCTGCGCCGAAAGCCGCTGGCCACAAGGCGCGAGTAGGTCTCGCCCTGGATGAGGTGGCTCGGCGTGGCCACCTGCGAGCGGGCCAAGCGCTGCGGCAAATAGCTGCACGGGTACGGCGCCGTGGCGTAAAACTGCACGGCGCTCAGGGGCAGTTCGTGCAGGCGAGTCACAGGGGTGCTGCGGGAATGGGTGAGGACAACGTGTCCAGGGCGGCATCAGGCCATAACTGATTCCAGTATAGGCAATCCCAGCGCCAATCGGGGGTAGGTTCAGCAATGGCCTGACGAACGTCATGCAAAAAACGGTCGCGCGCTTCCTCGGCCGCCCCGAGCGACGCCAAATGGCGGGTGTTTTGCTGGCAATCGATCAAAGTCACGCCCCAGGCGCGGCAGGCGGCCACCAATGCCGCCAGTGCCATTTTGGAGGCGTTTGGGCGGTGGCTGAACATCGATTCGCCAAACACCGCGCGCCCCATGTTGACCAGGTACAAGCCGCCAACCAGTCGCCCATCCCACCATGCCTCGACGCTGTGGGCGATGCCCTCTCGATGCAGCCCTCGGTAGGCAGCCTTTATCTCGGGCAGGATCCAGGTGCCATGCTGCCCAGGGCGGGGGGTATGGGCGCAGGCCACGATCACGGCATCGAATGCGCTGTCCATGCGGATCTGCAGCCGCCCCTGACGCAGCGCAGCGCGCAGGGCCTTGCGCAGTGAATGGCTGGGGCGAAAGCGCGCAGGCCGCAGCACCATACGCGGATCGGGGCTCCACCACAGGATGGGCTGGCCCTCGCTGTACCACGGGAATATCCCCTGGCGGTACGCTTGCCGCAGGGTCGGAGTGTCCAGCGTGCCGCCGGCCGCGAGCAGTCCGGGGATGGGATCCTGTTGTCCCCAGGCACTTTCCGCAGGCGGGAACGGGGCGCCGGGATCCAACCAGGGTAGCGGGCGCGGGGGGCTCATCGGGGAGCAGTTGTGGTTCGACGCCGGTTGCGGGTCTGGCTCGAGGCTTTCGCCTGCGCCTTGGCATGTTCGCACCACCCCGCCACCAGGCACGCGCCGCACTGCGGCGCGCGTGCGGTGCAGGTGTAGCGCCCGTGCAGGATCAGCCAGTGGTGTGCGTTGCGCAAAAAACGCTTAGGTATGCGCTGCAGCAGCCCTTGCTCGACCTGCAGCGGCGTCTTGCCGGGGGCAAGACCCGTGCGGTTGGCGACGCGAAAGATGTGCGTGTCCACCGCCATCGTCGGTTCGCCGAAAGCGACGTTGAGCACCACGTTGGCGGTCTTGCGACCGACGCCGGGCAGAGCCTCCAGTTCCTCGCGGCGACGCGGGACTTCGCCACCATGGCGCTGCAGCAGCAAGCGGCAGGTCTCGATCAGGTGGCGCGCCTTGCTGCGATACAGCCCGATGGTGCGGATGTGGCTTTCCAGCCCCTCCTGCCCGAGCGCGAGGATGGCTTGCGGCGTATTGGCGACGACAAACAGCCGCCGCGTGGCCTGGTTGACGCTGCGGTCGGTGGCCTGGGCGCTCAGCATCACCGCCACGAGCAGCTCGAACACGCTCGTATACTCGAGTTCGGTTTGCGGCTCAGGCCGCTCGGCCTGCAGGACCGAGAAAAAGGCTTCGATGTCGCGCGGTTTCATCACAGGTCCGTGGCGCCTGAGTGGGCCCCTGACAACGCAGGGGCCGCGGATCGGTACTCTTCCTGAAGGATCAGCGATGACCGATGATACGCCTACCTCCCCGCTGCGGCTGGCTGAGCGGCTTGCCCATGTCGAGACCTCGGCAATCCGGGAGCTGTTCAAGCTGCTGGGTAAGCCTGGCATCATCAGTTTCGCTGGCGGTTTTCCGGATGCGGCGCTGTTCGATGTGGAGGGTATCCGCGAGGCGACACTGGCAGCGCTGGCGGCCAATCCCGGCGCAGCGTTGCAGTACGGCGCGACCGAAGGCTACGAGCCGCTGCGCGAGCAGCTCGCCGCCTTTATGGCTGTCAAAGGCGCACGCGACTTGGCGCCCACCGATCTGATCGTAACCACCGGCAGCCAGCAGGCATTGGACCTGATCGGCAAGACGCTCGTCTCACCGGGCGACAAGGTGATCGTTGAGGCACCGACTTTCCTGGCCACCATCCAGTGCTTCCGACTCTATGGCGCGCAACTGCTGACGGTGCCGGTGGACGGGCAGGGCGCTGATGTCGAGGCGCTGGAGTGCCTGATCGAGCAGCACCGGCCCAAGTTCGTCTACCTGATCCCGACGTATGGCAACCCAAGCGGCGCGCAGATGAGCCTAGAGCGCCGCCGCCGCGTTCTAGAGCTGGCGGTGCGCACGCGCACGCTGGTGGTGGAGGACGATCCGTACGGCGATCTCTACTTCGACGCTCCGCCACCGCCAAGCCTGCTGGCGCTCAGCCCCGAGGTGCCTGGTAGCCGGGAGTGCCTGGTGCACTGCGGCAGCCTGAGCAAGGTGCTTTCGCCAGGGCTGCGCATCGGCTGGATGGTGGCCCCAGCCGAGCTGTTGGCCAAGGCGACGATGTGCAAGCAGTTCAGCGACGCGCACACCAGCACCTTCGCGCAGGCGACGGCGGCGCAGTACTTGGCCAGTGGCCGCATGCCGCAGACCCTTGCGCGCGTGCGCGGCATCTACGCCCGCCGCGCCGCGGCGATGGTGGATGCGCTGCGGCAGTCGCTGGGGGCGGCGATCGACTTCGTGCCGCCGCGCGGCGGGCTGTTCGTCTGGGCGCGGCTGACCGGTGCGGGCGGCAAAACGACTGACGGCGGTGAGCTGGCCCGCCGGGCGATCGAGCAGGGTGTGGCTTTCGTGCCGGGGGCACCGTTTTTCGCCCGCGATCCGGATCCGGCGACGCTGCGGCTGAGCTTTGCGACGATGGACGAGGCGGGCATTCGTGAAGGCGTGCAGCGGTTGGCAGCGGCGCTGGGTTGATCAACCTGCTGCGCCTGGCGACCGCAGCGTGGCCGCCCACAGCCTGAGCCGCATGCCGACGCCTGTCGTGTAGCCGACGGTCACATGGCGCAGGCGGTTGCCGGCGTCCAGCACCGCAAACACCGGCACCGAGCGCCAGCCGTGCGCCGCGGCGAGCTGCCCGTCTGCGTCCAGCACCGTGATCCACGGCAGCCCGCGCTGGCGCAGGTAAGCTCGCACGGCGGCCGCATCGCCGCTGCGCGTGGCCAGCGTTACCAGCGGGCGGTCGGCGGCCAGCGCGGTGACAGAGCCTTCCTCGGCGCGGCAGATGCTGCACCAAGTGGCCCAGATGTGCAGCGCCACGGGCGAGCCGGCGCCGGCGCCGAGCTGGGCGCGCAGGTCGGCCCAGCTACCGCGGCCTTCGGTGCCGTCCGGCAGCAGCCACGCCAGTGTGCCCTCGGGTGCCCAACGCTCGGGCGTGGCGCGCGTCATCCACGCCTGCACCCCAAGGAAAACCCCGAGCGCCAGCGTCAGGGTGATCGAAGCTTCGCGTACAAAATGGCGGATGCGGCCCATGGCGCCATTGTGCCAGGGCATCCCCTACCGTATCCGACCCTCGAGGAGATCCCCCGTGACGACGCCGACCAAGTTCCTGCTGCAGGAAAGCCAGATGCCCAAGTACTGGTACAACATTGCTGCGGACCTACCCAAGGCCCCGCCGCCGGTGTTGCACCCGGGAACGCTGCAGCCGGTCGGTCCGGACGACCTGGCGCCACTGTTTCCGTTGGAGCTGATTTTGCAAGAGGTCAGCACCGAGCGCGAGATCGAGATCCCCGAACCCGTGCGCGAGATTTACCGCCTGTGGCGGCCGAGCCCGCTGTTTCGTGCCCACCGGCTGGAGAAGGCGCTGGGCACACCAGCCAAGATCTTCTACAAGTACGAGGGCGTCAGCCCGGCGGGCAGCCACAAGCCCAACACCGCCGTGCCACAGGCGTTCTACAACGCACAGGCCGGCACCCGGCGCCTGACGACCGAGACCGGCGCCGGCCAGTGGGGCACATCGCTGTCGTTTGCGGGCCACCTGTTCGGGCTGGAGGTGCTGGTGTTCCAGGTGCGCGTGTCCTACGACCAAAAGCCCTACCGCCGTGCCGTGATGGAAACCTACGGCGCACGCTGCCTGCCGTCGCCGTCCACCGAGACGGAATACGGCCGGCGCGTGTTGGCGCAGCGGCCGGACCACCCCGGCAGCCTTGGCATTGCCATTTCCGAAGCGGTGGAGCTGGCAGCGCAGCGCGAGGACACCAAGTACGCGCTCGGCTCGGTGCTCAATCATGTGCTGCTGCACCAGACGGTCATCGGCCTGGAGGCGATGGAGCAGCTGCAGATGGCCGATGCCTGGCCGGACGTCATCGTCGGCGCCACCGGCGGTGGCAGCAACTTTGCCGGCATCGCCTTCCCGTTCATCGGGCACGGACTACGCGGTGGGGCGCGGCCGCGCATCGTCGCGGTGGAGCCGGCCGCCTGCCCGTCGCTGACGCGGGGCAAGTACGCCTACGACTTTGGCGACACAGCGCACCTGACGCCGCTGACCAAGATGCACACGCTGGGGTCGACCTTCACGCCGCCGCCGTTCCACGCTGGCGGGCTGCGCTACCACGGCATGGCGCCGCTGGTGTCGCACCTGAAAGAGCTGGGGCTGATCGAGGCGGTGGCCTACACGCAGACCCAGTGTTTCGAGGCCGGTGTGCTGTTCGCACGCAGCGAAGGCATCGTGCCGGCGCCGGAAGCCAACCACGCCGTCAAGGGCGCGATCGAGGAGGCGCTGCGCTGCAAGCGCGAGGGCAGGAGCGAGACGATCCTGTTCAACCTGTGCGGTCACGGCCACTTCGACATGGCCGCGTATCAGAAGTACTTCGCCGGCGAGCTCAAGGACGAGACCTACGATGAACGCGAGCTGGCGATGGCGCTCTCAGGCCTGCCGAGTGTGCCGGAGCCGGTTTGAGCGCCCTCAGGGCCGCACGACTTCCAGCAGCCGATCCAGCCCGCCCATGTCGATGGCGACATGGGCCTGCTGGCGCACCTTGGGCTTGGCGCGGTAGGCTACCGCCAGGCCGGCAGCGGCCATCATCTCCAGGTCGTTGGCGCCGTCGCCCATGGCGATCGCCTGCTCGGGCGCGCAGCCGATCAGATCACACGCCTGCAGCAGCGTGCGGCGCTTTTCGGCGCCGTCGCAGATATCGCCCCAGTGCTGGTCCAGGAGCCGGCCGGTCAGGCGTCCATCGACGATTTCCAGCCGATTGCTGCGCGCGAAGTCCAGCGCCAGCCGCTCGCGCAGCCGGTCGGTGAAGAAGGTAAAGCCCCCGCTGACCAGCAGCACCTTGAGGCCCGCCCCTTTGCAGGTCAGTATCAGCTCGGCAGCGCCGGGGTTGAGCCGGAGGCGCTGGCGATACACATCCTCCAGATGCTGCACCGGCACGCCCGCCAGCAGCGCCACGCGGCGGCGCAGGCTTTCTTTGTAGTCGGTGATCTCGCCGCGCATCGCAGCCTCGGTGATGGCGGCGACCTCGGCCTTGCGCCCGGCGGCGTCGGCGATCTCGTCCACGCACTCGATGCTGATCAGCGTGGAGTCCATGTCGAAGGCGATCAGCTTGAAGTCGCGCAGGCGCAGCGGCGGCGCGATGCCTCGCACGGCGAGGCCAGGGGCGATGTCGGACAGTGGGGTCATGGGCGGCATTATCGCGGGGTGGCGTGGCGGGCCATCAGTACGCCACATAGCGCCCAGGCTTGTGGTTCATGGCCAGCGTCAGGTTCATCAGCGCTGCACCGAGCACCGACAGCAGCAGCTGCAGCGGGCCGACCCAAGGCATGGCGGCCAGCAGGATGACGGCGTCGATGGCCAGCTGCACCACCCCGGCGCGCCAACCGTAGCGCTCCTGCAGCCACAGCACCAGGGTGTTGAAGCCGCCGAGGCTCGCCCGGTGGCGGAACAGGATGATGAAGCCCACCCCAATCAGCAACCCGCCGGCCACGGCGGCAAACCACGGGCTGAGCGCGCCCATGACGATCCAGCGCGGCATGACCTCGGTGAACGCGGCCAGCAGCCCGACGGCCAGCACCGTCTTGAGCGTGAACGCGCGGCCCATGCGCACCCAGGCCAGCGCGTAAAACGGCAGGTTGATCGCGAACACCAGTGTGCCGAACGGCCAGCCGCTGGCGTAGTGCAGCACGAACGCCAGCCCCACCGTGCCGCCGGTGACGAACCCAGCATGGCGAAACAGCACCAGCCCCAGCGCCACGATCAGCGTGCCGGTCAGCAGCGCCTGGGCATCGTCCAGCCAGGTATGGCGCGGGGTGGGAAAAGGCGTCTCGGCGGCAGTCATGCGGTTTCGGTGGCCAAAGGCTGGCCCAGCGATCGCAGAACGTCGCGCACCAACTGGGTACGCGCCGCGGGTTCGGGCAAGGCGCGCTCGATCTTCAGGCGGTCATTGCCCGCCAGTTTGACTTGGCGGTTCTTTTGCACCAGCTCGATGATGCGCATCGGGTCCACCGGCGGGTTGGGGCGAAAGCTGATCAGCACATGCGACGGGGCAGCGTCGATCTTGACCACCCCATATCGGCTGGCCAGCACCCGCAGTCGGTGTACATCGATCAGGTTGTGCGCGGGCGGAGGCAGTTTGCCAAAGCGGTCGACGATTTCTTCCACCAGCGCGTCGATCTGCTCGTTGGTCTTGGCGGTGGCGAGCTTCTTGTAAAAGCTCAGCCGCAGGTGCACATCGCCGCAGTAATCCTGCGGTAACAGGGCCGGGGCATGTAGGTTGATGTCGATGGTCGCCGCCAGGGGCTTGAGCAGGTCGGGCTCCTTGCCTTCGCGCAAACTGCGCACAGCCTCGGCCAGCATTTCGTTGTAGAGCTGAAAGCCCACTTCCATCATGTTGCCGCTCTGGCTCTCGCCCAAAACCTCACCGGCGCCGCGGATTTCCAAGTCGTGCATCGCCAGGTAAAAGCCGCTGCCCAGTTCCTCCATCTGTTGGATGGCCTCCAGCCGCTGTGCGGCCTGCTTGGTCAACCCCTGCATGTCCGGCACCAGCAAATAGGCATAGGCCTGGTGATGGCTGCGACCCACCCGCCCGCGCAACTGGTGCAACTGCGCCAGGCCAAACTTGTCGGCACGGCTGATGACGATGGTGTGGGCGGTGGGCACATCGTTGCCGGTTTCGTTGATGGTCGAGCACAGCAGCAGGTTGAAGCGCTGCGCGACGAAGTCGCGCATGACGCGCTCCAGCTCTCGCTCCGGCATCTGGCCGTGGGCGATTCCGATGCGCGCCTCCGGCAGTAACTGCTCCAATTTGAGGCGCCGGTTTTCGATGGTTTCCACCTCGTTGTGCAGGAAATAGACCTGTCCGCCGCGCTTGAGCTCGCGCAGTACCGCCTCACGGATGACGCCGGGGTTTTCCTCGCGTACGAAGGTTTTGATCGCCAACCGTCGTTGGGGAGCCGTGGCAATGACCGACAGATCCCGCAGTCCCTCCAGCGCCATGCCGAGTGTGCGCGGAATGGGCGTGGCGGTCAGCGTCAGCACGTCCACTTCGGCACGCAGCGCCTTGATGGCCTCCTTGTGCCGCACCCCGAAGCGGTGCTCCTCGTCGATGATCAGCAGCCCCAGGTTCTTGAACTGGGTCTTATCAGACAGCAGTTTGTGTGTGCCCACCACGATATCGATCGTGCCGTCTGCAAGGCCCTTGAGCGCTGCCGCGATCTCCTTGGCGGTGCGAAAGCGGCTCATCTCGGCGATGCGCACCGGCCAGCGCGCAAATCGGTCCACCAGCGTCTGGTAGTGCTGCTCCGCCAACAGCGTCGTCGGAGCCAGGAAGGCGACCTGCTTGCCCCCGGTGACGGCGATGAAGGCGGCGCGCAGCGCCACCTCCGTTTTGCCAAAGCCGACGTCGCCACAGACCAGCCGGTCCATCGGACGAGGGCTGATCATGTCCTGAATGACCGCGTGGATGGCTGCGCGCTGGTCCGGTGTCTCCTCGAAGCCAAAGTCGTTGGCAAAAGCCTCATAGTCCTTGGCATTGAAACGGAAGGCATGACCTTCGCGCGCCGCGCGGCGCGCATAGACGTCGAGCAGCTCCGCGGCGGTGTCGCGTATCTGCTCGGCGGCCTTGCGCCGGGCTTTGTCCCACTGGCCGCTGCCCAAGCGGTGCAGCGGCGCTTCCTCGGCGCTGACACCGGTGTAGCGACTGATCAGGTGCAGTTGCGACACCGGCACATAAAGCGTTGCGCCCTGTGCGTACTCCAAGTGCAAAAATTCCTGCAGCGCCGGCGCGCCATCCGGGGTTTTTTCCCCTAGGTCCAGATTGACGAGTCCACGGTAGCGACCAATGCCATGCTGGGCGTGCACGACAGGGTCGCCCAACTGCAACTCGCTCAGGTCCTTGATCAGCGCTTCAACATCGCTGACTTGTTCCTGCTTGCGCCGCCGACGCACGGTCGGGCCGGTGGCGAAGAGCTCCGTCTCGGTGACGAGCTCGATGCCGACCTCCGGCCAGGCGAATCCGGCGGCCAATGGCCCGGTGGCGATACCCACTGGCTCCGTGCTGGCTCGAAAGGCCGCCAGGTCGTCGAAGACCGGGGGATCGAGTCGGTTGGCGCGTAGAAAGTCCCGCAGGCTCTCGCGCCGGCCATCGCTTTCGGCCAAGATCAGTACCCGAGCGGCGCTGCGCCGCAGATGGGCATGCAGCCGCTGCAGGGGGTCGTCGGCGCCGCGCTGAACCGTCAGGTCGGGCAGCGCATCGATGACGCCGGACCAGGCTGTCAACGCTTGCGCGGCCGTGGCCGGGCGCAACGCCCACTGGGCGTGCGACTTGGCGCGGGCGTAAAAACCTTCGGCATCCAAAAATAGCGTCTCCGGCGGCAGGGCCGGGCGCTCCGGGTCGCCCTGCGCCAGGCGGTAACGCTCGCGGGTGTCCTGCCAAAAACGCTGGAATGCCTCATCCAAGTCTCCGTGCCACACCAGCGTGGCGTCCGGGCCCAGATAGTCGAAAACAGTGGCCGTCTCGTCGAAGAACAGTGGCAGGTAGTACTCGATGCCCGCCGCAGCCACGCCGTTGCCGATGTCTTTGTAGAGGCGGCTTTTGCTCGGATCACCTTCGAGCAATTCGCGCCATCGGGCGCGAAAGCGCGCCCGTGCCGCTTCATCCATCGGAAATTCGCGCCCGGGCAACAGGCGCACCTCGGGCACTGGGTAGAGGCTGCGCTGCGTGTCTGGGTCGAAGGTGCGGATGGAGTCGATCTCGTCGTCGAACAGATCGACCCGGTACGGCATGGGCGAACCCATGGGGAAAAGGTCGATCAGCCCGCCGCGCACGGCGTATTCCCCTGGGCTGACCACCTGGGTGACGTGCTGGTAGCCCGCCAGGCCGAGCTGGGCGCGCAAGCGGCCTTCGTCGAGCTTTTGTCCGGTTTTGAAGGCGAATGTGTAAGCCGCCAAAAAAGACGGGGGCGCCAGCCGATACAGCGCCGTGGTGGCCGGCACCAGGATAACGTCCGCCCCGTCGTCAGCCGCACGCTGCTGGATGCGCCAGAGCGTGGCCAGTCGTTCCGAGATCAGGTCTTGGTGTGGCGAAAAAGTGTCGTACGGCAGGGTCTCCCAGTCGGGGAACAGCGCACAGCGCAGCCCGGGCTCGAAAAACGGTAACTCGGCCAGCAATCGGTGGGCGTCCGCCGCGTCGGCGGTGACGATGGCTGTGGGGCGGCTGGCGGCTTTCTCGCGCGCGGCCAAAGCAGCCAGGATCAACGCGTCGGCCGACGGTCCAGGGCGCGCCGACTGGAAGCGCTTGCCAGGGGTAAGGCGTGGAAGTTCCATGAGAGGCCGCATTCTAGAATCCACGGCCATTCTGGATATCAACCCCCCTGCCCGGAAGGGGGGAGCTTGTCCCTGTAGGGCGGAGCCCGCTGTTGCGGTTCCGAGACGTGAGGCGCGTTGACGAGCCCCCAGGCCCTGGGACGGATGTTGCGGGCCGCGTTCACATTCGCGCGGTCGGCCTGTCTGCAGGCCACGCAGCGAAACCCGGCACATGACTTTTGTATCTTGTATCCTTCACGAGCAGGAACCATTCGCCGTCCTTGCGACGAGCGAGATCACACTGAGAGAAAACGCCGCCGCGGGCCGCCTTTGAGGTTGTCCGCTGGCCGGGATAACGGACACACCGAGGTTCTTGGCATGTCCTTAGCAGACACGCCGCTGGCCAGCAGCTTCTGGGCGGATTCGATCTTGCGCTCGGGTGGATTGGGACGGCAGCGTCGTGGTGCCGCTTCCGATAATCGTCTGAGCCTGTGCATTCGGCTTTCCCGCTAGCTCGGCCATCCGCTCGTACATCGAGGCCGACTTGCCAGAGCGCGGCTCATATGTGGACGGAGCGAACCTTGCACAGAGGTCGAACATCGGCGACTTGTTGTCTTTGGTTATGGCTCCGTTCCTTGATCCTTACGGTCTTCATGGTTGGCATCATGGCGCATGGCGGACAACTGCTTGAGCAACGCCGGCAGCCATTCGTGTACCGTCTCCCAAACTACATCGAGGTTGATGTCGAAATAACCGTGGGCCATTCGATTGCGCATATTTCGCATGCTGCGCCACGGTATCTCGGGGTGCGCCTGCGTGAACTCGGCGTAGCCGTCCATCACCTTCGTGGCCGCCTCGCCGATGATGATGAAGTTCATGATGACGGCTTGTTGGGTACGCTTGTCAGCGAGGAAATCATCTTTGCCCAGACCCTCCACGAAGCTGCATGCATCTGCTGCGGCTTGTCGTATGTGCTCGATGTAATCAGGAAGACGGCTCTCACTCATAACGGTTGCGCCTCCGCCAGCACCTTGGCTCGGAACTTCGTCGGCAAATCGTCGGGCGTCAGCAAATCGACGCGAACACCGAGTAGCGATTGCAGCTCCTCTTGCAAATCGCCCAGATCCAATAACGTGGCGCCAGGCAGCGCATCGACCAACAGATCGAGGTCGCTGCCTTCCCGGTCAGTGCCATGCAACACTGAACCAAAGATGCGCGGATTCGCCGCGTGAAAGCGGCTTACCGCTTCACGGACGGCGATTCGCTTGAGGTCAAGCGCGAGCGAGGGTCTCACGGTGCGCCTTGCCGTATCGAAGCCTATTGCAATGGTGAGAGATCGAGAATAACATTTCAAGAACCATTTTCGAGAATCGCAACGCCTTGATTGAGCGTGATACGTCGGTGGTCTGGTGCGGCCTCTCGAAATCCCTCGTTTTCAAGACTTAGGAGACGGCATGCCGCACCGTCCGATCCTATCCGCCACCAAGCGAGCAAGCAAGCCTACCGTTGCCACCCGATACCGAAGATGAACTCATCCGGCGATATGCCTTCGGTTAACCCCCCAGCCCGGAAGGGGGGAGCTCGTCCCTGTACGGCGGAGCCCGCGGTTGCGGTTCCGAGACGTGAGGTGCGTTGACGAGCGCCCTGGCCCTGGAACGGATGTTGCGGGCCGCGTTCACATCCGCGCGGTCGGCCTGTCTGCAGGCCGCGCAGCGAAACCCGGCATATGACTTTTGTATCTTGTATCCTTCACGAGAAGGATACCGGTTGCCGTCCTTGCGACGAGCGAGATCACACGGTCCCTTGGCGGCGGTACACCACACGCACTGGCCCCTTGGAATTCATCAGGGGCTGGTCGCGGGGAACGGCCGCGAACGGACGGAAACGGGGACGCCTGGTCTCGTCGCGCTTGTAGGCTTCGCAAGCCTGCGCGATACAGCGCACCGCCGTCTGCGCAGACAGCGAGAACCGTTCGCGCAAGGCGGCATCGTCGCATTTCTGAATCGTGACGGCGCGTATGGTCGCCCAAGGACGCAAACCTGATCGGGCGTTGGCAACCGTTGCGTATGCAGCGCCAGTTTCATAATCCGCATTACAGACAAAATGCTTCCATCTTGCAATGCTGTCACGACCGCCATGCGGTCGGCGCTATCCCTCCCCGGTCTGCAGGACGCAGCCGCTTGCCCAGACAGGGTTAACAGTCCGAATACCTCGCGTCTGGCGCCCAGCCAGGTCTGGATGCCATGGCCCTCGGACGCACAAGGTCCGTCGCGCTGCTATGCGCTGGTTCCGGCGGCTGGCAGCGGTAGCCGAGCGGGCCTGAGCACGCCCAAGCAATACCACGTGATTGCGCGGCGTCGGGTGATCGATCACACGCTGGCCGCCCTGACGGCGGTGATGGATCTGGTCGGCATCGGGGTGGTGCTGGCACCGCTCGACAATACCCCGGTCAGCCAGGATGTGAGGGTCCGCACCTGGCGCGTGGGGGGCGCTACCCGCGCCGAGAGCGTGCTCAACGGCTTGGTGGCGCTGGCCCAAGCGGGTGCGCGCGATCACGATTGGGTATTGGTGCATGATGCGGCGCGTTGTCTGGTGCAGCCGGCAGACATCCAGGCCCTGATCGACGCCTGTCGCGACGACCCCGTGGGCGGACTGCTTGCGGTGCCGTTGGCGGATACGCTGAAGGAGGAGGGTCCCGACGGTGGTGTCGAACGGACCCTGCCGCGAGAGGGCAAATGGCTGGCGCAGACCCCGCAGATGTTTCGCTTGGGGGCTTTGCGCGACGCCCTTTTGGCCCACCGCGACACGGGTTTTTCCGGGATCACGGACGAGGCCAGCGCTCTGGAGCGCCGTGGCGCTCGCCCGCGGCTGGTGCGCGGCAGCAGCCACAATTTCAAGCTCACCTACCCGGAGGATTTTGTCGTGGCTCAGGCTCTGCTGACCGAAGCCGAAGCACCGGCTTGGCGTATTGGCGAGGGTTGGGATGTCCATGCCCTGGTGCCTGGCCGGCGCCTGGTGCTCGGCGGGGTGGAGATTCCATTCGACCGCGGCCTGCTGGGCCACTCCGACGCCGATGCGCTGCTGCACGCCATCACAGACGCGCTGTTGGGCGCGGCGGGTTTGGGCGACATTGGCGCCTGGTTTCCCGATACGGACGAGCGCTTGCGCGGTGCGGATTCGGTGCAGTTGTTGGCCGAGGCCCATGCCGCCGTTCGTGAACGGGGGTGGCAGCTGGTCAATGTCGATGCCACCGTCATTGCTCAGGCGCCGCGTCTGGGCCCCTATCGCGCCGCCATGCAGGCCCAGATCGCCGCTTGTTTGGACTTGCCGCCACAGGCCGTCAACGTCAAAGCCAAGACCGCCGAACGGCTGGGGCCCGCGGGCCAGGGTTTGTGCATCGAGGCGCGCGCGGTGGCGCTGTTGCAGCGCGCGCCGCGCGCCTGAAGCCGCTGCTGCTGCGGGCGCAAACGGCTCAAGCTGGCCGCAGCCGCAGCGTCACCGATAGCCCCCCCCCATCGGCATTACGGATATGGCAGTCGCCCCCCATGCGCTCCAGCGCACGCCGCACGATCGCCAGGCCCAGGCCGCTGCCCGGGGCGGTACGAGCGCTTTCTGCGCGAAAGAAGGGATCCGTCAGCCGTGGCAGCGCCTGCGGTGTGGTGCCCGGACCATGGTCGCGCAGCGCGAGCTCGATCCATTCGCCCCGCCGCGCGACCTGGATATCGATACGCACTCGGCCATCGGCGCTGCGGCCATGCCGCGTCGCGTTCTCGAATAGGTTGGTCAGTACACGCTGCAAGGCCGCAGCGTCTGCCATGGCGTGCAACCCTTCTGGGGCGTGCATGCGCAGCTCGACGTCGTCGCGCTGGCGATAGGGGGCGGCAGCCCGCTGCAGCGCAGCGGTGATCGGTGTGGCCTGCAGGCAGGCGGGCTGCTCACGTGCGTAATCCAGAAACTGACCGATGATGGTGTCCACGTCTGTCAAATCATCGACCATCCGGGCTCGCGTAGTAGCGTCTGGCACCCCCATTTCGATTTCCAGTCGCAGCCGTGCCAGCGGCGTGCGCAGGTCATGCGAGATGCCCGCGAGCATCAGGCGCCGGTCCGCCTCGGCACGGGCGAGCTGCTCGGCCATGCGGTTGAAGGCCCGGTTGACACCCGCGATTTCACGCGTGGGCAGGGCGTCGTCCAGCCGTGCGCCGTCGAAATCACCGTCGCGCACCCGCGCAGCGGCCTGCGCGAGTCGTTGCAGGGGCTGGTTGATCAAGCGCGTGATTGCCGCCGCGCCAACCATCGACAATCCAAACGCCGTCGCCAACCAGGCCAGCCAAGTACGCCCGCGCACAGTGTCCAGCCGCGATGGATCGGCCAGCAGCCAGTACTTCTCCCCCTCGATGGCAAAGCCGATCCACAACCCATCGAATCCATTGACCTCGCGCGCCACGATCGTTCCGGGGCCCAGGCGTTCGACCAGGGCCGAGGCGACCCGGTGACCAGCCGAGTCGGCCTCAAAGGGGGTGTAGGTGTCGTGTGCGTCGCGCACCGCAATTCGCACATTTTCCTCGTCCACCAGGGTCTTGACCAACGCCACGCGGGCGATGGGGTCGGTGTAGATGAGGGCCGCACGCGTCAAATTGACCAGCGACGCCAAGGCTTGGGCACTCTGCAGGGCACGGGGCTCTTGCTCCAGTGTGCGAAAGGTCTGAAACCACGCCAGCACGCTGAGCAGCAACAAGCCCGACAGCAGCAGAAAATTGCGCCAAAACAGGCTCATCAGTCGTCCGGCACGAACATGTAACCCACCCCCCAGACCGTCTGAATGTAGCGCGGGTTGGCAGGATCGGGCTCGATCAGCTTGCGCAGGCGCGAAACCTGTACATCCAGGCTGCGATCGAAGGGCTCGAACTCCCGCCCGCGCGCCAGTTGCGCCAGCTTGTCGCGCGACATGGGCTGGCGCGGGTGGCGCACGAGCGCCTTGAGCATGGCAAACTCGCCCGTCGTCAGCGGCACTTCGGCGCCGTTGCGGGTGAGGATGCGCTGGCCCAGATCAAACACGAACGGACCAAAGTGCACCATCGCCTTGTCTGCAGCAGCGGCTCCCGGGGCCTCGGGGTGGGGGCGGCGGCGCAGGACGGCATGGATGCGCGCCAGCAGCTCGCGCGGATTGAACGGCTTGGGCAGATAGTCGTCGGCGCCCAGCTCGAGGCCGACGATGAGATCGACGTCCTCGCCCTTGGCGGTGAGCATGATGATCGGTGTGCGGTTACCGCTGGCACGCAGGCGCCGGCAGATGGACAGCCCGTCCTCGCCCGGCAGCATCAGGTCGAGCACGATCAGGTCCACCGGGTCGCGCAGCAGCAGGCGGTCCAGGCGCTGGCCGTTTTCGGCCAGCAGCACCTCGAAGCCCTCCTGGCTCAGGTAACGGTGCAACAGTTCGCGGATACGGGCATCGTCGTCGACGATCACGAGGCGGTCCGGGCGGCGCGTATTCATGCAGGCATTGTGGCGCGAAAAAACCCGCAGTGACCATGCCGGCCAGCGGATCGAATCAGCCGGATTGTGGCGCTGCCGCTGCAGTGCCCCAGCGCGTCACTGCGCAACCCAGCCGCCGTCCATGTTCCAGGCGGCACCGCGCACATTGTTGGCTGCCGGCGAGCAGAAAAACACCGCGAGTTCACCCAATTCCTCGGGCGTGGTGAACTGCATCGAGGGCTCCTTTTCCCCTAGCAGCAGCCGCGTCGCCTCCTCGTTGCTGACGCCCAATGCCGCGGCCTTGGCATCGACCTGCTTTTGTACCAACGGCGTCAGCACCCAGCCCGGGCAGATGGCATTGCAAGTGACGCCGGTGGTCGCCGTCTCCAGCGCCACGACTTTGGTCAGTCCGACGATGCCATGTTTGGCGGCGACGTAGGCGGACTTTTGCGCCGACGCCACCAGGCCGTGCACCGACGCAATATTGATGATACGCCCCCAGTTGGCAGCCTTCATGGCGGGCAGCGCCAGCCGGGTGGTATGGAAGGCGCTGCTCAGATTGATTGCGATGATGGCGTCCCAGCGCTCGGGCGGGAAATCCTCGATCGCCGCTACGTGCTGAATGCCGGCATTGTTGACCAGGATGTCCACGCGGCCGAAGCGTTCGGCGGCGGCGCGCATCATATCCTCGATCTCGGCTGGGCGACTCATGTCGGCGCCGTGGTAGAACACGTCTGCGCCCAAAGCGCTGATTTCCGCCCGCGCCCCATCGACATCGCCGAAACCGTTGAGGACGATGTTGGCCCCTTGGCGGGCCAGGGCCTTGGCGATGCCCAGCCCAATGCCGCTGGTGGATCCGGTGACGAGGGCCGTCTTGTGCTCTAGCATGATGAGCGCTCCCATTCCTTTACGATGTGGTGATCGACGTCGACGAAGCTGCACGAATTATCCGCTACACATGCCCATGGAACCGACGCTGCATCACCTGGCCGTCCCTGGCCCCCGCGCTGCACATGGCGGGCCCCGTCGCATCGCCTGGTGGGAGTGGAACGCCACCGGAGCCGCCCACCCCACCCATCTCGTCGTGTGCGTGCACGGCCTGTCGCGTCAGGCGCGCGACTTCGATATGCTGGCGCAGGCGCTGGCGCCGCACATGGCTGTCGTGTGCGTGGATGTGGCCGGCCGCGGCTTGAGTGACTGGCTCGACGACCCGATGGCCTACCAAATTCCGACGTACGTCAGCGATCTGGCGGCGTTACTGGCCCACTTGCGGCAGCGCTACGCCGCAGCGGCTGGCGCCTGCGAGCCGCTTGCGTTGCGGATCGACTGGGTAGGCACCAGCATGGGTGGGTTGATTGGCATGGCGCTGGCGTCGCAGCCCGCCATGGGTTTGCGCCGCCTCGTGCTCAACGATGTCGGGCCGGTGATCGAGCGGGCTTCGCTGGAGCGCATCGCGCAGTATCTGGGCCAGAGAACCGTCTACCCCAGCGAGCAGGCGGCAGCGGATGCGCTCTGGGAGGTGTCCCGCACCTTTGGTCCGCACACGCCACAGCAGTGGCTGGCGCTCACGCGCCCCATGCTGCGGCCGGTCGCCGGGGGATGGACGCTACACTACGATCCCGCCATCGCGGTGCCGTTTCGCGCCTTGCTGGAGATCGAGCGCGCAGCCCAGGCTGCAGACCCCGTCGCCGCAGCCCAGGCCCGCTCTGCAGCACAACAGATGGGCGAGGCAAGCCTGTGGGCGATGTACGACGCCATCACCTGCCCCACGCTGCTGCTGCGCGGGGCCGAGTCGGATCTGCTGTCCCGTGCCACGGCCGTTGCCATGACGCAGCGCGGTCCGCGCGCGCGGCTGGTGGAGTTCGCTGGGGTGGGACACGCCCCGACGCTGGTGCAGCAGGACCAGGTACAGGTCGTGCAGGACTTCCTGCTGGCAGCATGATCAGTCGCATCCTCGAAGCGGACGAAGCCCCCGGTACGGCCCCGGCGATCACGTCTGCGCTGGCTGCGCCAGCCAACAGCGACGGCCGCGCTCTGCAGCGCGCCCGGGCGTTTGCCGAGCCCTTGCTCAGCGGCGAGGCGTTGGACAGCGGCGAGCCGACGCTCGACCATGCCGATGCCGTGGTCCAGATCTTGGGCCGCATCGGCGGCACGCCCGATTTGCAAGCCTGTGTGTACTTGGTGTATGCCAGCCCCTATCTCGCGCGCCCGCGCGAAATGATCGCAAGGGCGTTCGGTGAAGCATTCGCCGATGTCGCCATCGAGACCAATAAGCTCATCCAATTGCAGCGCCAGGCGCGCCAGCGCAGCGCGCCAGCCAACGCCGCCGCGTCCGCGCTGGATGCCGCCCAGACCGAAAATGTGCGCAAGATGCTGCTGGCCTTCTCGCGCGACCTGCGTGTGGTACTGCTGCGGCTGGCCTCGCGGTTGCAGACGCTGCGCTACTGCGCTGCCGTCAAACGTCCGCCGGAGCGGGCGCTCGCCGCCGAGTCATTGCAGGTGTTTTCCCCGCTGGCCAACCGCCTAGGCATCTGGCAGCTCAAGTGGGAGCTGGAAGATCTGGCTTTCCGCTTTCTGGAACCCGACACTTACAAGCGCATCGCCAGCCTTCTCGACGAAAAACGGGCTGAGCGTGAGACCCTTGTCGAGCAGGTGCGCCAACGCCTGGAGCGCGAGCTGGCAGCCCTCGGCTTGACGGCGCAGGTTCAAGGGCGGCCCAAGCACATCTACAGCATCGTCAAGAAGATGCGCGGCAAGGCCCTCGATTTCGATCAGGTCTACGACCTGCGGGCGCTGCGCGTGATCGTGGAGACCGTTGACGACTGTTACCGGGTGCTGGCGTGGGTGCACGCGCAGTTCTCGCCGGTGCCCGATGAATTCGATGACTACATCGCCAAACCCAAGCCCAATGGCTATCAGTCGCTGCACACCGTGGTGCGTGACGAGCGGGGGCGCGCCTTCGAGATCCAGATCCGCACGCGCACCATGCACGAGCATGCCGAACATGGGGTGGCGGCGCACTGGGCCTACAAGGAGGCCGGCACCAAGGGCTACGCGGGCGTGACGGCTGGCTCCGCGTATGACGCCAAGATCGCAGTGCTGCGCCAGCTGCTGGCCTGGCAGCGCGACTTGAGCGGCCTGTCGCACGGCTTGTTCGACGACAGCATCTACGTGCTCACCCCGCAGGCGGCCATCGTCGAGTTGCCCAAAGGAGCCACGCCGGTCGATTTTGCCTACGCGGTGCACACCGATTTAGGTCATCGCTGCCGTGGCGCGCGCGTCGATGGGCAGATGGTGCCCCTGAACACCCCGCTGGCCAACGGCCAGACAGTGGAAATTCTGGCAGCCAAAGACGGCGGGCCGTCGCGCGATTGGCTCAACCCCGAGGCAGGCTATCTGGTCAGTCACCGCGCCAAGGCCAAGGTGCGCGCCTGGTTCAATGCGCAGGCCGCGGCCGACAACATCGCACGCGGCCGCGAGCAGGTCGAACGGGTGCTGCAGCGCGAGGGCAAAACCGCCGTCAAGCTCGACGACCTGGCGCTAGAGCTGGGGTTCGAGACCCCGGACGACCTGTTCGAAGCCGTAGGCAAGGAGGCTTTGACGCTGCGCGCCATCGAGCAGCGGCTCCATCGCGCCGAGCCGACGCCAGCGCCCGATGAACTGGTGCTGAAAAAGGCGCGCACTCAGCCCGGCGGACGCTCCGGTGGCGTGCTGGTGGTGGGGGTGGGGGCGCTCATGACCACGCTGGCGCGCTGCTGCAAGCCTGCGCCGCCCGACGACATTCGCGGCTTCGTCACCCGTGGCAAGGGCGTAAGTGTGCACCGCGCCGACTGCCCCGATTTTTTGGCCCTGGCCCGCCGCCAGCCTGGTCGGGTGATCGAAGTGGAGTGGTCTGGCAGCCCTCCCGTCGGTCCCCATGCCCCCGTGTATGCGGTGGACGTGGGCGTGCAGGCGCAGGACCGGCAGGGCCTGTTGCGCGACATTTCGGAGGCTTTTGCGCGCGAGAAGATCAACGTCATCGGCGTGCAAACCCAATCCGTCAAAGGCGTGGCGTGGATGACCTTTACCGTTGAGGTGAGCGACGCGACTCGCGTCAGCCGCGTCATGTCGGTGCTGGCGGACGTGCCGGGCGTGCAGAAAGTTTGGCGCCGCTGATGGAAAGCCTCTTTTTCTGTTATTATCTCGGGTCTGTCGATGCATCGATTTGCTCAGACAAGACAGGCGCGTAGCTCAGCTGGTTAGAGCACCACCTTGACATGGTGGGGGTCGTTGGTTCGAGTCCAATCGCGCCTACCAGGCATCCCGTGCGCAAAGGCCCGAAGCACCCTTCGGGCCTTTGTGTTTTTGCGATCGGCGTTGTCCGTGGCCGTGCCGAGAGGGTGCTGCCACAATCCGGTCTCATGATCCACGAATCGTCCTATCCCCCGCTGACCGATGCGGTCGTTCCCGAATACGATGACCCGCAACTGACCCAGTTGCGGGTGCCGCCACACTCGCTGGAAGCGGAGTCCAGCGTGTTGGGAGGGCTGTTGCTCGACAACGGAGCCTGGGACCGCGTGGCGGATCTGCTGACCGAGACCGATTTCTATCGTCCCGAGCACCGGCGCGTGTTCGAGTCGATCGCTACCTTGGTCAATGCCAACAAGCCGGCCGACGTGATCACGGTGTATGAGCACCTGTCGAGCCTGGGTCGCGCCGACGACGTGGGGGGGCTGGCCTACCTAAACCAGCTCGCGCAGTTCGTGCCCAGCGCGGCCAACATCCGTCGTTACGCAGAGATCGTGCGCGAGCGCGCGATCCTGCGCAAGCTGATTGCCGTCAGCGACGACATTGCTTCGCAAGCGTTTGCGCCGCGAGGCAAGTCAGTGGCCACCATCCTGGACGAAGCGGAGCAAAAGATCCTGTCCATCGGCGAGGAAGGCAGCCGGATGAAGCAGGGCTTCCAATCCATGGACAAGCTGGTGGTGGAACTGCTCGACCGTGTGCAGGAGATGGCCGACAACCCCAACGACATCACCGGGGTGCCCACTGGCTTCATCGATCTGGATCGCATGACCGCCGGCCTGCAGCCGGGCGATCTGATCGTGCTGGCGGCACGCCCGAGCATGGGGAAGACGGCCTTCGCCATCAACATCGCCGAGCACGTCGCTTTGCATGAAGGATTGCCGGTGGCAGTATTTTCGATGGAAATGGGCGCCGCTCAGTTGGCGGTGCGGGTCGTCGGTTCGATCGGCCGCATCAACCAAAGCCATCTGCGCACGGGCAGGCTCGCACCGGACGAATGGCCACGCCTGACCGAGGCGATCGAAAAGCTGCGCCATGTCTCGCTCTACATCGACGAGACCCCGGGCTTGACGCCGTCGGAGCTGCGCGCCAATGCACGCCGGCTGGCACGCCAATGCGGCAAGCTCGGCTTGATCGTGGTGGACTATCTGCAGCTGATGAACGGTTCGGGTTCGAGTGAGGAAAACCGCGCCACCGAGCTGGGTGAAATTTCGCGCGGGCTGAAGATGCTGGCCAAAGAGCTGCAGTGCCCAGTGATCGCGTTGTCACAGCTCAACCGCGGCGTGGAGCAGCGCACCGACAAGCGCCCGATGATGTCAGATCTGCGCGAGTCGGGGGCGATCGAGCAGGACGCGGACATCATCATGTTCATCTACCGCGACGAGTACTACACCAAGGATCAGTGTCGAGAGCCAGGCGTCGCCGAGATCATCATCGGCAAGCAACGCAACGGCCCGACGGGCACCGTCAAACTGGCGTTTTTGAGCGCGCTGACGCGCTTCGAGAATTTGGCTGGCTACGACAGTGGCTATTGACTGTGGCGCGCCTACGCCGGAATTTGGCCGGGGTCTGCGCGCCACAAGGCCGCCTCAGGCCGTTGCAGCGGTGGTTACATTGACCATGTGGTCCGCCAGTTGCTGCAGCGCTTGCTCCAGAGCGCGACGCAAATTTTCGTCGCCAACTTCCTCCGCCAGTGCCAAACGCATGCACAACATCCACTGATCGCGCTCTGATGCCCCGATCGCGTACGGCAGGTGGCGCATGCGCAGGCGCGCAGGGCCTCGTTTCTGGGTATACAGCGGCGGCCCCCCCAACCAGCCTGATAGGAACTCGAACAGGCTCTGACGCGCAACGTCCAGGCTGGGTGGATGCAGCTTGCGCACACCCCAGGCTTCGGGTAACTCATCCATCAGATCATAGAAGCGGTTCACCAAACGCCGTACGGCAGCCTCGCCGCCGAGTGCCGCATAGGGGGTGGTCGGTGGGATCGTCACAGAGACCTCCTCAGACGGGTGCAAAACCAACTCCACATGTGGCCGCAACAGACGGCCACGTTTCGCTCTGGCTGCGGCAGATGCAGGATGCGTGCCAACCGGATGGCAGCCGCGCATCCCAGCGCAAGGTCGCCAGATATCCCCAACACCGGTTTGGTGTCGCCATTTGGCAGACAATCATGGCAGATGTTAAAGGATGGTCTTTATGAATCCGCTGCCCGAACTCGCTGCCTTCCTCGAAAGCTTGCCAGAGCCCCATATTTTGTTCGACCGCGAGTACCGCATCTTGGCGGCCAACAGCGCATATCGACTCGCATTCAGTCCGCAGCAAGAGGTGGTCGGACGGCGCTGCTTTGAAGTTTCCCACCATTTCGATCGGCCATGCGATCAAGCCGGTGAGTCGTGTCCGCTGGCGCAGTCATTGCGCTCCCATGCCCGCGAGCGCGTCCTGCATTTGCATCACACCCCCAAGGGCGAGGAGTATGTGAACATCGAGCTGACCCCGCTGCCTGATGGGCAGGGACAGCTGAACTATTTCGTCGAGAAGATGGCTGCGCTGCCCAGCGTTCATCCGCGCGCAGGCGAGGAAATAGCCCTGGTGGGCCGCTCGCCAGCGTTTCAGCGTATGCTCGCGCGTGTGGCGCGCGTGGCGCCATCGCAAGCCAATGTCCTGCTGTTGGGCGAGTCCGGCACGGGCAAAGAGCTGGTGGCGCGGGCCATCCACGAGGGCAGCCCGCGCGCTGCGCGTGCGCTGGTGGTTGTGGATTGTTCCAGCCTTCCCGAGGCGCTGTTCGAGTCGGAGGTTTTTGGGCACGAAAAGGGCGCTTTCACCGGCGCCACGCATGCCAAGATCGGGCTCGCCGAGGTGGCCAACGGCGGCACGCTGTTTTTGGACGAGGTGGGCGATATCCCGTTGTCGATGCAGGTCAAACTGCTGCGGTTGTTGGAGTCTGGCACATTCCGCCGCGTCGGCAGCACCGAGTTGCGACGCACCGATGTGCGGGTCATAGCGGCCACCCACCGCGACCTCGATGCGCTGATGCAGCAAAATCGGTTTCGCGAGGATTTGTACTACCGCTTGTCGACCTTTCCCATCCATTTGCCGCCACTGCGCGAGCGACGCGAAGACATCCCCTTGCTGGCAGCGGCTCTGCTGCAGCGCATGCTGCCTCAGCGGCGCCTGAGCCTGCATCCCGAAGCGCTGGCGTTGTTGCTGGCTCATCCCTTTGCAGGCAATGTCCGAGAGCTGCGCAATATCCTCGAGCATGCCGCCCTGTGGTGCGACGGTGATGAAATCTTGCCAGAGCATGCCCAGGAAGCCCTGAGCGCCAGCTGTGCGGGTGCGGCCAACCGCGCCCTGCCGATGCCGCCACGGACGCCGGTGACATCGAAGACCGACGCCGAGGCCGCGTGCACCGAGGCACTGCCGCGTGCACGCCGCGAGCAAGAGCGCGACATGCTGCAGCGCGCCTTGCAGGAATACCCAGGCAGCCGTGCGATGCTGGCGGCTCGACTCGGCATCAGTGAGCGAACCTTGTATCGCAAGCTCAAAGCGCACGGGCTGCTGGGCTAGGCCGCAGCCCGCGGCAGGCCCGCGCCCCACCTAACGCCGACGTTCGACGCCGAGATCGGCGTAATAACGGGCCAACGCCTCGATTTCGGAGCGGCTGAGCCGCTCAGCAAAAAAACGCATGCCTTTGGCGACGTCGTTGTTGCGTTGTCCACCGTGGTAGTGCAACATCGTGCGCACAAAGTACAGCGGATTTTGGCCTGCCAACGCCGGCGCTTCTAGCTTACCGCCTTGACCAGCGACACCATGGCAGCTGGCACACGGTGTGATCAGGCGTTGTGGATCGCCTCGACGCACCAGTTGCTCCGCAACCTGGGTTGTGGTGTCTTTCCCTGCACGCGCCGCCTGCTCCGGTCGCGGTGGTGGCAAGCTGGCGTAGTAGGCTGCCACATCCGCGATCTGTTGCGGTGAGAGCATCTGCGCGACATCGCGCATCAGTTGCGCACCCTGAGTCTCAAGACGGCGGCCTTGCTGGTAGTCCAGCAGCATTTTGGCCGTGTAGCTGGCTTTTTGGCCCGCCAAGTGCGCCCAATTTTGGGTCGGCGCCACACCGGCCTCACCATGGCACGAGGCACAAAACATCCGCTGGTGCACCTGTTCACCGCGCCTGGGGTCGGCTGCAGGCAGCGCCGATAAGGCTTGCCGCAGGCTCGCGCTGGTCCATTCGGCAGCGCTGGTCGTATGTGCGCCAGCCGCATGCGCCAAGCCATTGGTACCCAGCAATGCTACTGCAGTCAGCCAGGGGACGATCAAGCGTTGCATGTGCATTCCCTTTCGCATCAAGCAAAACAGTCTTGGGTAAAGGTGCGCAGCCACGCCTGCTGGTAGCGCGCCCCCAGCCGAATTTGTACCGGCGAAGCATCCAGCGGCAAATAGCGTGCCTTGCCGTTGACGCGGCCGATCTTGCCATCGGGTTGGATGCGAAACACATCGGCTACGAACAAGCCATAGTCTTTTCCAGCCAGTGCGTAGCAGGTGTTTTCCCACAGCGGCTCGGGGGCTTGGCGACCCGCCAGTTCCTCGACGACAGCTCGCGCGACCACTTTGGCCTGGGTGTTGGCGGAAAAGCCGCTCTTGGGCATCGCGTCGGCGATGCTGGCGTCGCCAATCACATGCACATTCGGCACCCGCGTCGAGGCGAATGTGCGCCGCTCGATGGGACAAAAACCGCTGTCGTCGGCCAAGCCGAAGCTGCGTGCGATGGCGCCAGCGCGCATCGGGGGAATGATGTTGATGACATCTGCCTGCAGCGTGCCGCCCTCGGTCTGCACCTGCATGCGTTTGGCATCGAGCCGGAGGAGGCGGCCGCCTTCCTTGGCGCGAATCCAGCTGATCATGCTGGGCTTCGCGCTGGGATGCAGTTCTACCTTTTCGCTTATTTTTTTTGCATAGTCGTCGGGCAGGGTAAAGCCGTAGAGACGATGCCAGCCCAGCATCATCGTTTCATCGGTGACGAATGCGTCCTTGGGGTCAACAATGATGACCTTGGCCGTGGGATTGCGCTGCAGCAACCATTCG
>NZ_JARJMT020000004.1 GCF_029335975.1 Tepidimonas sp.
GCCATGACGCCAGCCGCCAGCGTCAGTGGCTTTTATCTGGCACATCCAGACAGCACCTATTTCAACGTCGGCAAGATTGGCCGTGATCAGCTGGAGGACATGGCCCAGCGCCGCGGCTGGCCGGTGGAGGAACTGGCGCGCTGGCTGGCGCCCAACTTGTGACGGTGTCCGCTCGGCGCGCTGCTCAATGCGCCGTGCTGGCGCGAATTTCGTCGATGGTGGTCAGGCCCTGCAGTACCTTGAGGATTCCGTCCTGGCGCAAGGTGCGAAAGTGTCCGTGCGATACGGCCGCATGCTCCAGCGCCTCGGATGGGGCCTTGGTCTGAATCAAGCGGCGCAGCGCCGCGTCGATGGTGAGAAGTTCGTGGATGCCGGTGCGCCCCTTGTAGCCACTGTGGTCGCATGCGGGGCAGCCCACCGGGCGACCCAAATGCGGTGTCGAGTCCTCTCCGAGCTGGGCGCGCCATTCCGCCCGAATCGCCTCGGGCGTGGGGTGCAGATCCTCGGGAAAGGCATGTCGATAGTCCTCGCACAGTTCCTCCTGCTCGGCGTGCGTGGCAGGTTCCCGCCGCATGCACTGAGGGCACAGGCGGCGCACCAGCCGCTGCGCCAGCACCGCCACCAGCGAGTCGGCGAAGTTGAACGGGTCCATGCCCATGTCCAGCAGCCGCACCACGGTTTCTGCCGCGCTGTTGGTGTGCAAGGTGGACAGCACCAGGTGGCCGGTCAGTGAGGCCTCGATGGCCATCTGTGCCGTTTCTTCGGCTCGAGCGCGACCAGCAGACAGGAGCGGGACTGGCCATTGAGGCCCTCCACCTCGCAGGCTTGGGGCTGGTCTGTCTGGTTGATGCTGCCGTCGCCGATGAACGGGGACATGGGCCAGCGCAGCGGGGGTAGGGACTTGCCGTCGATGGCGGTCGGTTGGCGGGCAGGATCGGCCGAGTCAGCGACAGACATTGGGCAATGTCTTGATCGAAGAAATGCGACCGATTATGGCGGCATTTCCCCGGCTGCGGGGCGGTACTGAAGCGCCTCGGCCACATGGGCCGGCTCTACCTGAGCGCAGCCTGCCAAATCGGCGATGGTGCGCGCCACGCGCAGCGCGCGGTGCGTGGCCCGGCCAGACCAGCCCATCCGGGCCGCCGCCTGTTGCAGCAGTCGGCGTGCGGCCTCATTTGCTGCGGCATGGCGCAGCAGCGCATCGCCCTGCAGGGCGTGGTTGGGGTGGCCCTGGCGTGCCTGGGCGAGCTCGCGCGCGGTGCGCACCCGCGCCCGCACAGTGGCCGACGGCTCGCCTGGCGGCGCGGACAGCAGGACCTCAGCCGGCAGCGCCGGGACTTCGACCTGCAGATCGATGCGATCGAGCAGCGGGCCGCTGAGTCGGTTGCGGTAGCGCTGGATCTGATCGGGCGTGCAGCGGCAGGCGCGTGTGGTCGATCCCAGATAGCCGCAGGGGCAGGGGTTCATGGCGGCCACGAGCTGAAAGCGTGCAGGGTATTCGACCTGCCGCGCGGCGCGCGACAGGCGCACCGTGCCGGTCTCCAGCGGCTCGCGCAGGGCCTCGAGCGCTGCGCGAGTGAATTCCGGCAGTTCATCCAAGAAAAGCACCCCATGGTGGGCCAGCGAAATTTCGCCCGGCCGCGGCGGCGAGCCGCCCCCGACCAAGGCCGCCGCGCTGGCGCTGTGGTGCGGGGCAGCCATGGGACGCCGGCGCCAGTCTTCGGGTCGAAACCGACCCGCCAGCGACGCGATTGCGGCGGTCTCCAGTGCCTCCTCCTCACTTAATGGGGGCAGCAGGCCCGCCAGTCGGTGCGCCAGCATGGACTTGCCAGTGCCCGGTGGGCCAGACAGCAACAGGCTGTGGCCGCCCGCGGCGGCAATCTCGAGTGCGCGTCGGGCCGTTGCCTGACCCTTGATGTCCGCGAGATCCAGGCCAGGTTTGTCATCCTGCACCAGAATCGTGCGAGATGCCGCCCGTCGCCATCCCGAATCGGTGCAATCGTTTGGAGGGGTTCCGGCGGCAGGGTAGCGCCGCACCACATCCAGCAGATGGTCTACCCCATAGACCGTCATCCCAGGCACGAGCGCCGCCTCCTCCGCATTCGCCGCGGGCAGGACCAAGGCGCTCTCCGGGGTGTGTGCAGCCTGCTCGGCGCGCAGCGCCAAAGCCATGGGCAACGCCCCCCGGACGGGCCGCAAGGCGCCGCTGAGGGACAGCTCACCCGCGAATTCGTACTTGGCCAGGGCTTGCGCATCGAGCTGCCCGCTGGCTGCAAGGATGGCCAGGGCGATGGGAAGATCGAAGCGGCCGGATTCTTTGGGCAAGTCCGCCGGGGCAAGGTTGACGGTGATGCGACGGGAGGAGGGCCACTCCAGCCCGCTGTTTTGAATGGCCGAGCGCACGCGCTCGCGCGCTTCTTTGACCTCGGTGTCGGCCAGCCCCACGAGGGTGAAGCTCGGCAAGCCGTTGGCCAGATGCACCTCGACATGCACCGGCAGCGCCGCAAGCCCGACGAGGGTGCGGCTGCGCGCCACGCACAAACCCATGGACGATGGTCCCCCTGTTCGTTCGATTGACCTCAGCCAACATCATGCCACGGAGCAGGCGGCCTTTGCGCGCGAGAAGGTTGGCACGGCTCGTGCTCGATGAGTTGCGCAGCCAAGCAGCAAAGCGAGCAACCCCAAGGAAAGGACTGCCATGAAACTGGTTGCCGCCATCATCAAACCCTTCAAGCTGCACCGCGCCGCGGCGTAGGGGGGCGACTTTTTGCCCAAGGTCAAGGTCAAGGTCAAGGCGGCCGTGGCCGACACCCTCGTCGAACGGGTGGTCGAAGCCATCGAAGGGGCTGCCCGCACCGGCAAGATTGGCGACGGCAAGATTTTCGTCTTCCCGATCGAACAGGTCATCCGCATCCGCACCGGCATCACCTGCGCGCTGATCGTCGGCTCCTTGGCCGAGCGCATCAAGTTCGGCGCGGTGTTGCTGTTTAGCGCCATCTGGTTTACCTTCAATCATTTGCCGATTGCGCACATGGTCTGGGGCCCGGGCGGCTACCTGCTGGGCAAGGGCGCGCTGGACTTTGCCGGCGGCACCGTGGTGCACATCAACGCCGCGATGGCGGGCCTGGTGGGCGCCTATATGCTGGGCAAGCGCATCGGTTATGGCCGTGAGGCCATGCCCCCGCACAGCCTGACGCAGACCATGGTGGGTGCCTCACTGCTGTGGGTGGGGTGGTTCGGCTTCAACGCCGGCGCCAATCTGGAGTCCACCGCCGGGGCTGCGCTGGCCTTCCTGAACACGCTGCTGGCCACGGCCGCTGCCGTGCTGGCGTGGTCTGTGGGCGAGGCGCTGCGCAAAGGCAAGGCGTCGATGTTGGGTGCGGCGTCCGGCGCGGTGGCGGGTTTGGTGGCGATCACCCCGGCCTGCGGTTCGGTCGGGCCGATGGGCTCGATCGTGATCGGGCTGGTGGCCGGCTTTCTGTACCTATGGGGTCCGGTCTTTGGTGGTGGCCGTCGTCGCCTACAAGATCGTGGACATGATCGTGGGTTTGCGTGTCTCCGAAGAGGAGGAGCGCGAGGGCCTGGACATCAGCAGCCACGGCGAGTCGGCCTACAACCGCTGATCGGCTTCGTCTCGCCAGCTCCCCATCGTCTCCGGGGGATGGCCCGGGCCGCCACAGGCGCCCGGGCTTTTTTTGCGTGTGACAAGGGCAGGCAGGACTGCCGGTGACAATCGGAACCATGGAATGGCTGATGTTGACGTGCGCCTCGCTGCTGGCGGGCTTTGTGGATTCCATCGTGGGCGGCGGCGGGCTGATTCTGGTGCCTGCGCTGTTTGCGGTGTTTCCCCATGCGCCGCCGGCAACCTTGCTGGGCACCAACAAAAGCGCCTCGGTCTGGGGGACCGCCGCCGCCACTTGGCGCTATGCGCGCCGGGTGCAGGTGCGCTGGTCGGCCCTGCTGCCCGCGGCGTTGGTGTGCTTGATGTGTGCCTGGTTGGGTGCGTGGGCAGTGACGCTGATATCGGCGGAGCAGCTGCGGCGCACCTTGCCCTTCATCCTGGGGGCTGTGCTGCTCTACACTTTGGCCAAAAAGGACTTGGGCCTGTACCATCGGCCCCGCTACGCCGGCCAGGCCGAGACGTGGGCTGCGTGTGCGGTGGGCGGAATCATTGGGTTCTACGATGGTTTTTTTGGCCCAGGCACGGGCAGCTTTTTCGTGTTTTTGTTCGTGCGCTGGCTGGGCTACGACTTTTTGAGCGCCAGCGCCTCGGCCAAGCTGCTCAACACCACGTCGAATGTGGCAGCGGTGGCGCTGTTTGCCTGGAAGGGGCACGTCTGGTGGCACTATGGACTGGCCATGGCTGTTGCCAATGTGGTCGGCAGCCTGCTGGGCACGCGGCTGGCGCTCAAGCACGGCACGGCCTTCGTGCGTGGCGTATTCATCACCGTGGTCGCTGCCCTGATCGCCAAAACCACCTGGGATGCTTACGGCGCCGCGCCCTGACCCGCCGGCGGCCAGGGCACGTCTTGAATGCGCCGCGGCACGCCGATGGGCGCAGCGCTCTGGCCCCGCTGGGTGGCAGCGATGTCCTCCTCGCTCGGATACAGGCCCAGCAGCAGGTAGTCGAAGACGCGGCGCGCGATGGGGGCGGCGTGGGCTGCGCCAAAGCCAGCGTTTTCCACGATGGCGGCGAGCGCCACGCGCGGGGACTCAGCCGGCGCAAAGGCAATATACAGCGAGTGGTCGCGCTGTGATTCCGCCAGCCGACGGGCGTCGTACTTGTCCCGTTGGCCGATGGTGACGGCCTGCGCTGTGCCCGTCTTGCCGCCGCTGCGGTACGGCGCGCCGGCGAATACCCGCGCCGACGTGCCTTCGGTGGTCACGGCGGCCATCGCGTCCAGCACCGTCTGCACATGCCCAGGTTGGTAGCCCAGCGGGCGGCCT
>NZ_JARJMT020000010.1 GCF_029335975.1 Tepidimonas sp.
ACCCGTGCGCACGCTTCCGACCGCAGCCTGACGGGCCGCGGGGCGGCCACACCGACCGCGCGGCGCGCGCGCCGACGCCTCGATCGGCAGGCGTGCCCTCATGTCGGCCACACGCTCGGTGGTGAGCGGTTGGCTGCGCTAGTAGGGGTAGCTGCGATCGTCGTTCAGGCGGGCCGTCTGCTGCAGCCGGTCGAACATGCCGATGAAGCCGTGGCCGTCGAAACCCGCTGCCTGCAAGACGGTCAGGCCGATGCGGTCGGCCTCGCGCTCCATGTCGCGCGAGAAATTGAGTTGCCCCTGCAGTGCGACCGCCTGGCCGCCCGCGATCGCCGCGCTGCCGATGTCGGCATTGCGGGCCGCGCTGGCGGCGAGCGCCCCCAACACCATCGCCGCCAGAACCAAGGGGGCTTGCTGCCTTTGCCGGCTCAGTAGCCGGGCGATGTGGCGTTGCGTGACATGGCTCAACTCGTGCGCGAGGACCGATGCCAGCTCGTCCGCGCTGCCGGTCACGCCGATCAGCCCGAGATGCACGCCCAGATAGCCCCCGGGCAGGGCAAAGGCGTTGACGGTGCGGTCGCGGGCCAGCAGCAATTGCCAGGCGTAACGCTCGGCCAGTTCATCCGACAGCTCACCCCGGCGCCGGGCGGCCTGGAACAGCGGGCCCCAGATGCGCTGCAGATAGTCGCCCAACACCGGGTCGTCCAGGTAGGCCGGGTCACGGTAGATGGCGCGCGCGATCTGGTCGCCGATGCGCCGCTCCTCCGACAGCGTCAGCTCTCCGCCATCGCCCAGCGCCGGCAAATTGGAGGCAGCATCGGCACCGACGGGCACGGCTGCGCCAGCCATGCCCAGCCAAGGCAGCAGCGCGCGCGCGGTAGCACCGGCAAATGCGCCCCGCAGGGCGCCCGCCAGCCAGTCGCGCCGACGACAAGCCATCGGTACCAGACGTTGCGGGGCCTCGTCATCGAGCGTGGGATCGGTCGTGCGGTGGGAAGGCGCGCTCATCCCTCGTATGATGCGGTTTGCATGCCGTGAATTCCCCGCCAGTCATGACCTCGATCCCCGCCATCCCCGAGACCGGTTCCCCGCTCACCCATTTCGACGCCCAGGGCCAGGCCCACATGGTCGACGTCGGCGCCAAGGCCGCCACCCACCGCACGGCCGTGGCCGAGGGGCGCATCCATATGCAGCCCGCGACGTTGGCCCTTATCCAGCAGGGCAACGCCAAGAAAGGCGATGTGCTGGGGGTGGCGCGCATCGCAGGCATCATGGCCGCCAAGCGCACCAGCGAGCTGATTCCGCTGTGCCACCCCATCGCGCTGACGCGGGTGGCGCTGGAGTTTGCCGTGGAGCCGCAGACCCCCGCCGTGCGCGTGCAAGCGACAGCCGAGACCGTGGGGCCGACCGGTGTGGAGATGGAAGCCCTCACCGCCGTACAGGTGGCGCTGTTGACCATCTACGACATGTGCAAGGCGGCCGATCGGGCCATGGTGATCACGAATGTGCGGCTGCTGGAAAAGCACGGCGGCAAGTCCGGGTCTTTCGTGAACCGTTGAGCCATCGGCGCTGTGCCGCGGCGTCGGGGCCATGACGCCGCTGGTGCCGCCGCCCACCCGCGCGGGAGGCGTCACGCGTAGGCGTAGACCCCGCGGCCCGTCTTGCGGCCCAGGTAGCCGGCAGCCACCATCTCTTTGAGCAGTGGGCAAGGGCGGTACTTGCTGTCATTGAACTCGGCAAAGTAGACGTTCATCACCGCCAGACACACGTCCAGCCCGATCATGTCGGCCAACGCCAGCGGCCCGATCGGGTGGTTGCAGCCCAGCTTCATGCCGGCGTCGATGTCCTCGGGGCTGGCCAGCCCTTCGGCCAGCACGAAGAATGCCTCATTGATCATCGGCACCAAAATGCGGTTAACGACGAAGCCGGGCGAGTTCTTCACCGTGATCGGCGTCTTGCCGAGTTTGAGCGCCAGCTCACGCACGGTGTCATGGGTGGCGTCGCTGGTTTGCAGGCCGCGGATGATCTCCACCAGCGCCATCATCGGCACCGGGTTGAAGAAGTGCATGCCGATGAAGCGGTCCGCGCGCCCGGTGACGGCGGCCAGTTGCGTGATGCTGATCGAGCTGGTGTTGGTGGCAATGAGAGTCTCAGGTGCCAGCAAGCCGTCGAGCTGGCGCAGGATCTTGATCTTGAGCTCCAGGTTCTCGGTGGCGGCCTCGATGACGAGCTGCGCGCCCTTGAGGTCATCGTAATTCGTCGACGTACGGATCTGCGCCAGCGCCGCGTCTTTGTCGGCGGCGGTGATTTTCTCTTTTTTGATCAAGCGGTCGAGGCTGCTGGCGATGGTGGCCAGGCCCTTGGTCAAGGCGGCGTCGCTGACGTCGATCATGACGACCTTCAGGCCGCTGGTCGCGCAAACCTGCGCGATGCCGCTGCCCATGGTGCCGGCACCGACGATGCCGATGGTGTCGATGGACATATCGATAGCTCCTCTTGGGGGGTGGAATACCAAGCGCCGATTATGCGGCGCTCCAAAAACGAACACCCCGCGGTACAGCCACGGGGTGTCGTGCAAACGCCGGGTAGGCGCTTGGGCAAGGGCCCTGGTCTGGGATCAGGCCTTGGTCGCGCGCGGCGCCTTGGTGGCGTTGACCGCAGTGGTGGCCATGGCCTTCAGATTGGCTTCGGCCAGTTCGGTGGCTTGCTTGACAGCCTTTTGCACCGACTCCATCGCCGCAGCGGCGGTGGACACGGCGGTCTTGACGGCGGCGACGGCCGGCTCGCTGCCTTGCGGAGCGTTCTTGACGGCGCTGTCCAGCGCGCTGACGAATTGTTTTTGCGCTTCGGCCGATTGGGCTTCTGCGACCTTGGCAAATTCAGCGCTCAGGCTGGAGGCGATGTCGTACACATGGCGGTTGTAAGCGGCCACCTTCTCGCCCATGGGCTGCAGCAGGGCGTTTTGCAGGGCGACCAGGTCCTGCATATCCTTCACGCTCAGGACGGCCTGGGCATGTTCAGCCGCTTCGGCCATCAGCGTCTTGGCGGTTTGCAGATTCAACTCGGTCAGCTTTTCGACGCCGGCCAGCGCTTTTTCACCCAAGTCGAACGCGGTGGCCGCATTCTTTTTGTGCAGGTCTACGATTTGCTCGATGGTCATCATGGTGGGACTCCTTGAAGAGCGGGTGGATGGGCAAAGGGTCATGGCGCGCAACCTGCCCGAAGGGCGTCCGTCCAGTGATGGGGACTTGACGGCTTATGCTGCGCTGCAACATGCCCTCAAGTATAGGGGGTGATGCTGGAAATGCAAGCGTTTTTGTTGCGCTGCATCAAAAAAACATCGAGTGCTCGCCTTGCCGCCTGTATCTCAAGGCTGCAGCGGCAGTTCTACATGCCGCAGGTCCGGGTCCTCTGGGTGGGGGGTGATGGCAAATCCCAGGCGCTCCACCAGGCCGAGCATGCCCTTGTTCTCGCGCAGCACGGTGCCGACGATGCGGCGCGTGCCGTGGCTGCGCAGATAGCGGATGAGCCGCTCCATCAGCAGCCGCCCCAGGCCCATGCCCTTGAGGTCGGAGCGCACCAAGATGCCATATTCGGCCGTGTCGTTGTCGGGGTCGCAGATAGCGCGCACCACGCCGATGGTCTCGGGCGTGCCATCGGGCCCGACGCGGGTGGCGATGAAGGCCATCTCGCGGTCGTAGTCGATCTGGGTCAAACGGGCGAGTTCGCTGTGCTCGATGCTGCGCCGGCTGTAGAAAATGCGCATGCGGATGTCCTCGGGGTCCACCCGCTCCAGGAAGGCCAGATGTTGGGCTTCGTCTTCGGGGCGAATGGGGCGCACGGTCAAAGTCTGGCCATGCCAGTCCAGGGTTTCGACCAGCTCTTGCGGATAGGGGCGGATGGCAAAACGGGCAGCACCGGCCGGGCATGCGGCACTGATGCGTACCCGCGCATCCAACGCCACCGCGCCGTCTGCATCCACGATCAGCGGGTTGATGTCGATCTCGGCGATTTCCGGCACGTCGGCCAGCAGTTGCGAGACCGCCAGCAGCGCGGTGTGGATCGAGGGCCGATGGGCCGGCGGGACGTCGCGGTAGCCGCGCAGCAGTCGCGCGATGCGGGTGCGCTCGATCAAGGATTCGGCCAGCGCGACGTTGAGCGGGGGTAGCGCCAGCGCGCGGTCGGCCAGCACCTCGACGGCGGTGCCGCCCTGGCCGAACAGGATGACCGGGCCGAACAGCGGATCGATGCTCGCACCGATGATCAGCTCATGCGCATGGCGCCGCCGGACCATGGGCTGTACGGTAAAGCCCTCGATGCGGGCGTCGGGCCGGCGCTGGGCCACCCGTTCGAGCATGGCACGGGCGGCCTCCAGCACCTCTTGCGCACCGTGCAGATTGAGCCGCACCCCACCGACGTCGGATTTGTGCGTGATGTCCGAGGACAGGATTTTGAGCACCACGGGGTAGCCGAGCGCATCGGCCGCCGCAACGGCCGCCTGGGGGTCGGCGGGGACGCTGCGCAGCGGGGTGACGGGCACACCGGCGCGCCGCAGCAGTTCCTTGGCCTGGGGCTCGGTCAGCCACTCGCAGCCGCTGGCCAAGGCCTCGCGCACCAGTTGGCGGATACCCTCCAGATCCGGCGCCAGCCCCTCGGGCAGGGCAGGTGGGGTCTGCATCAGTTCCGCCTGGTGGCGGTGGTACTGTCGCAGGAAAGAAAAGGCACGTACCGCTTCTTCAGGCGTGGGGTAGTCGGGAATGCCCGCCGCACGAAAGCGCGCCCGGGCCTCGGCCACGGCACCGTGGCCTAGCCAGCAGCCCAGCACCCGCGGCGGGCGCTCGGTGACCAGCGGCAACAAGGCCTCGGCGATGGTGTCGCTGGGGACGATGGCGGTGGGCGCTTGGATGAACAAGATGGCGCTGTCGCGGTCCTCGCGCAAGATGCGCAGCGCATCCACATAGCGTTGTGCGGGTGCGTCGCCAATGATGTCCACCGGATTGGCGCGCGACCAGTTGCCAGGCAGCACGGCATCCAGTCGCGCGAGGGTCTCTGGGCTCAGGCTGGCCAGCTCGACGCCCATGTGCGCGGCGGCGTCGGCCGCCATCACACCCGCGCCGCCGCCGTTGGTCAATACCAGCAGCTGCTCGCTGCGGTTGTCGCGAAAGCGCGCCAGCAATTCAACAGCCAAAAAGAGCTGGTGCAAGGTGTTGACGCGCAACATGCCCGCGCGCGAGATGGCGGCATCGAACACGTCGTCGGATCCTGCCAGCGCCCCCGTGTGCGAGGCGGCGGCGCGGCTGCCCTGTGCTGAGCGGCCGGCCTTGACCAGGATGACCGGCTTGTTGCGGGCTGCTGCCCGGGCCGCAGACATGAACTTGCGTGGCGCTGTGATGGACTCCACATACATCAGGATGGCGCGGGTGCGTGCGTCGCTGCCCAGATAGTCGAGCATGTCGCCAAAATCCACATCGGCGTGCTCGCCCAGCGAGACGAAGTGCGAAAAGCCGATACCCCGGTCATTGGCCCAGTCCAGCACCGCCGTGACCAGCGCGCCCGACTGCGAGACGAAGGCGATGTTGCCGGGCTGGGCATCGGCGTGGGCGAAGCTGGCGTTGAGACCCAGGTGGGGCACCAACATGCCGATGCAGTTGGGCCCCAGGATGCGCAACGTGTGGCGGCGCGCCGCATCCAGCATGGCCTGTTTGTGCGCGGCGTCCAGCCCGGCGGTGACGACCACGGCGGCCCGCGTGCCGCGCTCGCCCAGGCTGGCGATCAGGCCGGGGACGGTAGCGGGCGGGGTGCAGATGACCGCCAGGTCAGGTGCCACTGGCAAATCGGCCAGGTCGCGCGCTACGGGTACACCCAGCGCGGGCTGGCGCGGGTTGACTGCAAACAGCTCCCCCTGAAAGCCGCGGGACAGGTTGCGCCAAACCGTACCGCCGACGCTGTGTGGCCGATCGGAGGCACCGAACACCGCCACGCGGCGGGGGGCAAACAAGAATTCGAGGTTACGGATGCTCATGGGGGAGTAGGCGTTGTGGTGGCTGGAATGGGTGGGGGGATGTCAATCGTGCGAAGGCGCGCGCAGGGCCAGGGCGGCCTGGTACAGCACCCCTTTGGGCACCCCAGTGATGGCGCTGGCCAGCCGCGCCGCGGATTTAACGGGCAGCTCATCGAGCAACAGGCTCAGCACGCGCTGGGCTTCGGCGGGCAGCGCGGTGCTGGCTGCATCCTCATCCCCCGGCTGCCCCGGTGGCGGTACAGTGGAGCGGGGGTGGATCACCAGCGTGAATTCGCCGCGGCGGCGGTGGGGGTCGGCAGCCAGCCAGTCGATCACGCCCGCGCAGGGCAGGGTGACGATGTCTTCGAACTGTTTGGTCAGCTCCCGCCCGAGGGTCACCGGCCGCTCGCCCAGGGCCGACAGTTCGGCAGCCAGCGCCTCGATGCGGTGGGGCGCCTCCAGCAGCACCAAGCCCGTGTCGGCTTGGCACCAATGCCGCCAGGCCCGCTCGCGGGCCGCCCCCCGCGCGGGCAGAAAGCCCACCACCGTGACCGCCCCTTCGGCGATGCCAGCCACGCTCAGCAGGGCCGTGAGGCTGCTGGCCCCCGGCACGGGAATGAGGCGCAGGCCCGCAGCCCGCACCGCGGCACACAGCCGCGCGCCCGGGTCGCTGATGCCGGGGGTGCCGGCGTCGCTGACGCAGGCGATACGCTCGCCGCGCCGCAGGCGCTCGACGATGGATGGGGCCATGCGGCTTTCGTTGTGCTCGTGAACGGCCAACAGCTCGGCGTGCAGCCCGTAGGCCTGCAGCAGCCGCGCGGTGTGGCGGGTGTCCTCGCAGGCCACGGCATCGACCGTGCGCAGCACATGCAGCGCGCGCAGGGTGATGTCGGCCAGATTGCCGATCGGGGTGGCCACGATGTACAGCGCCCCGGCTGGATAATCTTGACTGCCGGCCAGGCGCGCCGCCAAGCCCCCATCGTCGGGCGATCCGGTGGCGGCGGAGACGAGCAAGTGAGGCGTATTCACGATGGCGATGGATGGAAAAGGGCCCCGATCCCGCAGCGCGCGGCCAGGCATGAAAGCACAGGGCGACGCGGCAGAGGCGCTGGCCCTGCAGTATCTGTTGGGCCGCGGCCTGCGTTTGGTGCGGCGCAATGTGCGCAGCCCCGGGCGTGGGGGTGGCGAGGTCGATTTGATTATGGCGGAGTCCGATGGCACGCTCGTGTTCGTCGAGGTGCGTCAGCGCGGCCGCGGCGAGTATGGTGGGGCGGCAGCCAGCATTGGACGCACCAAGCAGCGCCGCATCGTGTTTGCGGCGCGGCACTTTCTGGCGCGGCTGCCGCAGGTGCCGCCCTGCCGCTTCGACGCCGTGCTGGTGGACGGGGAACTTGGGGCGACGCAGCCCCCTCGGATCGAGTGGGTGCGCGGTGCGTTCGAAGCCAGCGCCTGGGATTGACGAGTCGATAAGATAGTGCCCATGCTTGTGCATCGCATTCAGCAGCATTTCGTCGATGGTGCCGACCTGCAGTACCAGTGCGCCCAAAGCGTGGGGCCGGGGCTGGAGGCGGCAGCCGGCGCGATGCTGTCCGGGCTGACTGGCGGCGGCAAGATTCTGGTTTGGGGCAGCGGGGTGTCGGCCGCGTTCGCCCAGCTGGTCGTGGCGCTATTGGTCGGCCGGTTCGAGCGCGAGCGCCCTGAGTTGGCGGCGCTGGCGCTGGGGACCCTTCCTGCCGTCAACACGGGTGCCTCGACGGGTTTGGATCCGGTGACCTGGTCCGTGGTGCGGCAGCTGCGCTCGCTGGGGTTGCCGGGGGATGTGTTGCTGCTCATCGTGGCAGGGCCGCCCGGGCCGGATGCGATGGCCGCCATCGCCGCTGCGCACGAGCGCGAGATGGTGGTGGTGGCCCTGACGGGCGCACGCCCCGGCGAACTGCCGGATGTGCTCAAAAACACCGATGTGCTGGTCACCTTGCCCACCGAGCGGCCGGCGCGTGTGCGCGAAGCCCAATTGGTCGCCTTGCACGCCATGTGCGATGCCATCGACGTGCAGCTGCTGGGCGAAGACACCGAGGAGCTGATCGAACCATGACCCTCATTCCTTCTCTGACCGATCGACGTTCCCAGCGCGCCGGACTCCCTGCCTGGGCGACTGTCGTCATGACCACCGCGGCAGCGATCGCATGCCTGATGCCACTGAGCGGCTGCACGCCCCTTGTCGCAGGGGCGGCGGTGGGTGGGACGGTGCTGTTGGCGACCGACCGCCGCACCACCGCCACGCAGCTGGAGGATCAGACGATCGAGCTGAAGGTCAGCAACCGCGTGCGCGAACAGCTCGGCGAGCGTGTGCGTGTCAACCCCACCAGCTTCAACCGCAAGGTGCTGCTCACCGGCGAGGTCGCCTCCGAGGCCGACCGCCAGGCCGTGCTGCGCATCGTGCAGGGGGTGGAAAATGTCGTGGGCTTGATCGATGAGTTGGTCGTGATGGGCTCGCCGTCGCTGACGGCGCGCTCCTCCGATGCGCTGGTGACGGCACGCGTCAAGGCCGCTTTCATCGATGCCAAGGACCTGTCGGCCAACGCGATCAAGGTCACCACCGAGCGCGGCACGGTGTATTTGATGGGGCTGGTGACAGCGCGCGAAGCGCAGCGCGCGGCCGACATCGCGCGCACCGTACCGGGCGTGCAGCGCGTGGTGCGGGTGTTCGAGATCATCAGCGAGGCCGATCTGGCTCGGCTGCAGCCACCGGCGCCCAAGCAGGACGCAGCCACGTCGTCCAGCGACCGTTGAGGAGCGCTGGCGCTGCGGCGGGGCGTGCCTTTAGCGCAAACGGCGGATCAGGCTGGAGGTGTCCCAGCGTCCGCCGCCCATGGCCTGCACATCGGCATAAAACTGGTCCACCAAGGCCGTCACTGGCAAACGCGCGCCGTTGCGGCGCGCCTCTTGTAGCACCAAACCCAGGTCCTTGCGCATCCAGTCCACCGCAAAGCCGAAGTCGAAGCGGTCCTCGACCATCGTCTTGCCGCGGTGGTCCATCTGCCAGCTCTGCGCAGCGCCCTGGCCGATCACGTCCAGCACCCGCTTCATGTCCAGCCCGGCGCGCTGGCCAAAGGCGATCGCCTCCGACAAGCCCTGCACCAGCCCAGCGATGCAGATTTGGTTGACCATTTTGGCCAACTGCCCGGCTCCACTGTCGCCCAGCCGGGTGACCGCGCGCGCATAGGCGGTCATCACCGGCTGCACACGCGCGAACGGCGCCTCGTCGCCGCCACACATGATGGTGAGCTGGCCGTTTTCGGCGCCCGCCTGCCCGCCGGAGACCGGCGCATCGACGAAGTGGCAGCCGCGCTCGCGCGCGGCGACATACAGCTTGCGCGCGACCTCGGCCGAGGCGGTGGTGTGGTCGGCAAATACCGTATCTGGCCCCATCCCTGCCAGCGCCCCGTCAGGCCCCAGCACGACGCTGCGCAGGTCGTCGTCATTGCCGACGCAGGCCATCACGCATGCGGCACCCTCGGCGGCGGCGCGCGGCGTGGCCGCAGCGTGTACGCGGTCGATGCCGCGCTCGGCCATGGCTCGCACCAGCGCCTGCGCTTTGGCGGCCGTGCGGTTGTAAACGGTGACGGTGTGGCCGGCCAGCGCCAGGTGGGCAGCCATCGGCCAGCCCATCACGCCCAGGCCCAAAAAGGCCACGCGCTGCGGGGGGATGGGGTCGTACGACGCTTTGGGGTTGACGTGGGGCATGAGAAGCGTTCGGATCAGATGATTTGCAGGTGTTCGGTGCCGGCGGACAGGTCGCCTTTGCGCGCGCGCTGGCTTTCGAGTTTGATGCGCAGTTTGATGTCGTTTTGCGAGTCGGCGTTGCGCACCGCGTCCTCGTACGAAATCTGATGCGCTTCGAAGGCAGCAAACAGCGCCTGGTCGAAGGTCTGCATGCCGATCTCGGTGCTGCGCTTCATCACTTCCTTGATTTCCTGGACCTCGCCCTTCATGATCAAGTCGGCGATGAGCGCGCTGTTGAGCAGCACCTCGACGATGGCCACACGCCCCTTGCCATCCTCGCGCGGCAGCAGGCGCTGCGCGATCATGCCGCGCAGATTCAACGACACGTCCTTGAGCAGCTGCGGGTGCCGGTCGTGCGGGAAGAAGTTGATGATGCGCTCCATCGCCTGGTTGGCGCTGTTGGCGTGCAGTGTGGCCAGGCACAGGTGACCGGTTTCGGAAAACGATATGGCATGCTCCATCGTCTCGCGGTCGCGAATCTCGCCCATCAGGATGACGTTGGGCGCTTGGCGCAGCGAGTTCTTCAAAGCGATCTCCCAGTTGTCGGTGTCGATGCCCACCTCGCGCTGGGTGACGATGCAGTTTTTGTGCGTGTGCACGAACTCCACCGGGTCTTCCACGGTGACGATGTGGTCGTGGGCGTGCTCATTGCGCCAGTCCACCATCGCGGCCAGTGTGGTGGATTTGCCGGTGCCGGTGCCGCCCACCACAATGCAGATGCCGCGCTTGGCCAGCGCCAACTGTTTGAGGATCGGCGGCAGCCCCAGCTCATCGACGGTGGGAATTTGGGACGGGATGGCACGCAGCACCAAGCCGACCCTGCCCATCTGCACGAATGCGTTGACACGAAAACGCCCGATACCGGCCGGGGCGATGGCAAAGTTGCACTCTTTGGTGCGCTCGAACTCCGCCGCCTGCTTGTCGTTCATGATCGCACGCGCCAGCGCCTGCGTGTGCTGACCGCTCAGGGGTTGCGGCGACACCTTGGTGATGACGCCATCGACCTTGATGGCAGGCGGGAAGTCGGCGGTCAAGAACAGGTCGCTGCCCTTGCGGCTGACCAGCAGCCGCAGCAGCTCGTGGATGAAATGGCTGGCCTGATCGCGTTCCATTGCGCGTTCCCGCTGATTGGATCGCCGTCAAGCGGGGAAGTTGTCGGGGTTTTTGGCCTTGCTGCGCGCCTCGGCGGCAGTGACGACATTGCGCCGCACCAGATCGATGAGCGACTGGTCCAGCGTCTGCATACCGTATTGCTGGCCGGTCTGGATGGCAGAGTACATCTGTGCGACTTTGTTTTCGCGGATCAGGTTGCGGATGGCGGGTGTGCCGATCATGATTTCGTGCGCCGCGATACGGCCTTGGTCGCCGACGGTCTTGAGCAGTGTCTGGGAGATCACGGCCACCAGCGACTCCGACAGCATGGCGCGCACCATGTCTTTTTCTTCGGCGGGAAAAACGTCCACGATGCGGTCGATAGTCTTGGCAGCGCTCGATGTGTGCAGGGTGCCAAGCACCAGGTGGCCGGTCTCGGCAGCGGTCAGCGCCAGTCGGATCGTCTCCAGGTCGCGCATCTCACCGACCAGGATCACATCCGGGTCCTCGCGCAGCGCCGAGCGCAATGCCGCTGCGAACGAACGCGTCATCGGTCCGACCTCGCGCTGGTTGATCAGGCTCTTCTTCGGCTCATGCAAGAACTCGATCGGGTCTTCGATGGTCAGGATGTGGCCGGCGTCGTTTTCATTGCGGTGGTTGACCATGGCGGCCAGTGTGGTCGATTTGCCGGAGCCGGTGGGGCCAGTCACCAAGACCAGTCCACGCGGCTTCATCGCCAGATCGGCGAAGATGCGCGGGCAGTGGAGGTCTTGCAGCGACAGCACCTTGGCGGGAATGGTGCGAAACACCGCTGCCGCCCCGCGGTGCTGGTTGAAAGCGTTGACGCGAAAACGCGACAGACCGGCGATCTCGAACGAGAAATCCACC
>NZ_JARJMT020000027.1 GCF_029335975.1 Tepidimonas sp.
CACCTTGAGCATGTTGGTGCCGCCCGGCTGGCCCAGCGGCTCGCCAGCGGTGATGACATAGCGGTCGCCAGCCTGCACCGCACCGTACGTCTTGAGCTGCTGCACCGCCTGCTCCAGCGCGGTGTCGCGGTCCGCGCTGCCCTTGACGCGGTGCAGCGCGTGCACATTGCGAAACAGCGCCAGCCGGCGCGCCGTGGCCAAGCGCGGCGTGATGGCAAAGATCGGGATATCCACCGTGTACCGGCTCATCCACAGCGGGGTTGCGCCGGACTCGGTCAGCGCAACGATGGCTCGCGCCTGCAGATGCGAAGCGATGAACAAGGCCCCCAGCGCGATCGACTGGTCGATGCGCTCGAATGTTTTGCCGACAAAATCGTAGTCCAGCGCGTCATGGTAGGCTTGCTCGGCCGCCAGGCAGATACGAGCCATTTCCTGCACCGTCTGCAACGGGTATTTACCGGCGGCAGTCTCGGCGCTGAGCATCACCGCATCGGTGCCGTCTAGCACGGCGTTGGCCACATCGCTGACCTCGGCTCGGGTGGGGATCGGCGCGTGGATCATGCTCTCCATCATCTGCGTGGCGGTGATGACCAGCCGGTCGTGCGCGCGCGCCAGCGCGATCATGCGTTTTTGCAGCGCCGGCACGGCGGCGTTGCCGACTTCCACCGCCAGGTCGCCGCGCGCTACCATGATGCCGTCGCTGGCCAGCAGGATGGCCTCCAGCTCGGGGATGGCCTCGGCACGCTCGATCTTGGCGATCAGACCCGGGCGGTGGCCGTCGCGCGCAGCTTCCTCGCACAGCCGGCGCGCCAGCCGCATGTCGTCGGCATTTTTGGGAAAGCTCACCGCCACATAGTCAGCCTCTAACGCCATGGCGGTGGCAATGTCAGCCATGTCCTTGGGCGTGAGCGCGGGGGCGGTCAGCCCCCCACCCCGCTTGTTGATGCCCTTGTGGTTGGACAGCTCGCCGCCCACCACCACGCGGGTGTGAACCGCCGCACCTTCCACCCGCTCGACACGCAGCTCGATCAATCCATCATTGAGCAGCAGCACGTCGCCTGGCACCACATCGCGCGGCAGTTCTTTGTAGTCCAGCCCCACCGCATGCTCATCACCCGGTTCGCTGCGCGTGGCGTCTAGCGTGAAGGCCGCACCTTCGGCCAATGTGACTTTGCCATGCGCGAACTTGCCGACGCGGATCTTGGGCCCTTGCAGATCCGCCATCACGGCCACTTCTTTGCCCAAGCGCGCAGCGGCTTCGCGCACCGCGGCGGCACGGCGGCGGTGGTCGTCGGCCGTGCCGTGCGAAAAATTCAGTCGCACCACATCGACCCCGGCACGGATCATGGCTTCCAGCACCTCGGGCGCGTCGCTGGCGGGGCCTAGCGTGGCGACGATTTTGGTGGCACGCAACGGCATGGCAGGGGGTCTCCTCGACGGGGTCACGGCAATTGCTCAGTGTCCCCGTTTCTTATAACAAATCGGCGACAAACATTGTAGTGCCGTGTGCCGCTGCGATGGCGACATGATCTGGCCCAAGTGGCGGCCACGCCCGTGTGGCCTATCATGGTGTCATGGCCCAAACCTTCCTGCCGTTGCTTGGCGTACGCATCGTCAGCCTGGCGCTGAATCTGCCCGGACCCGCCGCTCTTGCGCGCCTGCGCGCGCTGGGGGCGCGCTGTACCAAGATCGAGCCCCCCGCTGGCGACCCGATGCGGGGCTACTGCGAGGCGGCCTATGCCCAGATGCACCGCGGTGTGCGCATCACCGTGCTGGATCTGAAGACCCCTGCGGGCCAGCGCCGCCTGCAGCGCGTGTTGGCGGGAGCAGACGTACTGCTGACCTCGTTTCGGCCCTCCGCTCTGGCCAAGCTGGGGCTCGATGTGGCGACCCTGCAAGCCCGCCACCCGCGCCTGTGCATCGTGCGCATTTTTGGTGCGGCCGGTGCGCGCGCCGAGGAAGCGGGGCATGACCTCACCTACCAGGCCGAGGCCGGACTGATCCAGGGCGATGCGCTGCCGCCCAGCCTGCTGGCCGACATGGCCGGTGCGTTGCTGGCCACGGAAGCTGTGCTGACTGGGCTGTTGCAGCGCGCCGCCACTGGTCGCGGCACGGTGCACGATGTGGCGCTGGCGGACGCCGCAGAGTGGTTGGCGCGGCCCTGTGCCTGGGGTCTGACCGCGCCCGGCGCCCTGCTGGGCGGAGGATATGCAGGCTACCGGATCTACCGCTGCGCGGATGGGCGGGTGGCCCTGGCAGCGCTGGAGCCACACTTTGTGGACCGACTCGGTCAACTCACATCCCTGGGGCCATTGGCGCCGGCCGACTGCCTGCAACCCAGCACGGCTACCAAGCTGGCGGCTTGGTTTGCCCAGCGCACCTGCGCCGAGCTGGAGGCTCTGGGACGCCAGAGTGATATGCCGTGGGCGATCTGGAAGGATCATACATATGCAAATGCGAATCATTCGTGATAAAGTCAGGGCGCGTCGTTGATCTGACTGCGGTTGTCCAGGCTGTGGACTCGGTCAGGTCGCGGCGAATGCAAACCCTTCTTTTGGAGCCAATGCCGTGAACCGCTTTGCCGATCCAGCCCTACTGGAGCCGCTGTTGGTCAGCACCTTGACCTTGTTGCACCACCAAGCCACGCGCGACCACACGCACCCTGTTTGCCTGTACGCGGCCCACAAACTTGCACTGAACCTGCGCCGCCTGGCCAATCATCCGGAATGGTCGACGCCGATGGCGGCTGTGTTGGCTCGCCTCTCGACGCTGTGGTGCGAGCGTGCCCATGCGGCAGGTGCAGCTGTCCATACGGGGTCGCCCTTGCCGCCTTCAGGCGACCATGAGTGTTCGCAGGCACTCGCATCGGTGTAGCTCAGTCGGGGCGCGCGATGACCGATTTGATCGAAGAGTACGCTGTGCTCTGCCGCCAATGGGCGCGGGCGCAACATCACACAGACCTCGGATTGCGTCAATGGCGCCAGCATTGCGCGGCGTTGGAGCGCGAGGTGGTACGTTTGCGCGGGTGTTTGATCGTGCTGCGCACCGGCCTGTTGTGGGGATTGCCAACGCCGTGGGTGTTGGCGTTTTGCGGGGCTGCGCCCCGAGACCGTTGCCGAACTGCCGAAGTCGATCCTCCGGGCGATGCCGTGGACTGGCTGTGCCGCGTGGGTTGCCAGGGACATGCCCATGCTGCGCGCGGTGACGACGGCAGCTGCCGCTGGAACGGCACTGTGTGCGCAGCGCAGTCACGAGCACAAGCCGATAATAATTTGCCGCAATCTATCAAATAATAGTCATCGATTGACCGATCAAATCAATCGACATACGATTGCGCGAGACCTTTGACAACGAATGGGGAGTTCTACATGGCTCGACTGCGTCGCATTGCTCATGTCCACCGCTTGGCGCTGATGAAGACCGCCACCTACTATGTCATGCATGTCACGGTGGCGCTGGCGGTCGCCTACGCCGTCACGGGCAGTTGGCTGGCCGCGCTGACGCTCAGCCTGCTGGAGCCGACCGTCCAGGCAGTGGCCTATTTTTTCCATGAGCGCGCTTGGGCGCGCGTGGCATCACCACCAAGGACGGAGGCGCCAGCCACTTTGGTACGGCCGTCGGCGGCGGCGGCCTGAAGGCGAGCGTCGGGGCAGCCCGATACCCCACCCGACCCCGCGCATGTGTGCTGCGGGCACAATCGCCCCTGTGCTTAGCGCGCGGTCTCGCGCTGTGGGATGGGGAAGGGTCAGCATGGCAGGACGAATCTGGTGGTGGCTGGCGGGCGCGGCGGTGGCGCTGGCGGGCGCGGCGGTGTGGTGGACCCAGCGCCCGACCCCCGTGCGCGCGATCACCCTGGCCGAGCAGCTCGTGCAAACCTCGGTGGTGGTCGCGGGACGCGTGGCCCCTGCCCGCGAGACGACGTTGGCCAGCACGCTGACGGGCCGCGTGGTGGCCACCCCCGTGGCCGAAGGCACGGCGGTGCGCGCCGCGACGGTATTGGTGGCGCTGGAGGCCGACGAGTGGCAGGCCGCGCTGGCTCAGGCTGAGGCGCAGCGCCAGGATGCCCTCGGGCAATCGGTCGAGGCCGAGCGCCAATGGCAGCGCCAGCGCGAGCTGCAGGCCCAAGGGTTTTTGAGCACGGCAGCCCTGGATGCGGCGGATCGGGTTCGGGATGCGGCGCGACGGCGGCTGGAACAGGCCGAGGCAGCGGTGCAGCAGGCCCGCGCCAGGCGTGCCCAGGCGACGGTGCGAGCGCCGGCCGATGGCGTGCTGCTC
>NZ_JARJMT020000046.1 GCF_029335975.1 Tepidimonas sp.
TCGGCCAGCAAGCGCTGGCAGGCCGCCTCCACCGCTGCGGCCGCGCCGCGCAGCCGCAGCAACAAGATGCCGCCCGCTTCGTCTTGCCAACGGCTGGCGTTGAGCGGCAGCGGCTGGGCGCGCCAGCGCGCCAGCTGCTGCAGCGCCGCGTCCGCGGACAACGGCAGCCGCAACGTGGCCTCGCCGGCTGGCCGGGGCAGGACCTTGAGCGACACCTCGGTGATCAGCCCCAGCGTGCCCAGGCTGCCCGCCAGCGCTCGGCTGACATCGTAGCCCGCGACGTTCTTCATCACCTGGCCGCCAAAGACCAGGTCTTCGCCCCGACCGTTGAGCAACCGCGCCCCGAGCACATAGTCGCGCACCCCCCCCACGGCGGCGCGCGCCGGGCCGGCCAGGCCAGCGGCCACCATGCCCCCAACGGTCGCTCCCGCGCCGAAGTGTGGCGGCTCGAAGGGCAGATACTGCGCGTGTCGGGCGAGGGCGGCCTCCAGTTCGACCAACGGGGTGCCGCAGCGGGCCGTGACCACCAACTCGGTTGGCTCATGGCTCAAGATGCCGCCATAGGCCCGCGTATCCAGCACCTCGGCCTCGGCGGTCAGGGGTTCGCCATAAAACGCCTTGGTGCCGCCGCCGCGCAGACGCAAGGGGCGGCGATCGGCCGCCGCGGCCCGAATATGCTCAGCCCAAACGCGCAGCACGTCACTCGCCACGCCGCTGGAGGGAGACGAAATTTGGGTGTCTTCGGCCATGGGTGGCAATGGTAGCCCGCGCGGGCGCAGCCGGTGTGAACTTTTTGAACGGCGGGTTTGAGCGGGTCTGCGCCGACCCAGCCGCTCGCGGGTACCCCCACCACCCGGTTTTTCTGCCCCTAGCATACACTGTGAGGCATGCTGTGGGTCAAAACCTTTCACATCGTCTTTATCGCCAGTTGGTTTGCCGGGTTGTTCTATTTGCCGCGCATCTACGTCAACCTGGCGATGGTGCCGGCCGACAGCAGTGCCGAGCGCGAGCGGCTGCTGCTGATGGCGCGCAAGCTGCTGCGCTTCATGACACTGCTGGCGATCCCTGCGCTGGCGCTGGGCTTGTGGCTGTGGCTCGGCTATGGCATCGGCCTGGGACCGGGCAATGGCTGGATGCACGCCAAGCTGGCCATCGTGGTGCTGCTCATCGGCTACCACCATGCCTGCGCGCGGTTGCTGCGGCGCTTTGAGGCGGGCACCAACCGCCATGGCCATCGGTGGTACCGCTGGTTCAACGAAGTACCGGTGCTGCTGATGCTGGCGGCGGTGGCGCTGGTGGTCGTCAAGCCCTTCTGAGCCGGGTGGCGGTGAGGCCGACCTCCGTGCCCCGCCCCGGTACGCGCAGCCTGTCGCTGGCTTGGCCTCTGCTGGGCTGCTATACGGTGCTGGTCGTTTATGCCAGCCTGTTTCCGTTCGAGGGCTGGCGGGCGCAGGGGGTGGCGCCATGGGCCTTTCTGACTGCGCCCTGGCCGCGGTACTGGACCCGTTTCGACGTCGTCGCCAACCTCTTGGGTTATGTGCCGCTCGGGGCCTTGCTCACGCTGGCCCTGGCCCGCGCCGGGTGGCCGCGGAGGGCGCCCGTGCTGGGCGCCGTCGGGCCGGCGCTGCTGTCCCTGGCCATGGAGGCCGCCCAGACCTACCTGCCGCAGCGCGTACCGTCGCAGGCCGATGCCCTGCTCAACGCCATCGGCGCGCTGCTCGGCGCGGTCGGGGCCGCGGTGCTGCTGCGCTGGCGGGTGCTCGGGTCGTGGGCGCAGTTTCGCGCCTGCTGGCAGCAGCCGGGTGGGCAGTGGGCATGGCTGGTGTTGCTGCTCTGGCCCCTGGCCGTGTTGTACCCCACGCCCGTGCCGTTTGGCACCGGCCAGTTCTGGCCGCGGCTGGAGGCGACGCTTTGGCGGGCCACAGAGGGCTCGCCCCTGCAGGCATGGCTGCCGCAAAGCCCGCCGCTGGCCGCACCCGGCCCCTTGGCCGAAGCGCTGTTGGTCGCCTTGAGCCTTTGGTTGCCCGTGTTGTTGGGCTACGCCAGCATTCGCGGCATTGGGCGGCGCAGCGCCTTTGCCCTGCTGTTTGGTGTGGTGGCCTGGGGCAGCGGGGCCTTGTCGGCCGTGCTGTCCTTCGGCCCGCCGCACGCCTGGGCGTGGCTGACGCCGCCCACGCAGTTGGGCTTGGCCGCAGCCGGGGCGATGTCGCTGTTTGCCCTGCCGCTCGGCTCGCGCGCGGCGGCGCTGCTGGCCGTGCTCGCCGGGGGGATGGTGCTGGGCTTGCTCAACCGCGTACCCGACCCCGCCTATCTAGGAGAATGGCTGCAGACCTGGGAGCAGGGACGCTTTAGCCGCTTTCATGGGCTGTCCCAATGGCTGGGTTGGCTCTGGCCCTGGGCGGCCGTGGCCGCTGCGGCCCGGCTGGCCCTGCGCCGCAGCGAAGGGGCATCCTACAATCGCCGTTTATGACCGACGCCACGCCCGATGCGGCCACCCCGCCGCCCTACTACCGCCGCCACATCTTTTTCTGCCTAAATGACCGGGCCAATGGTGAGGCCTGCTGCGCCCGCCGCGGCGCCCAGCAGGCATTCGAGCACTGCAAAGCGCAGGTGCGCGCCCTTGGGCTGGCCGGTCCGGGCCAGGTGCGGGTCAACAAAGCCGGCTGCCTGGACCGCTGTGCTGGCGGACCGGTGGCGGTCGTGTATCCGGAAGGGGTCTGGTACACCTATGTGGACCATGCGGATATCGACGAGATCGTCACTTCGCACCTGCGCGACGGGGTTGTCGTCGAGCGGTTGCGCCTGCCGCCCGACGTGGGGCGCTGACGCCACGGTGCCGCCCCGCCGATGAACGTCAACACCGAGTCGTCTGCCATCCCCGGGCCGGCCGGCCCGCTGGAGCTGGCGATCGATCGACCCGCCACGCCCCGCCCGGGTGGTGGCGTGGCCGTAATTGCCCATCCGCATCCTTTGTTTGGCGGCACCCTGCACAACAAGGTGGTGCAAACCTTGGCCCGTGCTTTTGTGCAGCAGGGCTGGGTGGCGGTGCGCTTCCACTTCCGCGGCGTGGGGGGCAGCGCGGGCGTGCACGACCACGGTGTGGGCGAGGTCGACGACCTGCTCGCGGTGGTGCAAGCGTGCACGGACGGCCCAGCCCCGCTGGCGCTGGCCGGGTTTTCGTTCGGCGGCTATGTGGCCGCAGCCGCGGCCGCCCGCTTGGGGGCGCAGCGGCCTGTGCAGGCTTTGGCACTGGTGGCCCCGGCCGCCAGCCGCTACACCCTCCCTGCGCTGGACGCGGAACTCCATGCGCGTACCCTGGTCGTTCATGGCGAGGTCGACGACACCGTGCCGCTGGCTGCGGTGCTCGACTGGGCGCGCCCGCAGGGGCTGCCCATCACCGTGGTGCCTGGGGGGGAGCATTTCTTCCACGGGCGCCTGCCGTTGCTCAAATCCCTGGTCGTGCGCCATCTGCGCGCGCTGTGATCTGCCGTCCCTGCCGCGGGTGGCTTGGAGGTTTTTCGTGTCCGTCGTTGCGCTGTTATTGCCGTTCGCTGGCATCCGTGTCCACTTGCGCCGCCTGCGCCACCTGCGCGGGCTGCACCGTTGGGGCGGGAGGTGTCTTGCCGCACTGTGCGCCTGGGCCTTGGTCGTGGGGCTGGCACAGGCCCAGGTCCCCCAGCCGCCGGAGGTGGCTGCGCGGGCGTGGCTGCTGCTGGACGCCACCAGCGGCCAGGTGCTCGCCGCCAAGGACCCGGACGAGCCGGTCGAGCCGGCCTCGCTGACCAAGTTGATGACGGCGTATCTGGTGTTTGATGCGCTCAAAGCGCGCAAGCTGGCCGTGGACCAAAAGCTCGTCGTCAGCGAGCGGGCATGGCGCATGCCTGGCTCGCGCATGTTCATTACCCCCAACGCCCAGATTCCCGTGGAGGATCTGCTCAAGGGCATGATCGTTCAGTCTGGCAACGACGCCACCGTGGCGCTGGCCGAAGGGGTGGGGGGTACCGTGGAGCATTTCGTCGAACTCATGAACCGCCAAGCGAAGGCCCTGGGCCTGACGCGCACCCAGTTCCAAAACCCGGAAGGACTCACCGCGCCGGGGCACACCACGACCGCGCGCGATCTGGCTACCCTGGCCATGAGGCTGCTGCGCGACTTCCCCGAGTATGTGGGGTATTACGCCATCCAGCGCTACCGCTATCCCGGCACGCCCGCGGCCAACGATACCAACCGCAATTTGTTGCTGTTTCGCGACCCCACCGTGGATGGTCTCAAGACCGGGTACACGGCCGCAGCGGGCTACTGCCTCGTGGCCACGGCGCGCCGGCCTGCGCCGGGTCTAGGCGAGGGGGCGGCGGCGCAGCGCCGCCTGATCAGCGTCGTGCTGGGGGCGGCCAGCGAGAATGCCCGCGCCGCTGAAAGCCAGAAGCTGCTCAACTGGGGCTACACCGCCTTCGAGGCCGTGCGGCTGTCGGCGCCGGGCCAGCCGGTGGCCACCCCCGAAGTTTGGAAGGGTCGCGCCAGCGCGGTCAAGCTGGGCCGCCCGGAAGGCGTGGTGGTAACCGTGCCGGCCGGCTTGACCAAGGGCTTGCGCACCGAGGTGGTGCGCCCCGATCCCCTGGTCGCACCGCTGCAGAAAGGACAGCCACTGGGCACGCTACGGGTAATCTCAGCAGCGGGTGATTCGATCGCCGAAGTGCCGCTGGTGGTGCTGGAGACCGTCGATGAGGCGGGGCTGCTCGGGCGGCTTTGGGATGCCCTGCGGCTGTGGATCCGCTGAATGCGCCGTCTGGCCGTTGCGTTCAATCCTGGCGCGTGTTACAGTAGAGGGCTTTTCGGATTCATCCGAAGGCCTGATTGTTTTTGACGTTTAGGGACATTATGCCAACCATCAACCAACTCGTGCGCCATGGGCGGACGGTCGAGAAGACCAAGTCCAAGAGCCCGGCGATGGAGAACTGCCCCCAGCGGCGGGGTGTGTGCACCCGCGTCTATACCACGACGCCCAAGAAGCCGAACTCGGCGCTGCGCAAGGTCGCCAAGGTGCGCCTGACCAACGGCTTCGAGGTCATCTCGTACATCGGCGGTGAGGGCCACAACCTGCAAGAGCACTCGGTGGTGCTGGTGCGTGGCGGCCGCGTGAAGGACCTGCCCGGTGTGCGCTATCACATCGTGCGTGGCTCGCTGGACCTGCAGGGTGTCAAGGACCGCAAGCAAGCCCGCTCCAAGTACGGCGCCAAGCGGCCCAAGAAGGCCTGATCGGCGTCATGACGCGTGCGCGGCCGTCATGCGGCTGTCACGCATCGGTGTCGGAATGCCTGGCTGGCGGGCCTCCGGCAGTGTGACTGCGGCAATCCCCGGGTTGTTTGTGGTCGAGTAAGTGAGGGTCCCGATGGCCCTCGGGGCACCTGAGTGCCAACTGAAGCAAAAAGGATCGAACCATGCCACGTCGTCGCGAAGTCCCTAAACGCGAAATCCTGCCGGATCCCAAGTTCGGCAATGTCGAGCTCTCCAAGTTCATGAACGTCGTCATGGAGAGCGGCAAGAAAGCGGTCGCCGAGCGCATCGTCTACGGCGCGCTCGAGCACATCGAGAAGAAGACCGGCAAAGATCCGCTGGAGGTTTTCTCGACCGCGCTCAACAACGTCAAGCCCCTCGTGGAGGTCAAGTCCCGCCGCGTCGGCGGCGCCAACTACCAGGTCCCGGTCGAAGTGCGCCCGGTGCGCCGCCAGGCGCTGGCCATGCGCTGGCTCAAGCAAGCCGCGCGCAAGCGCAGCGAGAAGTCCATGGCGCTGCGCCTGGCCAATGAGCTCATCGAGGCCACCGAAGGCCGCGGCGGCGCCATGAAGAAGCGCGACGAGGTCCACCGCATGGCCGAGGCCAACAAGGCCTTTAGCCACTTCCGCTTCTGACGCCGTCCGAGCGCCCGGCTGCGAACCCAAAGCCCAAGCCCGCCACCGCACTGCACGAGGTCGGCGGGCTTCGCCCATCCAACATCGGAGTTTTCTCATGGCACGTACCACGCCCATCGAGCGTTACCGCAACATCGGCATTTCGGCGCACATCGATGCCGGCAAAACCACCACGACCGAGCGCATCCTGTTCTATACCGGCGTGAACCACAAGCTGGGTGAGGTGCACGACGGCGCCGCCACCATGGACTGGATGGAGCAGGAGCAGGAGCGCGGCATCACCATCACCTCCGCCGCGACCACCTGCTACTGGCGCGGTATGGACCTCAACTTCCCCGAGCACCGCTTCAACATCATCGACACCCCGGGCCACGTGGACTTCACCATCGAGGTGGAGCGTTCCATGCGCGTGCTCGACGGCGCCTGCATGGTGTACTGCGCGGTCGGTGGCGTGCAGCCCCAGTCCGAGACCGTCTGGCGTCAGGCCAACAAGTACAAGGTGCCCCGTCTGGCTTTCGTCAACAAGATGGACCGCACTGGCGCCAACTTCTTCAAGGTCTACGAGCAGATGAAGCTGCGCCTGAAGGCCAACCCGGTGCCCATCGTCATCCCCATTGGCGCCGAGGACCATTTCCAGGGCGTGGTCGATCTCATCAAGATGAAGGCCATTGTTTGGGACGATGCCTCCCAGGGCATGAAGTTCGAGTATCGCGACATTCCCGCCGAGTTGGTGGATCAGGCCAACGAGTGGCGCGAAAAGATGGTCGAGGCCGCCGCCGAAGCCAGCGAAGAGCTGATGAATAAGTATCTCGAGTCCGGTGAGCTCAGCGAGGACGAGATCATTGCCGGCCTGCGCCAGCGCACCATCGCGGTGGAAATCCAGCCGATGTTGTGCGGCACCGCTTTCAAGAACAAAGGCGTGCAGCGCATGCTCGATGCGGTCATCCAGTTCCTGCCCTCGCCGGTGGACATCCCGCCGGTGGCTGGGACCGACGACCGTGAACAGCCGGCCACCCGTCAGGCCAGCGACGAGGAAAAGCTATCCGCCTTGGCCTTCAAGCTGATGAGTGACCCGTTCGTGGGCCAGCTGACTTTCGTGCGCGTGTATTCGGGCGTGCTGCGCAAAGGCGACACGGTGCTTAACTCGGTCAAGGGCAAGAAGGAGCGTATCGGCCGTATCGTGCAGATGCACGCCAACAACCGGCAAGAGATCGAAGAAATCCGCGCTGGTGATATCGCCGCTTGCGTGGGCCTCAAGGAAGTCACCACCGGTGAAACCCTGTGCGACCCCGCCGCCCCGATCGTGCTGGAGCGCATGGTGTTCCCCGAGCCGGTGATCCGGCAGGCGGTCGAACCCAAGGCCAAAGCCGACCAAGAGAAGATGGGTATCGCCCTGTCGCGCCTGGCGGCGGAGGATCCGTCGCTGCGCGTCTACACCGACGAAGAATCCGGCCAAACCATCATCGCCGGCATGGGCGAGCTGCACCTGGAGATCATCGTCGATCGCATGAAGCGCGAATTTGGCGTGGAGGCCAATGTCGGCAAGCCGCAGGTGGCCTACCGCGAAACCATTCGCGGCACCGTGCAAGAGGCCGAGGGCAAGTTCGTTCGCCAGTCGGGTGGTAAGGGCCAGTACGGTCACGTCGTCTTCAAGATCGAGCCCAACGAAGCCGGCAAAGGCTTCGAGTTCATCGACGCCATCAAGGGTGGCGTCGTGCCGCGTGAGTACATCCCGGCTGTGCAAAAAGGCGTCGAAGAAGCGCTGCAAACCGGCGTGCTGGCCGGCTACCCGGTCGTCGACGTCAAGGTCACGCTGCACTTTGGCTCGTATCACGAAGTGGACTCTTCCGAACAAGCGTTCAAGATGGCGGCCATTTTCGGCTTCAAGGAAGGCTGCAAGAAAGCCCAGCCTGTCATCCTCGAGCCCATGATGGCCGTCGAAGTCGAGACGCCCGAAGAATATGCGGGCAACGTGATGGGCGACCTGTCGTCTCGCCGTGGCATGGTGCAGGGCATGGACGACCTGCCCGGTGGCGGCAAGGTCATCAAGGCCGAGGTGCCGCTGTCCGAGATGTTCGGCTACTCCACCACGCTGCGCTCGATGTCGCAGGGCCGCGCCACCTACACGATGGAGTTCAAGCACTACAGCGAAGCCCCGCGCAACGTGCAAGAGGCCATCATCGCCGCGCGCGCCAAGTAATCCCCTTCTCGGTCTTGGGCGCCCCGCGCAAGGGGTGGGTCCCGCTGCCCGTGGCGGGACTGTGCCTCAGACCTTAAACCCGCACGGGCACCGTTCTTTGAAGCAAGGAAGTTGCAATGGCAAAGGAAAAATTCGAGCGGACCAAGCCGCACGTCAACGTGGGCACGATTGGTCACGTGGACCATGGCAAGACGACGCTGACGGCGGCGATCACGACGGTGCTGGCGGCCAAGTTTGGTGGGTCGGCCAAGAAATAC
>NZ_JARJMT020000051.1 GCF_029335975.1 Tepidimonas sp.
GTGGCCACCTTTGCCATCGGTGCCGCCGGTGCAGCCAACGCCGCTTTGTTCGCAGTGGCGATGCTGGCCCGCCACGACACGGCGCTGCACGAGCGGCTGCACGCCTTCCGCGCCGAGCAGACGGCCATGGCGCGGGCCATGGCCCTGCCCGTGGAACCAGGCGTGGGAGGCCGCCCATGAGTGCCACCCCCATCCTGCCCGGCCCCGTGGCGGGCGGCAATCGGCTGGCCACCCTGGGCGTGATGGGCGGCGGTCAACTCGGCCGCATGTTCGTCCACGCGGCGCAGGCCCTGGGCTACCAGACCGCCGTGCTGGATCCGGACGCGGCCAGTCCAGCCGGCCGTGTCAGCGACTATCACATCGCCAGCGCTTACGACGATGAACAAGGCCTGGCGCAGCTGATGCAGCGCTGCGAGGCCATCACCACCGAATTCGAAAATGTACCCGCCGGTGCCTTGGCGACCCTGGCTGCACAGCGGCCGGTGGCACCGGGGCCCCAGGCTGGTGCCGTGGCGCAAGCGCGCATCGCCGAGACAGCGCACTTTGCCGTCTGCGCCCGCGCGGGCGGTGTGGGCCCAGCGCCACATGTCGCCATCGTGTCGCCTGCCGATCTGGCCACTGTGCCCGACGGCTTGCTGCCCGGCATTCTGAAAACCGCCCGCTTGGGCTACGACGGCAAGGGCCAAGTGCGCGTGGCCGACCGCGCCGCACTGGCTGCTGCCTGGGCACAACTGGGCGGCGTGCCGTGCGTGCTGGAGCAAGGTCTGGCGCTGCGCGACGAGCTGTCAGTCATCGTGGCGCGCGGTGCCGATGGAACACTGGTGCATTTTCCGGTCCAGCGCAATCTGCACCGAGACGGTATCCTGACTGTTACCGAAGTGATTCCGGGCCGCGTTTCGCCGGCCCTGGCCGAGCAGGCCATCGCCACCACCTGCACGATTGCCACGCAGTTGCGCTATGTGGGCGTGCTGTGCGTGGAGTTTTTCGTCGTTGACGACGGCAGCGACGACGGGGCGCTGGTGGTCAACGAGATGGCGCCGCGCCCACACAACAGCGGCCACTACACCCTCGACGCCTGCGACGTGTCCCAGTTCGAGCTCCAGGTGCGCACCTTGGTCGGTTTGCCGTTGCCCACCCCGCGGCAGCACAGCCCAGCCATCATGCTCAACCTGCTGGGTGACCTGTGGTGGCGCGACGGCCAAGCCGTGACGCCGGACTGGGCGGAGGTACTGGCCTTGCCCGGCACGCATCTGCACCTGTACGGCAAGCACGACGCCCGGCCGGGGCGAAAAATGGGCCATTTGACAATCACGGCCGCTACGGCCGAGGCCGCGCAACACACCGCACGGGCCGCAGCCGAGCGACTGGGCATCGCGCCATGGCACTGATTCGCGATGCGCGTGGCCCACAGGCTGCCGAGGCCCTGGCCGATGCGGTCCAGCGGCTGTGCGCCGGGCGGCTGGTGGCCATGCCGACCGAGACGGTGTATGGCCTGGCGGCCGATGCCGATCGACCCGAGGCCGTGGCGCGCATCTTCGCCGCCAAAGGCCGTCCCAGCGACCATCCGTTGATCGTCCACATCGCTCATGCGACATCGACCGAACGCATGGCAAGCCTGACGCACTACGCCGCCGGTGTGCCCCCCTTCGCACAGCGGTTGATGGATGCCTTTTGGCCTGGACCACTGACGTTGATTCTGCCGCGGCGCGCGGGTGTGGCCGAATCCGCTGCCGGCGGTCAAGCCTCCATCGGCTTGCGCTGCCCGGCGCATCCCGTGGCCCAGGCATTGCTCGCCGCCTGTCGGCGCGCCGGCATTTTGGGCTTGGCCGCGCCAAGCGCCAACCGATTCGGGCGTGTCAGCCCCACGCAGGCCGCCCATGTGGCCGCCGAACTGGGGACGCTGTCAGATACCGAATTGCTCATCCTCGACGGCGGCGCATGCCCTGTGGGGATCGAGTCCACCATCATCGACTGCACCCGCGACGCACCGGTGTTGCTGCGACCGGGTATGCTCGAGAAAGCTGCGCTGGAGCGCATCGCGGGCGTGCCACTGGCCGACCGCGACGCCCATGCTCCGCGCGCCCCTGGCACGCTGGCCTCGCACTATGCACCTGAGGCAGAGGTTCGCTTGATGGAGGCAAGCGAGTTGCAAACCGCGCTGGACCTTTTGGGTCAGCAAAGCCGGGGGCTGGTGGTCTATCACCGCAGCCCCTTGCGCATCGTCAATCCCCATGTGCGGCTGTGCCGCATGCCTGATAGTGCCGAGACAGCTGCACGCGAGCTGTTTGCCACGCTGCGCAGCCTGGACGATGGCACAACGGATCGGATCTGGGTCGAGCGGCCACCGGCAGACCCCGCCTGGGATGGAATCCGGGACCGCCTGCAGCGCGCAGCCGCCAGATGAGCGACCCGGGCCAAAGCCACGCGCGGCATTTTCCCCAATGCAGCGCATGCCGCGTCAACGTCTCTGCGGCGCACCGCCGCGGTAGCGCAAGCGCATGCCCAAAATCATCAGTGCCAGCGCCAGCGTAATCGCATTGGCGATGATGATCGGCCATGCACCCAACAGCACCCCGTACACCAGCCACAACGCCACCCCGAGCGCGAACGTGGCGTACATGCCAACAGATAGGCCGGCAACGTCGCGCGTACGCCAGGTGCGCCAGGCTTGCGGCACGAAGCTCAGCGTGGTGAGCGTGGCGGCCAATGTGCCCACCACGTCGATCCAGTTTGGCATCGTCACGGCCTTGTGTCTGGCAGTTCGATCTTGACCTCGAGCACCTCGAGGTTGTCATGGCGCTCCAGGTTGACGTGAATATCCTCGGGGTTGATGGAGATGTACTTGCCAATCACCGCCACCAGCTCGCGCTGCAGGGCGGGCAAATAGTCCGGCTCGGACGCATTGCGACCCGCGCGTTCGTGCGCGAGGATGATCTGCAACCGCTCTTTGGCAACGGTGGCGGTCTTTTTCTTCTCGCCCA
>NZ_JARJMT020000053.1 GCF_029335975.1 Tepidimonas sp.
GACGTGCGCAAGGTGCTGGCGCTGCTGCCGGCCAACAAGCAGAGCCTGCTGTTTTCGGCCACCTTCAGCGACGAGATCAAGGCGCTGGCCGCCAGCCTGCTGCGCGAGCCGCGGCACATCCAGGTCACGCCACCCAACACCACGGTGCAGCGCATCCGCCAGACCATCCACCCCGTGGGTCGCACCAAGAAGATGGCGCTGCTCAAGCACCTGCTGGACGGCAACGGCTGGAACCAGGTGCTGGTGTTTACACGCACCAAGTTCGGTGCCAACCAGGTGGCGCAGTTCCTCAACGAACACGGCATCAGCGCCATGGCGTTGCACGGCAACAAGAGTCAGACCGCGCGCACCCAGGCGCTGGACGGCTTCAAGAGCGGGCAGCTGCGCGTGCTGGTGGCCACCGATATCGCCGCGCGCGGCATCGACATCGAGGAGCTGCCGCACGTCGTCAACTACGACATCCCCAATGTGCCCGAAGATTATGTGCACCGCATCGGCCGCACCGGCCGCGCCGGCGCCGAGGGCGAGGCACTCAGCTTTGTCAGCCTCGACGAAGAAGGCTGGATGATGGCCATCGAGCGCTTCACGGGCCAGCAGATCCCGGTGCAGGTGCTGCCGGAGTTCATGCCCGAGCCCACAGAGAAGGCCGAACCCATCGCCATGGGCCGGCAGGTACTGTGGGGCGGCGCTGGCAAGCCGCCCAGCCGCGAAGTCATGGCCGCCGCAGCCAGGGCGGCCCGGCGCGACATGCTCGACCGCATGCGTGCCCGCAAGGCCGCTCCCACGGCGAAAGCCTCGTCAGCCGCCGAATCGGCAGAGCAGTCCGAGCGCCATGACCAGGCGCCGTCGGACGCGCAAAATGGCGACAGGGGCGTCGCTGGGGAAACGCGCGTGCGCATCGACACCGAAGAACGGCGCAACCGCAGCCGTCGCCGCCGCAGCAAGGCCAAAGGCCCCGGCGGCGCTGGCGCCGCCGGGGGCGCAGCCCAGCCGAGCCGCAACAAACCCCAGCCAACGGCAGCCGCACGCCAGCCAGACCCGCTGCGCACTGGCATCGATGCCTTGAACGACCGCGGCCGCCGCAACCGCAACAAAAACCGTGGCGGGGGCAAGGGCGGGGGGGGAGGCATCGACCCCCTGCGCACCAGTTTTGGCCGCATTCAGTGACGCCAACGGGAGTCCCCCATGCGCATCCTCCACACCATGCTGCGGGTCGGTGACCTGCAGCGCTCCATCGCTTTCTACACCCAGGTGCTCGGCATGCAGCTGCTGCGCACCTCCGAAAACCCGGAGTACAGGTACACGCTCGCGTTTCTGGGCTTTGAGGGCGGCAACCCTGGCCAGGCCGAGATCGAGCTGACCTACAACTGGGGCGTGGACAAGTACGAGATGGGCACGGCCTATGGCCACATCGCCATCGGGGTGCCAGATGTGTACGCGGCGTGCGAGCGCATCCGCGCCGCAGGTGGCACGATCACGCGCGAACCCGGCCCGGTCAAGGGCGGCACGACGGTGATCGCCTTCGTCACCGACCCCGACGGCTACAAAATCGAGCTGATCCAGCGCGACTTCGGTGCCGCAGGGGCAGGGCTGCGCTGACCGCGGTCACAGCCGCTCGGCGCCGCCGAGGTAGGGCCGCAGCGCCTGCGGCACCGTGATGGTGCCGTCTGCGTTCTGGTAGTTTTCCAGCACCGCCACCAGCGCCCGCCCGACCGCCAGGCCCGAGCCATTGAGGGTGTGCACCAGTTCCGTCTTGCCCTGCGCGTTGCGAAAACGCGCCTGCAGGCGCCGCGCCTGGAAGTCGCCGCAGTTGCTCACAGAGCTGATCTCGCGATAGGTGCCCTGCGCCGGCAGCCACACCTCCAGGTCGTGCGTGCGCGCGGCGCCAAACCCCATGTCGCCGGTGCACAGCAGCACCACCCGGTACGGCAGGCCCAGGCGCTGCAGGATCGCTTCGGCGTGGCCGGTCATCTCCTCCAGCGCCGCCTGGCTGTGCTGCGGGTGCACGATCTGCACCATCTCGACCTTGTCGAACTGGTGCTGGCGGATCAGGCCGCGCGTATCCCGTCCCGCCGCCCCGGCCTCGGAGCGAAAGCACGGCGTGTGGGCGGTCAAGCGAATCGGCAGATCGGACTCGGCCAGGATGGTATCGCGCACAAAATTGGTCAGGGTCACCTCGCTGGTGGGGATCAGATACATGGCCTCTTCATCGCCCTCGGCCCCCCCTTTTTTGGCCGCAAACAAGTCAGCCTCGAACTTGGGGAGCTGGCCCGTGCCGCGCAGAGTCTGCGCATTGACGATGTAGGGGGTATAGCACTCGGTGTAGCCATGCTCGCGGGTTTGCACGTCGAGCATCAGCTGCGCCAGCGCCCGGTGCAGACGCGCGATCGGCCCGCGCAGCACGGCAAAGCGTGCGCCGCTGAGCTTGGCTGCGGTCTCGAAGTCCAGCCCCAGGCGCTCGCCCAGGGCCACATGATCCCGCGGCTCAAACGGTAGTGCGGTGGGTGAGCCACCCAAGCCAGCGGCGGGACTCCAACGGCGCAACTCCACATTGCCGCTTTCATCCGGACCGACGGGCACCTCCGGCTGCGGCAGATTGGGCACCGCCAGCAGCAGGGTCTGCAATTCGGTTTGGATCTGCTCGAGCCGCGCGGCGGAGGCTTCCAGCGCGACCTTGATCTGCGCAACCTCGGCCATCGCGGTCTCGGCCTCGGCATGCTGGCCCTTGCCCTTGAGGGCGCCGATCTGCTTGGACAGGCTGTTGCGGCGGGCCTGCAGCTCCTCGGTACGGACCTGCAGGGCCTTGCGCTCGTTTTCGAGCGCCGTGAAAGCCGCGACATCGAGATAGGGTTGGGGATGCTTGCGGGTCTGAAGCCGCGCGACGACGGCGTCGAGGTCGCGGCGCAGGGTAGCGATATCGAGCATAGTGGCGTCATTGTAGGCGGGCCAGCGCACCTGGCGCCCCCCGGGGATGGGCAAGGGGCCGCAAACACAAAAGCCCGCCGAAGCGGGCTTGATCACAGCCACTCGGCGCGCGCCGTTCAGGCCGCCAGGCCCGGGTTGCCGCCGACGTTGATGATCTTGGGCTGGTTGATCTGGACGGGTTTGATGACCTTTTTGTCGCGCAGATAACCCGCGACCACGTCCCAGATCGGGGTGCCCGTCACGCCCTCTTGCACCGATGCCCAGCCCGCCACCTTGTAGGTCTTGTCCGCGGCCAGGGGCTTGCCCTTGAGGCTGAGGTTCTGGATACGCTGACCCATGGGTGCAGTCGGGTCGATGGTGTATTGAATGCCACCGACGCGCACCATGTCGCCGCCTTGCTGGTAATACGGATCGGGGTTGAACAAGTTGTCGGCCACATCTTCCATGATCTCTTTGATCTGGGCCCCCGTGAACTCGCTGAGCGTGGTGGCCGGATAAGTCAAGGCCATCTGGTCCATCATGCGCTCGTAGGTGATCACGTCGCCCGGCAGCAGACTGGTGCCCCAGCGCACGCCCGGCGAGAAGGCCGCATCTGCCCCCTTGACCTCCATCAACGCATCCAGGATGAGCTGATCCCACGATCCGTTGAAGTTGCCGCGACGGTACAGCAGACCTTCGGTGAC
>NZ_JARJMT020000059.1 GCF_029335975.1 Tepidimonas sp.
CACACGCCCTGGGGGCCGACGATAGCGATGCGGGTGCGGCCTGCATCATCCTGGAGCAATTTTTGAGGAACCTGCCATGACCACCGATTCCGACCGCGCCGCTGCGGGGGGCGCGGGTGTCCTGCCCTTGGACGCCGAGGCTCTGTATGCCGAGCTGCGCCGGGCCGTCCAGGCCTTGCTGGCCAGTGGGCCGCAGCCCATGCACCTGGTGGGTGTCGTCTCGGGTGGGGCGTGGCTGGCCGCCCGGCTGCATCGCGAGCTGGGTCTGCCCGGCGCGCCCGGCGTCATTGCCGCCACGCTGCACCGCGACGACTACGCCCAGCGTGGCCTGGCCCCAGCGACCGCACAGACCCGCCTGCCTTTCGAGGTGGAGGGTGCGCATGTGCTGCTGATCGACGATGTGCTCTACACCGGGCGCACCTTGCGCGCGGTGCTCAATGAACTGTTCGACTACGGTCGGCCGGCCAGCGTGAGATTGGCGGTGCTGGTGGACCGCGGTGGGCGCGAATTGCCGGTGGCCGCGGACGCCGCGGCCGTGCGGCTGCCGCTGCCCGCACACCAGTCCTTCGAGCTGGTGCAAGGCGCTGACGGGCGTTTTGGCTTCGTGCTGTCGGAGCGTGCCGACCCCCGCCAGCGCTGAACCGCCGGAGCCCCCTGCCATGAAAAACCCCCAACTCAACCGCCATGGCGAGCTGATCCATCTGCTGTCCACAGAGGGGCTGCCACGCGACATCCTGACCCACATTTTGGATACGGCAGCACAGTTCGTCAGCGTCAACGACCGCGAGGTCAAGAAGGTGCCGCTGCTGCGCGGCAAGAGCGTGTTCAACCTGTTTTTCGAGAACAGCACGCGCACCCGTACGACCTTCGAGATCGCCGCCACGCGCCTGTCGGCCGACGTGTTCAATCTGGACATTGCGCGTTCCTCCACCGCCAAGGGGGAGACGCTGCTGGACACCATAGCCAACCTGTCGGCGATGGCGGCCGATATCTTCGTCGTGCGCCACAGCGAGTCCGGCGCGCCCTACCTGATCGCCCAGCATGTCGCGCCGCATGTGCACGTCATCAACGCTGGCGACGGCCGCCATGCGCACCCGACGCAGGGGCTGCTGGATATGTACACCATCCGGCACTACAAAAAGGACTTCACCCAGCTCTCGGTGGCCATCGTGGGCGATGTGCTGCACTCGCGCGTGGCGCGCTCCGACATCCATGCGCTCACCACGCTGGGCTGCCCGGATGTGCGGGTGGTCGGCCCGCGCACGCTGGTGCCCAGCGACCTGTCGCACCTGGGCGTGCGTGTGTGCCATGCGCTGGAAGAGGGCATTCGGGATTGCGACGTGGTGATCGCCCTGCGGTTGCAAAACGAGCGCATGAGCGGCGCGTTGCTGCCCTCCAGCCAGGAGTTTCACCAAAGCTTTGGCCTGACGCCGCAGCGGCTGCGCTGGGCCAAACCAGACGCCATCGTCATGCACCCCGGCCCCGTCAACCGTGGGGTGGAGATCGATTCCAGCGTCGTGGACGGTGCGCAGAGCGTGGTGCTGCCGCAGGTGACGTTTGGCATCGCGGTGCGCATGGCGGTCATGGGCATCATCGCGGGGAACGAGGCATGAAGATACTCATTCGACAGGGCCGGGTCATCGACCCCGCCAGCGGCACCGACCGCGTGGCCGACCTCGCCATCGCTGCAGGCCGCATCATTGGCATGGGCAGTGCGCCGGCCGACTTTGCCCCCCACCGCGTGATCGACGCCAGCGGCTGCTGGGTGCTGCCGGGCTTGGTTGACCTGAGTGTGCGCCTGCGCGAGCCAGGCCAGGAGCACGCCGGCATGCTGGAGAGCGAGACCGCTGCAGCCGTGGCGGGTGGCGTTACCAGCTTGGTCTGCCCGCCGGACACCGATCCAGTGCTCGACGAGCCGGGCTTGGTGGATATGCTCAAGGCGCGCGCCGAAAAGCTGCACCGCGCGCGGCTGTTCCCGCTGGGTGCGTTGACCCGCGGCCTCAAGGGCGAGGTGCTGTCCGAAATGGTGCAACTCACCGAGCGGGGCTGTGTTGGCTTCGGTCAGGCGGACCGACCGATCGTCAACACCCAGGTGCTGCAGCGCGCCTTTCAGTACGCGGCGACTTTCGGCTATACGCTGTGGCTGCGGCCGCAGGAGCCGTGGCTGTCCAAAGGCGTGATGGCCAGTGGGCCGCTGGCGACGCGCTTGGGTCTGTCCGGTGTACCCGCAGCCTCGGAAGTGATTGCGCTGCACACGCTGTTCGAACTGCTGCGTGGTGTCGTCGCGGCGGCGGGCGAGACCTCGGCGACCCCACCCGCACGCTTGCATGTGTGCCGCTTGAGTACCGCGGCCGGTGTGGCCCTGGTGCGCCAAGCCAAGGCCGAGGGTCTGCCCGTGACCGCCGATGTCAGCGTGCACAACCTGCTGCTCACCGACACCGACATCGGCTACTACGACACGCGGTTGCGCCTGCAGCCGCCGGTGCGCCAGCAGCGCGACCGCGATGCCCTGCGTCAGGGGCTGGCCGACGGCACCATCGATGCCTTGGTGTCGGACCACAACCCCGTCTCGGCCGACGCCAAAGCGGTGCCGTTTGCCGAGGCCGAGCCCGGCGCCTCCGCCGTGGAGCTGCTGGCTGGCCTGGCCCTCAAGTGGGCCGAGCAGGACGGTGTACCGGTGGCCCGGGTCGTCGAGGTGCTGACGGCGGGGCCGGCGCGCGTCCTGGGCGCGCAGCTCGGGACGCTGCAAGCCAGCGTGGGCCGGCTGGCCGTGGGCGGCGTGGCCGATGTGTGCGTGTTGGACCCGGCGACCACCTGGCGCTTGGACCCCGTCCGGCTGCGCAGCCAGGGTCGCCACACGCCGTTCGAGGGTCATGCGCTGCCCGCCAGTGTGCGGGCCACGCTGGTTGGTGGGCATGTCGCCTTCGATGCCACGGCCTGAGCCGGTGACGGTGCGACCCGGCCGGTGGGGCCGTGCGCTGTGGCGCGGCGCGCGACTGCTGGCCCATGTGATGGGAGGGCTGTGGACGGTTTGGTGGTATTTCCCGCGCTGGGACGAGGCCACCCGCGCCGCCCGTATCCAGGCGTGGTCGGCGCGGGCGCTGGCCATTTTGGGCGTGGTGCTGCGCACAGATGGCGAGTTGCCCCTCCGCGGCCCGCTGCTGGTGGTAGCCAACCATGTGTCGTGGCTAGACATCTTGGCCATCGATGCCGCTCGACCCTGCCGCTTCGTCTCCAAGTCTGACGTTCGGCACTGGCCCCTGTTGGGGCGACTGGTTGCGGGGGCGGGTACCCTTTTCATCGAGCGCGATCGCAAGCGCGACGCCCTGCGGGTGGTGCACCATTTGGCCGAGCGGCTGCAGGCGGGTGATGTGCTGGCCGTGTTCCCAGAAGGCACCACCAGCGACGGGCGCACCGTGCTGCCCTTTCATGCCAACCTGCTGCAGGCCGCCGTGGCCACAGGCGCGCCAGTGCAGCCCTTGGGCCTGGCCTACCGACCTGCGGCAGCCGGGCCGGATACCCTGGCTCGCCACGACGCCCCGGTATATGTCGGCGATGCCACGCTGATCGCATCGCTTTGGCGCGTGCTCACCGCCACCGATCTGGCCGTGCACCTGCGCTGGGGGGTGCCCCAAACGGCGGAAGGACGCGACCGCCGCACCTGGGCGGCCGATTTGCGCGCCCAAGTCGCTGGGCTGGCCGGATTGCCGCCGCCAGGCGATCTGTCCCCCTGACCCGAAGGAGACGATCTTCGTGATCAAAGACTTCCGTTTTTCATTGATTTTTTCAGCGGTTTGTCTGGGGCTGGCGGCCTGGTGGGGTCTGCAATATCCGATGGGTTTGTGGACGGCGCTGTGGCTCACCGCAGTGCTGGCCATTTTGGAGGTCAGCTTGTCCTTCGACAACGCGGTCGTCAACGCCGGGGTGCTGCGCCACATGAGTCCGCTGTGGCGGCAGCTGTTCCTGACCATCGGCATCCTGATCGCCGTCTTTGGCATGCGGCTGGTGTTTCCTATCATCATCGTCGCGGTGTCGGCCGACATCGGCTGGGGCGAGACGGTACGCTTGGCGTTGCAGCAGCCCGACGAATACTCGCGCGTGCTCACGGGGGTCTATCCAGTCATCTCGGCCTTTGGCGGAATGTTCCTGCTGCTGGTGTTCCTCAATTTCCTGTTCGATCGCAACAAGGAGACGCACTGGCTCGGCCCGCTGGAGCGGCGTATGGTGCGCGCCGCCAAGTTCGACGAGATCAGCGTTTTTATTGCGCTAGGGGTGGTGTTTTCCACCCGTTGGTGGGTGCCCGAGGCGCAGCAAAGCCGGGTGTTCGTCGCTGGCATCGCCGGCGTGTTGCTCTATCTGGCCGTCGATGCCGTGGGCGCGCTCTTTGAGTCCGAGGAGGCGGGCGATGCCGCCGTCGCCGCGATGCACCGCTCGGGTTTCGCCAGCTTTTTGTATCTGGAGGTGCTCGATGCCTCGTTCTCGTTCGACGGAGTCATCGGGGCATTTGCCATCACCAAGGATGTCGTCATCATCATGCTGGGGTTGGCCATCGGCGCCATCTTTGTGCGTTCGATGACCGTGTACCTGGTCAACCGCGGCACGCTGCAGGCCTATGTCTACCTGGAGCACGGCGCCCACTATGCGATCGGTGCATTGGCGGCGATCATGATCCTGGGCACCGTCGTCCATGTTCCCGAGGTGGTCACCGGCTTGATTGGGGTGGGCTTCATCGCGGCAGCGCTCGCCTCGTCGGTGCGTGAGCGGCGACGCCGAAGCAGCCACAGCGGTTGACCCGGCGCTGGACAGCTCCCCGTGCCCGGGGCTGATCATCGCATCGGCCGGCCGGCCTTACGCTCATTGAGCCGCTATCGCGCCAGTTTGGCCGATGGCGTCGCGGCCGTGGGCGAACGGCGCGATTTGGGTGTGGGTGCCGCGGGGCGCGCTGGCGCCAGGGATGCCCGCGCAGGCGACGCCGGCATGCGATCGAGCTGGCCTTCGGTCAGCGTATCGAGCTGAAAGGTGCCGCTCTTGTCCCAAAGCCAGGTGTCGGTGTAAACGACGCTGCCCAGCCGCTGGGGGGCCGGGAAGGGGGCGGCGGCGCGAACCAAACGCTCGATTTCGGCCTTGACATGCGGCACATGATCCGGAGCGCGCATCCATTCGAAGCGCCGCAATTCGCCTTGCGGGCCGATATCGAGCCGCATCACCCCCACCGCCTGGATCAGCGGGGGAAGCTTGCCGCGAAACACCCGATCGCTGTATTGTTCGTACAGATGCTGGGCGCCATCGCGGCGGTAGTCACGCTCGTTGGCTGCGAGTGAGCGCTTGCCCGTAAACGGCGGCGGCGGGTCTGGCTGCGGTGCGGCCGGCTCCGCCACCGCGGGCGGATCGCTGCTCGCCGGCGGCACAGCGGTCTCGACCGCAGGAGGCGGGGGAGTGGCGCAGCCGGCCAGCGCTGCGGTCACCAGCGCCATCCACGACCAGCCGCGCAGCGCACTGCGATGGGGTGGCAGGCGGTGTGGGGACGAATCGAGTATCGAAGCCATCGTGATGTGAGAGCGGTGGCGCGGACCGCCCGATGAGCGCCGCTGCGTGGATTGTGCGCGAACGACTCCAGCCTCGCAACCCTCGGAGGTCCCGGCGAGGGGATGCAGCACCCAGAGCGCGCGATGCGCTAAGATGCCGCGCTCACCCGCGATTTACTGCGTCGCCATGTTCGGTCGCCGTCGCCCCGTGCACATCGGGTTGTCTGCCCGCATCCACCATCCCGAGGTCGGGGCGGCCGGCTTGCGCGCCAAAACCCTGCAGGTGCTGGAGCAGTCCGTTGCGCAGTGGGCAGCGTCGCGCGACACCCTGGTGCTGATGATTCCCTCGGTGTTGCAGGACGGCGCATTGCAGCGCAGCAGCATTCGGGTGCGCGACTATGCCGATTACCTCGATGGTCTGATCCTGCAGGGCGGCGCGGACGTCAGCCCGCGCGCCTATGGCGAAGAGCCCCTCAAGCCCGAGTGGGCTGGCGACCCCGTGCGCGACGCCTACGAGTTGGAGCTCGTGCACGAATTTCTCGAGGCTGGCAAACCCATCCTGGGGATCTGCCGGGGGATGCAGTTGATCAATGTGGCCTTCGGCGGCAGCCTGGTGCAAGACATCCCGACCCTAGTGCCTGGCGCTATCGCCCACGAAACCCCGCACTACGACCGCCACCGGCATGCCGTCATCCTCTCCCCCGGCGGACGGCTGGAGCAGTGGAATGGTCGACTGCCTGGCCGCCAGGTTGCCTCCATCCACCACCAGGCCGTCAAGCGGCTGGGGCGCGATTTGGTGGTCGAGGCCACGGCGCCGGACGGGATCATCGAGGCCCTTCGCTACCAAGGGCGGGGTTTTGTTTTCGGGGTGCAGTGGCATCCGGAGTTTCACACCCCGGGGGATGAGGATCAGCTCGATCCGACCCCGATGCTCGATGCGTTTTTGGAGGCGGCGCGGCGCTGAGCTCTGCGCCCGGCGGCCCAGGCCCGGCGAATGGCCATGTCGTTGGCCCCCAGGGCCGCAGCGAGACCCGCCCTACAATCGCGAGCCTCGCCGCTTGGCGTCTGTTTGCGCATCCCCCTGTCGTGAATTCCATTGACGCGTCGTCTCTTGTCGCTGCCCGCCGCATCCCCCCCCTGTTGTTGTCGGGGCTGGAGCCCCTGGTCATCGGGGAGGGCAGCCTCTTCGTCAACATCGGCGAGCGCACTAACGTCACCGGCTCCAAGGCCTTCGCGCGCATGATTCTGGAAGGCCGCTACGAGGATGCCTTGGCCGTGGCGCGCCAGCAGGTGGAAAACGGCGCGCAAATCATCGACGTCAACATGGACGAGGCCATGCTCGACAGCAGGGCCGCGATGGTGCGTTTCCTCAACCTGATCGCCAGCGAGCCCGACATCGCGCGCGTGCCGATCATGATCGATTCCTCTAAGTGGGAGGTGATCGAGGCGGGCCTCAAATGCATCCAAGGCAAGGGGATTGTCAACTCCATCAGCCTCAAGGAGGGAGAGGCCGAGTTTAAGCGCCAAGCCCGACTGATCCGCCGCTACGGCGCAGCCACGGTGGTGATGGCCTTTGACGAGCAGGGTCAGGCCGACACCTTCCAGCGCAAGATCGAGATCTGCGAGCGCGCTTATCGCATCTTGGTCGATGAAGTGGGCTTCCCGCCCGAAGACATCATCTTCGACCCCAACATCTTTGCCATTGCTACGGGCATCGAGGAACATGACAACTACGCGGTGGACTTCATCGAGGCCACGCGCTGGATCAAGCAGCATCTGCCTGGGGCCAAGGTCTCGGGCGGGGTGAGCAATGTGTCGTTCAGCTTCCGCGGCAACGAGCCGGTGCGCGAAGCCATCCACACCGTGTTTCTGTACCACGCTATCCGCGCGGGCATGGACATGGGCATCGTCAACGCGGGTCAAATCGGCGTGTACGACCAGCTCGACCCCGAGTTGCGCGAGCGGGTGGAGGATGTCGTGCTCAACCGACGCCCCGTCTATCGCGAGGGCGAAGACCCCCAGCAGACCCCGACCGAGCGGCTGTTGGCGATTGCAGAGCGGGTCAAGGGGGAGGCCAAGGACGACAGCACCCGGCTGGCCTGGCGCTCGCTGCCCGTGGAGGAGCGCCTGACGCATGCGCTGGTGCATGGCATCACCGACTTCATTGTGGAGGACACCGAGGCCATGTGGCAGCAGATCCGTGCCCGGGGTGGCCGG
>NZ_JARJMT020000075.1 GCF_029335975.1 Tepidimonas sp.
GTTGCGGACCGAGGCGCCAGATGCGCTGCAGATCGGCCTGCGGCTGCGGCAGGGCAGCAATGGCTTGCAGATAGGCCTGGTAGGCCGGCTGGGTCACAAAGGCCAGCATCGAATCGAGGAAGCGCTGCAGCACCTCAGCCAGCGCCACGGCATTGGCCGGAGCGGCATCCAGGGTTCCGAGCAGCGGCCGTGTTTCGCGCAGCACCAGCGACTCCAGCAGCGCTTCGCGGTGCGGCCAGCGCCGATACAGCGTGGCTTTGGAGACGCCGCTGGCCCGCGCCACCGCATCCATCGTCAACGCAGCAGGTCCGCCCGACAGCAGCAGCTCGCGCCCAGCCGCCAGGATCAGCTCATCTTTGCGCGCATCCAGCGGTCTGCCCGGCATGCCGCCACGCGCACCTTCCATCGGCGGGGTCATGGCCTTTACTGTACGATACCGTTCACTTATTGCCAAGTCAGCCGGAGGTATGCCCCGTGAACATAGCGCCCCTGCGTAAGGCCCCGATGGCCCTGTCGATGTCGATTGCGCTGCTGGCCAGTGGTTGTCAGCGGGCCGATCCCCCCGGCGCTGCCGCTACGCCGACCGTGGTGGCCACCGCATCCGTGGAGCCGTTGAGCGCGGCAGGGATGGGTCTGTCGGGCACCGTGCGCGCACGGGTAGAGGCGCCCCTGGCCTTCCAAGTGGGGGGGCGCATCGCTGCACGGCGTGTGGACGCCGGCCAGACCGTGCGGGCGGGACAGGTGCTGTTCGAGCTCGACCCCTCTGACCTGGAACAGGCCGTGCGCGCTGCCGAGGCCGATACAGCTGCGGCAGAAGCCGCGCTGCGCACCGCGCAGGCCGACCTGGAACGTGTGCGCACGCTGGCGGCCCAAGGCTTCGTCAGCACCCAGGCGACCGATCGGGCGCAACTGGCCGTGCGCGAAGCCACGAGCCGTCGCGACGCCGCACAAGCACGCTTGGCGCAGATACGCAACGGTCGTGCCTATGCGCAACTGCGTGCGCCTGCCGCCGGCGTCGTCACCGACGTCACCGGCCAGCCGGGTCAGGTGGTGGCGGCTGGCCAGCCGGTGGCCACGCTCGCGCAGGCTGGCGCGCGCGAGGTGGAAGTCTTCTTCCCCGATACAGTGCTGCCCCCAGCGACGGGGCAAATACTGCTGCCAGACGGGCGCACGGTGGCGCTTGCGCTGCGCGAAGCGGCGCCCATGGTCGATGCGCTGGCGCGCACACGCCGCGCGCGCTACCGCGCAGACGGTCTGCCGCCGGCGCTGCCGCTGGGGGCTGTCGTTGCCACCCAGTTCGCGCTGCCAGACCCGCTGAATGTCTCTGCGGATGCGGGTGCCAGCGCGGTGGGTGCCTGGCGCGTGCCTGTGGGCGCGCTGGACGAACGCGCGCAAGGGCCGCGCGTCTGGCGCGTGCGTGACGGCAAGTTGGAAGCGGTGCCGGTGCGCGTGCTGCGCATGGACGACCGCCACGCCGTGGTGGCCGCGCCGCTGGCGGCTGGCGAGCGCGTCGTGGCGCTGGGCACGCACCTGCTGCAGCCAGGCATGACGGTACAGGAGCGCGGCCAATGAGCTTTCCGAACCTGTCGGCGCTGGCGGTGCGCGAGCGCGCTGTCACCCTATTCTTTCTGATACTTTCGGTGCTGGGCGGTATCTACGCCTTTGCGACCCTGGGCCGCGCGGAAGACCCCGCCTTTACCGTGCGCGTGATGCAGGTCAACGTGGCCTGGCCCGGCGCCACGCCGCAGCAGCTGCAGGCGCAGGTGGTGGACCGGCTGGAGAAAAAGATCCAGGAGGTGGAGTTCCTCTACCGCATCGAGTCCACCATCCGTCCCGGGCAGGCCACACTGCAGGTGGAGTTTCACGACTACACGCCGCAGGCCCGCGTGCCGGAGCTGTTCTACCAGGTCCGCAAACGCATGTGGGACGCGCAGCGTGAGATGCCCGCCGGCGTCATCGGTCCGCTGGCCAATGACGATTTCGCCGACGTCTATTTCAGCCTGCTGGCGCTGACTGCGCCCAAGCTGCCGCATGACGAACTGGTGCGCGAGGCCGAGCGGCTGCGCGACGAGATCCAGCGCATCGAAGGCGTGCACAAGGCATTGCTGCTGGGCGAGCGCACCCAGCGCCTCTTCGTGGAATTCGACAATGCGCGGCTGGTGAACCTGGGCCTGTCGCCGCAGGCCATCTTCGAGGCCATCGACACCAGCAACCGGCTGGTGCCCACCGGCCGACTGGAAACGGACGGCCCACGCCTGCACATCCGGCTCGACGCCGACTTGTCCGACCCCGAGGCACTGGTGCAGCTGCCCATCCGCGCCGGCGGCAAGGTGATCCGCCTGGGCGACATCGCCACCATCCGCCGCGGCTACGAGGATCCGCCCAGCTACCTGGTGCGCGCGCGGGGGCAAGATGCGGTGCTGATCGGCGTTGTGATGAACAAAGGCGACAACGGCCTGCAATTGGGGCAGCGGCTGGCGGCCTACCTGGAGCGCGAGAAGGCCGAGCTGCCGCTGGGGCTGGAGCTGACGCAGCTGACCAACCAAGCCGACGCGATCGCCAAGGCGGTGGATCTGTTCCAGATCAAGTTTCTGGTGGCGGTGGCGGTGGTGATGGGCGTGAGCATGCTGGCCATCGGGCTGCGCGCGGGCCTCATCGTCGGCATCGCGGTGCCGGTGACGCTGGGCTTGAGCTTCGTGGTCTTCAAGGCCATGGGCATCAACCTGGACCGAATCACGCTCGGGGCGCTCATTATCTCGCTGGGTCTGTTGGTGGATGACGCCATCATCGCCGTGGAGATGATGCTGGTGAAGATGGAAGAAGGCTGGGACCGGGTGCGCGCCGCCGCCCACGCCTGGAACGTGACGGCCGCGCCCATGCTGTTTGGCACGCTGGTCACGGTAGCGGGCTTTTTGCCGATCGGCTTTGCGCGCTCGGGCGTGGGCGAATATGCCGGCAACATCTTCTGGGTGCTCGGCATCAGCCTCTTGTTGTCTTGGCTGGTGGCGGTGACGTTCACGCCTTATCTGGGTGTCAAGATGCTGCGCGACGTGCCGCCCGAGGCGCGCCACAGCCATGACCAGCTCTACCAAAGCCCGGCGTACCGCCGGCTGCGGGCCCTCGTAGCCTGGTG
>NZ_JARJMT020000094.1 GCF_029335975.1 Tepidimonas sp.
TCCGCCCACCGCTTTGAGCGCCTCCTCCAGCGTCTTGGCCGCAAAGCCGTCACGGCCCGCCGCCTGCGCCTGCTCAGCCGTCACCACGCCCAGCGACACCAGCGTCGCCAGCGCCCCACCGGCCTTGAGCACGGCGCGTCGATTTTGTTTCATATGCCACTCCTTGTCGAAAACATCATTCGCTACGACGGGTTCGTTCGCCATCACTTGTCGGGCGCACCCGCCAACACCCACTCTGCCAACAGCTTCGCGTCATTGTCGCTAAGCCCCGCCTGGGCAGGCATTGGCACCGGACCCCATTTGCCGGCACCACCCTTTTTGATGGAAGCCGCCAGCTCTTCGACTTTCATGCCTTTGTACTTGGCGGCAACATCTTTATAAGCTGGCCCGACCAGCTTTTTATCCGTGGCGTGGCAGCCCGTGCAGGCGTTTTTCTGGGCCAAGGTCTTCGCGGCCGCCGCATCCAACGCATGCGCCGGGCCCACCATAGCGACCGCACCCACTGCAGTCATTACCATGATCTTGAGGTTCATCATCATGCTCCTTTAAGGTGGTGGGCCTGACCTGCAGGCCCACATGTTAGACCCAAATCCGACAAACCGGGTTCACTTGGCGCCCGCCGCAATCCAGGCGGCAATCGCCTTGGCGTCGGCGTCGCTGACCTGAGGCTGGGCTGGCATCGGGATGGCGCCGTACACCCCTTGCCCGCCGGCCTTGATTTTGGTAACCAAATAACTTTCGATGTCAGGCTTACCCTTGTGCTTGGAGGCCACTTCGTTGAAGCCTGGCCCCACGATTTTGTTGGCGACCCCGTGACAGGCGGTGCAGGCGTTCTTAGCCAACAAACTCTTGGCGTCCGCGCCGCCGGCCACCGCGGCAGTCGGGGCTGGAGCCGCCATCGATACCTTGCGAGTCAGTGGTTCCTTGCGCGGAGGCTGGGTCGTATCCCAGCCACGCGCCGGCCCGATGATGCGGTTTTGCTCGATCAGATTGCCGTGCGCATCGCGCATGTCGTCGGGCAGCGTGGACTTGATATCGCCCTCGATGGGGCAGTTTTTCATGCAGCGCGAGTTCTGCACATCGCCCTTGCCATTCACTTTCCACAGCGGCTCGTAATACACCATGCCGTTGCGGTTGGGCATGCGTTTTTGCACGTCGGCGATGTTCTGATCGCTCAGCACGAAGTCCGCCGGCACGATATTGCCCAAGTGGAGAATATAGGCCACCACTGCGTACACCTCATCGGTGGACAGCGATTTGGGAGCATTCCAGGGCATGGCGCGGTTGATGTAGTCCCACAGCGTGGAGACGGTGGCAACTTTCATCAGCGTGGTGCGCTGCGGATATTGCGCTTCCACGCGCAAGTTGGCCACCCGACCGGTTTCAATATCCTTAGCCGTAGTGCCGCCCACGATCGGGGTGAAGACCTCGTTGGATTCACCAAAGTCGCCGTGGCACGAGGCACATTTGCTCGTCCAGACTTCCTCGCCCTTGCTGACCGAGCCGGAACCCTTGGGTAAACCGACGAAATCGGGGCGAACATCGATGTCCCAGGCCTTGATCTCGGCCGGTTTGGCATCGCGGCCAATGTCATGCCAGGGCTTGTTGGCGTGGGCGACGCCTGCGCCAGCAACCAACAGCGCGGCGCCCAAGGCCGCCGCGCGGACGGTGGATTGGATCTTGCTCTTCATCAGTACACCTGCACGTTAGAGACTTCGCCGTTTTCGGACACCAGCCAGCTCTGGATCGCATTGTTGTGGTAGATCGACCGCGTGCCGCGCACCGCGCGCAATTGGTTGATCTTGGGCTGAACATAACCGGTCGAATCGATGGCGCGGCTTTGCAGAATGGCAGGCTTGCCGTCCCACACCCAATCGATGTTGAAGCGCGTGAACGCCTTGGGCAATATTGGCCCCTCCAGGCGGGCGGGGCGCCAGTTGCGGCCGCCGTCGAAAGAGACGTCTACCGCCTTGATGCTGCCGCGGCCGGACCAGGCCAGGCCAGTCACGTTGTAGTAGCCGCGATCGAGCAGCGTTTGGCCACCCGAGGGCGATGTGATCACGCTCTTGCACTCTTGAATGCCGGTGTACTGGCGGTGTGTGCCGTCCGGCATCAGATCGATGTAGTGGATCGCCTCGTCTTTGGTCGCCCACTTCTGGTCACCCACTTCGATGCGACGCAGATATTTAACCCAGCTTACGCCTTGCACACCCGGGACCACCAGACGCAGCGGATAACCATTTTCCGGACGCAACATCTCGCCGTTCATACCCCAAGCCACGATCACGTCGTCGAGCGCGCGCTCGAGGTCGATCGTGCGGGTCATCGACGATCCATCGGCGCCTTCGGCCAGAACATACTTGGCCTTCTTGCGGTCGATGCCACACATATCCAGCAGTGTAGACAGCAGCACCCCGGTGAATTCGGAGCAGCTGATCATGCCGTGTGTGTACTGCACGGTCGGCACGGCCACATTGCCCCACTCCATCGCCGTGTTGGCTCCGCATTCGATGAAGTGGATGCGCGAGACGCTCGGCAGGCGCATCAAATCGTCCATCGTGAAGACGCGCGGGCGCTTGACGAGACCATGCACCATCAACCGGTGTTGCGACGGATCGATGTCCCACCAACCCTGATGGTGGCGCTCAAAGTGCAGGCCGCTGGGCGTGATGATGCCAAATAAGCCTTGCAGCGGGCAGAAGCTGACCGAGGCTTGCGAAACGCGGGTCAGGCCCGGACTTTCACGCCGCTGCAGATTACCCTCCCATTTGCTGGGCACACCGTAGCCACGCGCGGCGACGGGCTGGCCCAAGCCGGTGGTGTGCTCCGGCAGCTTGAGGATGGCATCTTCGCCGTCCTCGGCCGCCAGGGCTTTGCCACCGACCACGGCCGAAGCCGCGCCAGCTCCCATGGCCAAGGCCTTACCCATGAAGCTGCGCCGGGCCTTGCGGGCTTTATCGAGCAGCTCCGGACTCAGATGATTCTCCGGCGCGGGCAGGACCCGGCCGATGACTTCGCGGAGGTTCTCAGACACTGATTTCTTCCTTTGACTCAACGGGAAACACCGACGCCGACCGACTCATCCCACACCCTTCCCCTCGCTTCGAATGCGCCCACTGACCGTCCATTTGTTGAATGATGAGCCGACACAGGTCCAGATGCGAAGACGGGGAAACCCTATAAAACACCCGAGCGCCCTGGCGCCGACGCATCAACAAACCCGCCTGGTGCAAACGCGCCAGGTGGCGCGAGACATTCGCCTGCGCCATCCCGGTGGCCCGCATGATGTCATTGACGCAACGCTCTGACTGCCACACGGCATGCAGGATGCGCAGCCGCGCAGACTCTCCCAGCAC
>NZ_JARJMT020000096.1 GCF_029335975.1 Tepidimonas sp.
ACCGCCTGCAGCGCTGGCCAGCGCGCGCGAAGCCCCCGCAGCAATTGTGCTGCCAGCAGGTCGCCCGAGGCCTCGCCGGCCACCAGCGCCAGCCGCGGCGTGGCGGCATCCGTTGCGGCATCCAGGGGCGGTTGGCTCATCCTACCCGGCCGCCGTCACATCTCGCTGCGACGCGCGCGCACGATGCCGCGCTGCGTATCGACGCCGGCCAGGAAGTCGCGCATCAGCGCCACGTCTGCGGCGGCCTCGGGGTGCGTTTGCGCCAGCGCCTGGATGCGCTCGATCGCCTGCATGAGCGTCAGACCCTCGCGGTAAAGCGCCTTGTACATGGCCTTGACCGCGGCGATGCGCTGGACGGAAAACCCGCGCCGGCGCATCCCCTCGAAGTTCATCGAGCGCGCCTGAGCGGGCTGACCCTGCGCCATCACGAATGGCGGCACATCCGCAAAGAGCAGCGCACACATGGCCGTCATCGCGTGCGCACCGATGCGCACGAACTGGTGCACGACCGTAAAGCCCCCCAAAATCGCCCAGTCACCGACCTGCACATGGCCGGCAAGCTGTGCGTTATTGGCAAAAATCGTGTGGCTGCCCACCACGCAGTCGTGCGCCAGGTGGGTATAGGCCATCATCCAGTTGTCGTCGCCCAGGCGCGTCACGCCCCCGCCCTGCACCGTGCCGACGTGGTAGGTGCTGTACTCGCGGATGGTGTTGCGCTCGCCGATGACGAGCTGGCACGGCTCGCCGCGGTATTTTTTGTCTTGGTTTGGCAGCCCCAGGCTCACGAAGGGATAGATGCGGTTGTTGCGCCCGATCGTCGTGTGGCCGTCGAGCACGCAGTGCGCGCCGACCGAGGTACCGGCAGCGATGCGCACATATGGTCCGACGACGGTGAAAGGGCCGATCTCGACGTCGGCGTCGAGCTCGGCCTTGGGATCGACCAGCGCGGCCGGGTGGATGCGGGCCATTGGCTGCGATCTGGGCTCAGCCGGCAATGCGGCGCATCGTACACATCAGCTCGGCCTCGCAGGCCACCTCGTCGCCGACACGCGCGGTGCCCTTGAACTTGAAGATGCCGGCTTTCATGCGCTCCAGCGTCACGTCCATGACGAGCTGATCGCCCGGCTCTACGGGGCGCTTGAAGCGTGCGCCGTCGATCCCAGCGAAGTAATACACCGTTTGCTCATCCGGCGTCACCTCCAGCGTATCGAACGCCAACAGCGCCGCTGCCTGGGCCAGCGCCTCCAGCATCAGCACGCCTGGGAAGACCGGCCGGTGCGGAAAGTGCCCGGTGAACACCGGCTCGTTGATGGTGACGTTCTTCAGCGCCCGGATCGAGACGCCTTTGTGCAGCGCCAGTACCCGGTCCACCAGCAGGATCGGATAGCGGTGCGGCAGTTGCTTGAGGATCTGGTGGATGTCCATCATGGGGTCGTGCGTCGTTCCAGGGCCTTGAGGCGTTCGCGCAGCGCATGCAGCTGGCGCAGCGTTGCGGCGTTTTTTTCCCAGGCGTGATTGTCGTCGATCGGAAAGATGCCGCTGTACTGCCCTGGCTGCCGGATCGAGCGCATTACCACCGACGCGGCCGAGATGTGCACATGGTCAGCCAGCTCCAGGTGGCCGAGCACGATGGCCCCGCCGCCCAAGGTGCAGAACGCCCCGATGCGCGCCGAGCCCGCGATGCCGACGCAGCCGGCCATTGCGGTATGGCGACCGACGCGCACGTTATGGCCGATCTGGATCAGGTTGTCGAGCTTGACGCCATCTTCCAGCACCGTGTCGCCCAGTGCACCGCGGTCGATGCAGCAATGGGCACCGATCTCCACATCATCGCCAATACGCACGGCGCCCAGCTGCTCGATCTTCTCCCAGCGTTTGCCCGCGCCATCGGGCAACGGCACCGGCGCAAAGCCAAAGCCGTCGGCACCGATCACCGTGCCGCCATGCACCAGGCCACGCGCGCCGATGCAGCAATCGTAACCGAGCACGACATGGGGGCCGAGCCGGGTACCCGCTCCGACCCGTGCGCGCGCCTGGACCACCGCATGCGCACCGAGCTCCGCGCCCTCGTCCACCACTGCACCATCTTCCACCACCGCAAAGGGGCCAAGCCGCGCCGTCGGATGCACGCGCGCACCCGGCGCCACCCAGGCGGTGGGGTGCACCCCGAGAGGCACTGGGCGCGGCTGTACATGCTGGCGCCACCATTGGGTCAACCGGGCGAAAGTCCCATACGGGTCTGTGCTTTCCCAGCAGACCCAGCCGCCTACGGGCGGCTCGGGACGGGTCAGCACATCGGCCACCAGATCGGGCGGCGCAATCACCACCCCGGCCCGTGAGCCAGCCAAGACCGCGCGGTAACGCGGCTGGGCGACGAAGGCCAGCGCGTCTTCCCCGGCTTCGGCCAGTGGGGCGATGCGCGCCACCACCCGGTCGCCCGTGCCATGCAAAACGCCGCCCAAGGCGGCGCGCAGGTCGGACAGGCGTGCGCTCACTTGGTGTTGTTCAGCCCAGAAATCACCTTGTCGGTGATGTCATGGCGCGGGGCGATGTAGACCGCTTCCTGCAGGATCAGGTCGTATTTTTCGGCCTCGGCGATTTGCTTGATCACGCGGTTGGCACGCTCGATGACCAGCTGCAACTCTTCGTTGCGGCGCTGGGCCAGGTCCTCCTGGAACTCGCGCCGGCGGCGTTGAAAGTCCCGATCCAGCTCGGCGAGCTGGCGCTGGCGCGCCGTGCGCTGCGATTCGGACAGCGTCGGCGCATCTTTTTCGAACTTTTCGGTCGCTTGGCGCAACTGGTTGCCCAGGGCGTCGATCTCCCGCTCGCGGCGCGAGAACTCCTGCTCCAGGCGGGTCTGGGCAGCCTTGGCCGCATTGGAGTCGCGCAAGATGCGCTCGGTGCTCACGAAGCCGATCTTGAAATCCTGGGCCAACGCCGCAGTGGAAGCCGCGGCTGCAGCCGCAGCCAGCATCCAACGGGCGCACCAGGTCCGGGTCATGTGTTTCATCAGAAAGCGGTACCGATCGAGAATTGGACGGTTTGCGTCTTGTCACCGGTCTGCTTGCGCAGCGGCTTGGCAAACGCGATTCTAAGCGGGCCGACTGGCGAGATCCAGCTCACGCCGAGGCCAGCGGAGGCACGCAGATCGGACAGCGAGAACTTTTGCTCCGGCGCATAGACATTGCCCACATCGAAAAAGCCAAACATGCGCAGGGTACGGTCGTTGCCCGCACCGGGGAAAGGCGCGATCAGCTCGGTATTGAGCAGCACCATCTTGTTGCCACCCAGATAGGCTGTGTCGGTGCTGTTGGTCAGCGCGCTTTGCTGGCCCAGCGTGCCCTGCTCGAAGCCGCGCACCGACCCCAGACCGCCACCGTAGAAGTATTTGAACAACGGCACGGGCTTGCCGCTCAGGCCCTTGGCCCAGCCAGCCTCCGCATTGAAGGCCAGGGTGAATTTGCGGTTCAGCGGGATGTACTGCTGGTATTGAGCACTGGCTTTGACGTAGCGCGTATCACCGGCGATGCCCACTTCGCCATTGGCGCGCTTGAGGGTGCCTTGGGTGGGCACGAGGGCGCTGTCGCGCTCGTCGCGCGCCCAACCGATGGTCAAGGGAACCGACGTTGGTGAGTCGCCGAAGGCTTGGATGAAATCGTTATAGGCCACCGGCATGCGGGCGCCGGGCTCGATCTTCGTCTTTTCGACGCCAATGCCGAAGAACACCGTATCGGTCTCGGTGAAGGGCACGCCGAAGCGAATGCTCGCTCCGGGCGTCACCAGGCGGTAGTCGCCCTCTTGGGCATCGAGCGGGCGGGTCGTGCGGTAGTAGACATCCAGCGTACGCGAGATCCCGTCCTCGGTGAAATACGGGTTGGTCGTGCTGAGCACGAACTGACGGTTGAATTTGCTGGTATTGAGGTTGAGTCCGAGGTAATTGCCCGTGCCAAAGACGTTTTCTTGTTGGATGCCGGCCAGCAGCGAGAGTTTTTCAGCCTGCGAATAGCCGGCGCCCACGGTCAGGTTGCCGGTTGGCTTTTCGACCACCGTCATGACGAGGTCCACCTGATCGGGCGCGCCCGGCACTTCTTGGGTATCGATGCGCACCTCGGTAAAAAAGCCCAGGCGGTCCACCCGGTCGCGCGACAGGCGGATCTTGTCGCTGTCGTACCAGGCCGATTCGAGCTGGCGAAATTCACGCCGGATGACTTCGTCGCGGGTGCGGTTGTTGCCTTCGATCTGGATGCGGCGCACATAGGCGCGCCGCGATGGCTGACCACGCAGCACGACCGTCACGCGGTTGCGCTCGCGGTCGATCTCGGGCACGGCCTCGACGCGGGCGAAGGCGTAGCCAAACGCGCCGTAGTAGTCGGTAAAGGCCTTCACCGTCTCAGCCACCTGCTCGGCGTTGTAAGCCTGACCGGGCTGAATGCGGACGAGGGACTGGAACTCGGCTTCCTTGCCCAGGTAATCCCCCTCTAGCCGCACCGCAGACACCGCATAACGCTGCCCTTCGGTGATATTGATGGTCAGCGATAGCGTGGACTTGTCCGGTGACAGCGCCACCTGGGTGGAGTCGATGTTGAATTCCAGATAGCCGCGCGTCAGGTAATACGACCGCAGCGACTCCAAATCGGCATTGAGTTTGGCGCGCGAGTAGCGATCGCTCTTGGTGTACCAGCTCAGCCAACCGCCCGTATCCAGATCGAACAGATCGAGCAGCGTCTTTTCCGGGAAGGCTTGCGCGCCGACGATGCGGATCTCGCGAATCTTGGTGACGTCCCCCTCGAGGACGTTGAAATTGAGGTTGACACGGTTGCGCTCGATCGGCGTGACGGTGGTGGTGACCTGCACCGCATACATGCTGCGATTGAGGTACTGGCGCTTGAGTTCCTGCTCGGCGCGGTCGGCAAGCGCCCGGTCAAACGGGCGTCCCTCGGTCAACCCAATGTCACGCAGGGCCTTGCGCAGCACCTCGTTGTCGAACTCTTTGACGCCGGTGAAGCTGACATCCGCCACCGTCGGGCGTTCCTCGACGATGACCACCAGCACATCGCCTTCGACCTGCAGCCGCACATCCGAGAACAGCCCCAAGCCAAACAGCGCGCGGATCGCCGCGGCGCCCTGCTCGTCCGAATAGGTGTCGCCTACGCGAAACGGCAGCGAGGCGAACACCGTACCAGGCTCGACCCGCTGCAGGCCTTCGACCCGGATGTCGCGGACGGTAAAGGGATTGACGGCCCAAGCCGGCAGGGCAGTGATCAGCGCCGCCAGCGTGACGCTGGTGCGCGCGCGCCAGAGGCGCTGGTGAAATGGTTTCATGCGGTGCGGGTTTGCACGGGGTCAGCCCAGCAATCGGGCAAGATCGTTGAAGATGGCCAGCGACATCAGGACGACGAGCAAGGCCACGCCCCCTCGTTGCAGCCGGTCCATCCACACCTCGGACAGCGGCCGGCCAGCCACCGCTTCCCAAAGATAATACATCAGGTGCCCCCCGTCCAGGACGGGAAGCGGCAGCAAGTTAAGCACGCCCAGGCTGACGCTCACCAGGGCCAAAAACATCAGAAACGGAATCCAACCCTGGCTGGCGGACTGCCCAGCGTAGTCGGCTATCGTCAGCGGACCACTCAGGTTGCGCAGCGAAGCCTCACCGATCAGCATTTTGCCCAGCATCCGCAGCGACAGGACCGAGACCTCCCAGGTGCGGCGCAGCCCTTCGCCCAGCGCCTGCACCACTCCATACTCCACCACCGTCATGGCCGGAGCCGCGCCCACCACGGCCCCCACCCGGCC
>NZ_JARJMT020000147.1 GCF_029335975.1 Tepidimonas sp.
TGCTCCTTGGGCAGGAAGATCATGCCCACGCCGTATTCGCCCGGCGGCGGCAGGGTCACACCCTGCTTGGCCATCTCTTCGCGGTAGAGCGGATCGGGGATCTGCAGCAGGATGCCCGCCCCATCGCCCATCAACGGATCGGCGCCCACGGCACCGCGGTGGTCGAGGTTTTCCAGGATTTTGAGCGCCTGGGTCACGATGGCGTGACTCTTTTGTCCTTTGATGTGGGCGACGAAGCCGACGCCACAGGCGTCGTGTTCCAGGGCAGCGTCGTACAGACCGCGCTGCGCGGCGAGGGTGTGGGGGGTAGCGGTCACGCCTGACTCCTAGGCCGGGTTAACAAGAACGCTCACAGCTTAGTGCATGGCCGCAAAGTGAGCAAGCACTTTTTTTGGGGTCGGAGTACGATTTTAAAACGTGTTGCTAGGTCATGCAATTTATTGGGGACAGATCACTGGGTTTTGCGCGGACGGCCGGGCCGGGCCGGCTGGGTGCGCCGCCCGGTCTGCTCTGCCAGCGCCGCCAAGAAGGCGGCATCGCCTACTGGCCAGCCTTTGATCGCAGCCTCGCGCAAGCCTTGCGCCTGCGCGGGCGGCAAACCGCCCTGCACGCGCTGGCGGTAAGCCGCCTCGCGGGCAAAGGGCGTGTCCCCCAGGCCCCACCAAGGCGGCGGTGGCTGTACGCCGCGCTGTGGCGCCACACCCGTGTAATGGCGGTGGGTGGACCAGGTCCAGTCCTGCGGCGACGGGGCCAAGCCCAGGCGCACCGGCTCGAGGTCCAGCATCGCCAGCGCCGGCAGCACCTGCTCCGGTGCCAGCACAGTGGCGCGATAGCGCCCCTCCCACAGGGTGCCGCTGCGGCCATGCCGCGCATTGAAGCGGCGCACATAGCTGCGCCCCAGACCCTGCATCAAGCGCGACAGCCCCCCCTGCCGGCGCGGGGTGACCACGAGCCACAAAGCGCTATCGAGCAAGGCATAGCCGTGGACCTCGACGCCTTCGCGGGCCGCCGTCTCACCCAGCAGGGTCACGAACGCCTGTCGATCGTCGTCGTCCACGAAGACGGCTTGCCGATTGTTCCCCTGCCAAAAAACCAGGTGGGGCCAATCGGTCACGGACAGGCGGGGCAAGCGCGCCATGGGATCACCCGCATCAACCGTCAGGCGAACAGCCGCTGGCCGCTCAGCCGCTCATGCTCGCGGATCGCATAGCGGTCGGTCATGCCGGCAATGTGGTCGGCCACCTGGCGCCGCAGCGACAGACCAGCACGGCGCCGCAAGCCCGGCAGCCGCGCCGGGTCGGCACAGTAGGCGCGGTACAGATCCGCCACCACCTGGCGCGCGCGCGCCGTGGTCTGCATCACCTGGGGATGGCGGTACAGGTTGACGAGCAAAAAGCGCTTCAGCCGCGCCGAGGCTTCGCGCATCGAGGGGGAAAAACCCAGCAGCGGCGGCTGCGCGCGCACATCGGCAACACTGCACACGCCCGTGGCGTGCAGCACCGCGCGGGTGGCGGCAATCACGTCGTATACCTGGGCGCTGAGCATGCGCCGAATCGCCTCGTACAACAGCCGTCGGCCCGTCAGATGCGGATGCTGCGCCAGCGCCTCGCGGCGGTGGATGTCGAACAGCTCGACCTGCTCCAACTGCTCCAACGTCAACAGCCCACTGCGCACCCCGTCGTCGATGTCGTGCGCGTTGTAGGCAATCTCGTCGGCGACATTGGCCAACTGCGCTTCCAGCGAGGGCGATTCGCCGCGCAGGAAGCGCGCCCCCACGCCACCCGGCTCGCGCGCCTCCAGCCACTCGGCATTGGCGTGCGAGCAGTGCTTTAAGATTCCTTCGCGCGTCTCGAAGCAGAGGTTGAGGCCGTCGAATTCGGGGTAGCGCTCCTCCAGCTCGTCCACCACCCGCAGGCTCTGCAAATTGTGCTCGAAGCCGCCGTGCGGCTCATCCGGCCCGCGCGGCTCGGCCGCCCATGGGCCCTCCTGGCCGAGCAGACAGGCGTTGAGCGCATCCTGCCCCGCGTGGCCGAACGGCGTGTGCCCCAGGTCGTGCGCCAGCGCAATCGCCTCCACCAGATCCTCGTGCAGGCCCAGTGCGCGTGCGATGCTGCGGCCGAGCTGCGCCACTTCCAGCGAGTGCGTCAGCCGGGTGCGGAACAGGTCGCCCTCGTGGTTGAGAAACACCTGCGTCTTGTAGACCAGGCGGCGAAACGCGGTGGAGTGGATGACCCGGTCGCGGTCGCGCTGGAACGGGTTGCGCGTCGGCGCCGGCGCCTCCGGGTGGCGCCGTCCGCGGCTGCACGCCGGGTCGCATGCCCAGGGGGCGAGTGCCCCACAAGGCCATGGCGACGCGCCTGCGGCGGCTGCAGCCTCTTGCGCCAGCGTCGGCAGCACCGGGGTCATGAGGCCCTGTCCTTCATCGCTGGCCGGGGGCTCAGGCGGCGCAGCGCACCGCGATCACCTCGGCCACCAGCGCATCTGGCGCTGGGCGCACGAACGCGTGCCCGGCCTCGTCGACGACGACGAAGCGGATCTCGCCTCCCTCGGATTTCTTGTCCACCCGCATCAGCTCCAGGTAGCGCGCGGCGTTGTCTGCAGCGAGCACGGGCGCGCGCACCGGCAAGCCGGCGGCGGCGACCAGCCGCTCCAGCCGCGCCACCCAGGCAGGTGACACCAGCCCGAGCCGGCGCGACAGCTCCGCCGCCATCACCATGCCACAGCCCACCGCCTCGCCGTGCAGCCAGGCACCATAGCCCAGCCCGGCTTCGATCGCATGGCCAAAGGTATGGCCAAAGTTGAGGATCGCGCGCAAGCCAGACTCGCGTTCATCTTGCCCGACGACGGCGGCCTTGATCTCACAGCTGCGCCGCACCGCATACGCCAGCGCCGCCGGATCACGCCCCGCCAGCTGCTCGATGTTCGCCTCCACCCAGTCCAGGAAGGCCACATCGGCGATCGGCCCGTACTTGATGACCTCCGCCAGCCCCGCAGCCAACTCGCGCGGCGGCAGGGTCACGAGCGTGCCCAGGTCGCACACCACGCGCACCGGCTGGTAAAACGCCCCGATCATGTTCTTGCCGAGCGGGTGGTTGATCGCCGTCTTGCCACCGACCGAGGAGTCCACCTGCGCCAGCAGCGTGGTGGGCACCTGCACGAACGGCACACCCCGCATGTAGCACGCGGCGGCAAAGCCGGTCATGTCGCCAATTACACCGCCACCCAGCGCAAACAGCACCGTCTTGCGGTCCGCCCCAGCGGCCAGCAACGCGTCGAAGATGCGGTTGAGCGTCGGCCAGTCTTTGTGCGCCTCGCCGTCGGGCAGCACCACCTCCAGCACACGGCCGTAATGCGGCTGCAGCGCCGTGCGCAGCCGCGCCAGGTACAGCGGCGCCACCACCGTGTTGGTGACGATGGCGGCGGTGGTTGCGCGCGGCAGGCCGACCCATGTGGCGGGATCGTCCAGCAGGCCGCTGCCGATGACGATGGGATAGCTGCGCTCTGCAAGTTCGATGGTCACCGTGTGCTGCACGGCGGCTGGTGGCGCAGACGCGCGGGCTTCGGCGACGATGGCATGCGTGGACATGCCGCGAGTTTAGCCGGCCGTCGCATCGTCGGCCGTTTCCGCGCCCAGTTCCAGCTGCGTCAGGATCATATTGACGAGCGTGGCCACCGACGGGCGACCAGTCTCGATCACATGGTGCGCCGTCTCGCGGTACAGTGGATCGCGCAGCCCATACAGCTCGCGCAGGCGCTGCAGCGGATTGGCCACCTGCAGCAAAGGGCGCGTGCGATCATGGCGCAGCCGACGCATCAGCTCCTCTGGGGTGGCGCGCAAATAAAACACGCGCCCACGTGCGCGCAGCCGCTGTCGGTTGACCGGCCGCAGGACCGCTCCGCCGCCGGTGGACAACACACACGGCCCGCCTTGCGTCAGCTCATCCAGCACGACCTCCTCGAGGTCGCGAAAGGGCTCCTCCCCCTCCCGCTCAAAAAAGTCGCGGATGCTGCAGCCCAGTCGCGCCTCGATCACGGCGTCGGAATCGACGAACGGCAGCTGCAACCGGCGCGCCAGTTGGCGGCCGACCGTGGTCTTGCCGGCGCCGGGCAGGCCGATCAGGATGACTGCACGAGCCATCAGGAGCAATTTGCCGAATCGGTGTACACCACCGTTACCACCGCTGTCCCGATCGACCCAGTGCTGTCAATGACCGTCAGCGTCACGGGGGTATCGTCCGCGATACAGGTGCTGCCCGACACCGTACCCACGAAGGTAGCGGGGGTCTGGATCGAGCCGTCAGCGTTGAATTGTGGTGCGGTCACGGCC
>NZ_JARJMT020000154.1 GCF_029335975.1 Tepidimonas sp.
TCGGAGTACGACCGCCACAGCCGCCAGGCATACGCCACGAAGCCCGCATTCAGCCCCACCGCCACCAGCAGATACAGCCAGCCATTCATGTGCAACAGATAGGGCAGCAAGCAGGCGGCAAACAGCACCAGGGTATACAGCAGGATATGCAGCCGGGTGAACTCGGAGCCGTGCGTGACGGGCAACATCGGCAAGCCGGATTGGCGGTAGTCCTCCACCCGGTACAGCGCCAGCGCCCAAAAGTGGGGTGGTGTCCACAAAAAGATGATCAAAAACAGCACCAGCGCCTCGGCAGTGACCGCGTTGGTCATGGCCGCCCAGCCCAACACCGGTGGCATGGCGCCAGACGCTCCCCCGATCACGATGTTCTGCGGCGTCAGCGGTTTGAGGATCACCGTATAAATCACCGCATACCCGACGAAAGTCGCCAGTGTCAACCACATGGTGAGTGGATTGACCGCAACGTACAACAAGACCGAGCCCGCCGTGCACAGCAGCCCCGAAAAGACCAGGGCTTGGCGCCGAGTGAGTTCGCCTCGGGCCGTCGGTCGCCAGGCGGTGCGGCGCATGCGCGCGTCGATGTGCTGCTCGATCAAGCAATTGAAGGCCGCCGCTGCACCAGACACCATCCAAATGCCCAAACACGCGACAGCCATGGTCTGCCAGTGGGCTGTGCTGGGCCAGCCTGGCACGGCAAGCACCATGCCGATGAGCGCGCAAAAGACGATGAGTTGGATGACGCGCGGCTTCATCAATACGTAGTACTGGCGCCACGTTGGCGGCAGAGGCGTCGCCACGGCAGAAGAGGGCGTGCTCATGCGCGCCGCTCCCGCCACGCCGGCGCCGCCGCAGAACGCGCGGATGCCACGGCAACGTCCACCGGGCCTGTCACCGTTGCAGCCAACCAGCCGGCCAGCAAGGCAACCAGCACCGCTGCTCCCCCCGTGTGGGCCACCGCAGCCACCAGCGGCCACTCCAACACCACGTTACTCAGCCCCGTCAGCAGCTGCCAGCCCGCCAGCGCCAGCAGCCAGCGACCGTGCCCTGCCATCCCAGCGCGCTGCAGTGCCAGCCCGATGCCCAGCAGTGCGGCCAGCACGACATAGGCAAAAAGCCGGTGCCCATAGTGAATCGCGGTCAAAGCCGCAAAAGGCAGCGCTTCGCCACTGCCCTGCAAGCCCAGTGCTCGCCACAGTTCGAAACCGCGCGCAAAGTCCATCGGCGGCCACCAACTGCCCTGACAAGTGGGGAAGTCACGGCACGCCAGTACCGCATAGTTGGTGCTGACCCAGCCACCCAGTGCCACCTGCACCCAGACGGCGATGAACAGGGCCCACAGCGCTGCGCGCAGCCCCGGAGTCAGCCGAGCCGCCTGCCAGGTCAACGCGTCCGCCTGACCATAGCGCATGGCCTGCCAGCGCAACAGCGCCAGCAGCACCATCCCCCCTAGCAAGTGCAGAGTAACGATGACGGGAAACAGCTTCATGGTGACGGTCCACGCGCCAAAGGCGCCTTGCAGACACACCCAAAGCAGCGACAACCAAGGCCACAACACCGGCACGGCGGGGTTGCGGCGGCGCTCGACGGTGCTGACCACGGCCATCACCAGGATCAACGCGCCGACCGCCGTGGCCAGATAGCGGTGGATCATCTCGATCCATGCCTTGGAGAAAGTCACCGGCCCCGTGGGCATTTCTGCCTGCGCGGCGGCAATATCGGCGCGGGCGCCGATCGGACTGGCTGCGCCGTAGCAGCCTGGCCAGTCCGGGCAACCCAGGCCGGAATCGGTCAGACGCGTAAAAGCGCCAAACAGCACCAGGTCAAATGTCAAGAACAGTGTCAGCCCTGCTAGCACCCGCAGCCGCTGCACCGGGCTGGCCCCGCGGCTGCGCAACCACACCCACACCAGCGGCCCGGCGGCCACCAGCAGCCCCACGATCATCAGCCGGAACACCGGCGTCCAGTCATACAGCGGTTGCATGCTCACCTCACGGACGCCCGGGCCGATCCCACGAACTCGACGCCCGCATCAGCCGCTCCAGGTCGCGCCGCATCCTTGCGGGATCGGCGTCTTTGGGAAAGCGCATCATCCAGTTGCCGATGGGATCCACCAGATACAGATGATCAGCCAGCCGCCCCCCGGGCACTGGCTGCAGCCAGGTGGCCAATTGCGCCTCGTCCACCCAGAGCACGGTCGCCGTTTGCAACGCGGGCTGTAGCCGCTGCGGGAACTCCCGCGACCCCGTGCGCAGCCACACCCAGTCCATGCGCTCCTTGTCCTTACCCAGCCCCTCACGCAACTGACGCTGCAAGTACAAATGCCGTTCGCATTGGGCATCGCAGGCACTGTCCGCCACACTGATAAAAAGCCACTGGTGAGACAGAGACGTCAGGGGCACTTCTTGGCCCTGCGCATCCCATCCACTGAAGGTTGGCAAGGGGCGCTGCGGCTCGATCAGCTCGCCATAGTTGCGCCGCCCTTCGGGGCGAATCACGTAATAGGTGAAATACGATGCAATCACGGGCGAGGCGCTGACCAAGAAAAGCAGCAGCATCTTCCAGCGCCCACGGCGCGTGGCGACCGCTTGCTGTGCCAGCCCTCGGTTCGGCGTAGGCAGGCTGTGCACGGTCATGGTCAGCGGTTCGTCCACCCGGGCCGCTGCCGTGGCGTCAGCAGGCACGTCGCCTGGGAGAGAGGAATTGGAACCAGACATAGAGGGCGAAGATGAGGGCGGCGAGCCCGAACCACTGAACCGCATACCCGACGTGTTTGGCCGGCTCGACCGCCACCGTCGCCCAGGCGCGTTGTAGCGGCCTTCCGTCCGTTGCGGTTTCGGGTGGTGCTGTCTGCTGCACGGATACCGGCAGCAGCGCCAGGCGCCATTCGGTGGCGAACTCGTCCAGTTGAATATTTTGTCGGATCGGGCCCGGTGCGTCAGGCCCCAGTTGGAATAGCTGGGACGGCGGCGGGGCCAAGCGGCCTTCCACGGTCACCGGCCCCTCGGGCGTCGACAGAGCGGGGATGGCTTGGCGGTCGTCGGGCCGACGCGCAAGCCACCCCCGCTGGACCAACACCGCTGGCCCCTCGCCTTCCGGCAACAACGGAGTCACCGCCACAAAGCCAACCCGCCCCTCCATGGGGCGGTTGTCCAGCCACACTGTGGCTTCGGCCATCCAGCGGCCCTGCAACCGCACCGCTCGCCCCGCCCATGCGGTCAACTCGTTGCGGGCCAACGCATCGCGCAAGGCGCCCCAGTCGGCGGCGGGCAGTTCAGCTTGCAATGCCCGTTGCGCCAACCAGGCACGTTTGCTGGCCGCCCGCCCCAACTGCCAGACACCGAGAGACGTCGTCAGGAGCACCCCCAGCGCTGCCGCCAGGGTTACCCACCAAAACCGTCGCGCGCGCGGCGCCTTCATCCGATAATGTCCTGCATGAAATACCTTGTCGTGATCGCCTTCGTGGGCATCGTGGGCAGTCTGGCCGCGGCGCTGGTCGCGATGATGAAGGGCGACTCCAGCAGCGGTGACGCGCACCGTTCTCGCCGCATGGCTCGCGCTTTGACGGTGCGCATCGGGCTGTCCATTCTGCTGTTCGTCCTCATCATACTCAGCCATTGGATGGGCTGGATTCAGCCGACTGGTCTGCCAACGCACTGACTGGCCACCAGGCTGGCACCCAAACGCACAAAGCGCCCGCAGGCGCTTTCCACGACTGGGAAGCGTCGGTCACATCCAGTAGACCAGCACGTACAGGAAGAGCCAGACCACGTCCACGAAGTGCCAATACCACGCCGCGCCTTCGAATCCGAAATGGCGTTCTTTGGTGAAGTGACCCTTTTGAAGCCGCAGGGTAATCACCAGCAGCATCAGCATGCCGACGAATACATGGAAACCATGGAAGCCGGTCAACATGAAAAATGTCGAGCCGAAGATGCCGGAACTGAGCTTGAGATTGAGATCGGTATAGGCGTGAAAATACTCGTAGCCTTGCACCAGCAAAAACACAAAGCCCAACAACACGGTCAGCCACATGAACGCGATGGCCTTGGTACGACTGCCGTCCTGGATCGCGTGATGGGCAACGGTCAGCGTCAGACCCGACGTCAGCAACAATGCCGTGTTGATGGTCGGCAGCCAAAACGGCCCGACGGTCTGGAACGGTTCGACGATGCCCGCCGGTGAGGCGGTCGCACCGGCCTGCATCGACGGCCAAATGGCTTGAAAATTCGGCCAAATCAGGCCATTTTCCAGATTCCCGAGAGCCGGGACGGAATGGCTGCGCGCCCACCACAGCGCGGTGAAAAACGCACCAAAGAACATCACCTCCGAGAAGATGAACCAGCTCATGCTCCAGCGGTAGGAGATATCGATCTTGCGCCCGTAGAGGCCACCTTCGCTCTCGGTCACAGCGTCGCGGAACCATTGGTACAGCACCAACAGCCACCACACCAGCCCGAAAGCCAGCGAGTACATACCCCAGTCGCTACCATTGATCCATAGGCTGGCGCCCAGGATGACGAAAAACAACCCAAAGGCCGCCATGAACGGGTGCCGCGACAAGCCGGGCACATAGTAGTACGGCGTGCTGCCGTTTGTGGTTGCGGACATGCTCACTCCTCGTTGGATTTTGTCTGGTGTTAGGGGCAAAGGTCGGGGCTGACCATCAGGACGACACCACCCAGCGCACGATCAGCATCAAAATGGCGATGAACACGAAAGTCATCACCACTGCGGTGACCAGCACAGCCACTGGGTTGAGTTTTTGCACATCGTTCTCGAAGTCGGCGCGGCGGCGTAAACCAATGAAACTCCACAGCACGGCCTTGACGGTGTCGAGCACCGCCACAGGCCGCTGATGCGGCGACGGGGTCATGACGCATCTCCCGTCCGATTCAACGCTGCCGTGGGCGCTGCAGGCGTGGGCGCGCCTACCTCGAAGAAGGTGTAGGACAATGTGATGGTCTTGACATCTTTGGGCAGCTTGGGATCGATGACGAACGCCACCGGCCATTCCTTGCGTTCGCCCGGCGCCAGGGTGTACTGATTGAAACAGAAACACTCCAGTTTGCTGAAATGGTTGGCTGCCTGGCGCGGCGCATAGCTCGGTATGGCCTGCGCCGCCATGGTACGGCCTTGCACATTTTGAAACTCATACATCACGGTCGTGAGCTCGCCGGGATGCACCTCCACGGAACGCACCGCAGGCTTGAAATGCCACGGCCCGCGTACATTGGTGTCAAACTCCACCGTAATCGTGCGCGAGGTATCGACCTGCGTGTTGACGGGATCGATGCGCGATTTGCCCGGGACCTGGCGTTCGCCAAGGGCGAGAATATTGATCCCCGTAACCTCGCAAATGGCGCGATAAATGGGCACCAACGCGTAGCCGAAAGCAAACATGCCCACAGCGACGATGACGAGCTTGCCGGTCAAGCGCAGGTTGTCGAGACGGCGTGGCGACATAGCGTTCAACATTCATCGAGGGCTCAGACCCCGAGCAACACATGCTTGGCGACGAATCCCAGCGCAAACGCCAGCGCCACCGACGCCAAGATCACACCAAGGCGCACATTTTGGCGACGTTGCTCGGGCGTCATGATCCAAACTCCCTAGGCGAGATCAACCCACGATGCGGGTGGCGGTGGCATCGAGCTTCGGAGGGGTTTCGAAGGTGTGGTGCGGAGCCGGAGACGGCACTTCCCACTCCAGACCTTCTGCGCCTTCCCACGGCTTTTGGGGCGCTTTCTCGCCTTGGCCACGCATGGCGGGCAGAATGACCGCCAGGAAGAAGTACACCTGCGCCAATCCGAACGCGAACGCGCCCACCGATGCGATCGCGTTGAAGTCGGCAAACTGCATCGGATAGTCGGCATAGCGTCGTGGCATACCCGCCAAGCCCAAGAAGTGCATGGGGAAGAACGTGATGTTGAACGAGATCATCGACCACCAGAAATGGATCTTGCCGCGTGTCTCGGAATACATGACCCCCGTCCATTTCGGCAGCCAATAGTAAGCGCCTGCAAACATCGCGAAAAGCGAACCCGCCACCAAAACAACGTGGAAGTGAGCCACCACATAGTAGGTGTCTTGGAAGTTGATGTCGATCGGCGCCATCGACAGCATCAATCCGGTGAAGCCGCCCATGGTGAAGACGAAGATGAAGCCCACCGCCCACAGCATCGGCGTCTCGAAGGTCATCGATCCCTTCCACATGGTTGCGATCCAGTTGAAGATCTTCACGCCCGTAGGCACGGCGATCAACATGGTCGCGTACATGAAAAAGAGTTGTCCCGTCACCGGCATGCCAGTGGTGAACATGTGGTGTGCCCAGACGATAAACGACAGGATCGCGATGGACGCCGTGGCGTAGACCATCGATGTGTAGCCAAACAGCTTTTTGCGGGCAAACGCCGGCACGACTTGGCTGATGATGCCGAAGGCCGGCAGGATCATGATGTAGACCTCAGGATGCCCGAAGAACCAGAAGATGTGCTGATACATCACCGGGTCGCCGCCACCGGCGGGATTGAAGAAACTCGTGCCAAAGTGGCGGTCGGTCAGCGTCATGGTGATCGCCCCGGCCAACACCGGCATCACCGCGATCAGCAGGTAGGCGGTGATCAACCAGGTCCAGGCGAACATCGGCATCTTCATCAGCGTCATGCCGGGCGCACGCATGTTCAGGATCGTCACGATGATGTTGATCGAGCCCATGATGGAGCTGGCGCCCAGAATGTGCATCGCGAAGATCGCGGCGTCCATGGACGGGCCCATTTGCAGCGTCAGCGGCGCGTACAGTGTCCAGCCCGCTGCGGGTGCCCCGCCGGGCATGAAAAACGACAGTACGATGATGATCGCTGCCGGCACCATCAGCCAGAAGCTGAAGTTGTTCATGCGGGCAAACGCCATGTCAGACGCCCCGATCTGCAACGGAAGCATCCAGTTGGCGAAGCCCACGAACGCCGGCATGATGGCGCCGAATACCATGATGATGCCGTGCATGGTCGTGAGCTGATTGAACAGCTCGGGGTTGACCAGCTGTAACCCGGGCTGGAACAGCTCGGCACGGATGCCCAGCGCCAGCACGCCGCCGATCATCAGCATCGTGAAGCTGAACAGCAGGTACAGCGTACCGATGTCCTTGTGGTTGGTGGCGAATACCCAGCGCCGCCAACCGGCGGGCGCATGGTGATCGTGCTCATGATCGTGCGCGTGGGCGCCGTGATGATCCAATACTGCACTCATGGCGATTTCCTCGTGGCTTCAATCCTTGTCACTGGCGCGCTGCCAGCACTTCCTTGGGCTGCACGACCTGACCCGTGTTGTTGGACCAGCTGTTCTTCGCATACGTCATGACCGCGGCCAGTTCGACGTCGGAGAGCTGTTTCCAAGCCGGCATCTGGGCGGCCGCGCCATTGACGCCGTTGAGCATGACCTGAATCAGCTTGCCATGGTCGGCGGCCGTGACGATGGCAGAGCCGTCCAGCGGCTTGATCGGGCCCGCACCCTGGCCGCTGGCCTGGTGGCAGGCTGCGCAGTTGGCGGCATAGACTGACTCGCCGCGCTTGATCAACTCGGCCAGGGTCCACTCCTTGTTCGGGTCGTCGGCGAGGGCGACCATCGCCTGCTTGCGCTGCTCGACCCATTGGGTGTACTCCTCCTGCGTCACCACCTTCACATGGATCGGCATGTAGGCATGCTCTTTGCCGCACAGCTCGGCACATTGGCCATAGAAGTCACCGGTCTTTTCGGCGCGGAACCAGGTGTCGCGCACGAAGCCGGGAATGGCATCCTGCTTGACGCCAAAGGCCGGCACCATCCACGCGTGGATGACGTCGTTGGCGGTGGTGATGATGCGGATCTTCTTGCCAACCGGCACCACCAGCGGGTTGTCCACCTTGAGCAGGTAGTCGTCCACCGCTTCTGGCTTACCGCTGTCGGACATCATGCGGTGCTTGGGATCCAGTGTGGAGAGAAACTGTATCCCCTCCCCTTCGCCTTTCAGATATTCGTAACCCCACTTCCACTGCATGCCGACGGCCTTGATGGTGAGGTCGCTGTTGGTGGTGTCTTTTTGCGCGACTAGCACCTTGGTCGCAGGCAGCGCCATGCCAATGACGATCAGCAGCGGCACGATGGTCCAGCCCAGCTCGACCCAGATCGGCTCGGGCAGCTCCTGCGCCTGGTGCCCGACCGACTTGCGGTGCTTGACGATGGAGTAAAACATGATGCCGAAGACGACGACGAAAATCGTCGCGCAAATGGCCAGCATGAACCAGTGCAGCCAGTGCTGCTCCTCGGCAATGCGCGTGGCAGGGGGGTGAAAGTTGAGCTGATTGACCGCCGGTCCGCCCGGCAGGTCGTTGACTGCGGCATGGACCGCATTCGAGACCCACACGCCAAGGCCCAACAGCGCAGCGCCGACGGCGCGCCTCGTGCCCCCGCGGACGCCAGACCCGAGCCTACTCTGCGTTTGACCTGACTGCTTCATCCTGCTCACGACGTTTGCCTCAAATAAACGTTGATTTATGTCAACGCGAATTACACCAGACTTCCGCCACGCGGGTGGTACGGACAATCCCCAATACCCCTGTCACCGACGGCGACATTTCAAGCGGACCGGTGCCCCGCCAACGCCCAGCGCAGCTCGCGCGCCAACTGACGCCGCTGTTCCGGTCGGATATAACGCCCAACCTGCACCCGGGCCGCGCCCGCGCGCAGCTCCACCAACCCAGATTCCTGGCCGCCATCGTCCACGCGCAGCCGGTGGCGGGCCAGCTCGCTTCGTCTCACCGCCCCCGCCTGCTCCCACTCCACCACCAGGCGCTGTTCGTCGAGTATCAGAGTCTCCCGATCGGTGGCATGGCGCGCATACCAAAGAAACGCCAAGGCTACGGCGCTGGACTCGAGTAGCGCGAATGGCAAGACCAACCTCGCCCCCATCGCCCAAAATGCCCCGGCCACCGACAGCGCCCCTGCGCAGGCCAGAAGAGACGCCACCAAACACTGCCGGGGCGTCAATGCGCAATTGCGCTTGAGCAGCCAGCGCCAGCCGTTCGACTCCCGCAGAGCCAGTTGAAACACGACGCCATTGGGCGATGCATCCATCGGTGCCACCGTCGAATCCGGGGTTGCGGCCTTATGGCGCCGACCGTTGCCACGATTGGCGACCTCGCGGTCTGCCCACTCTGCCAATTGACTTAAATCAATTGTAGTGCGGTTTCAGGCGCTGTCGGTCACGCGGGGTTTCCCCAAAGGAGCCGCACCGCGCAGCGACGCGCGCAGCCGCTCCAGCGGCACCGTCGCTACGCCGGCCGCCTTCGTGCGTGGCCGCGGCCGAAAGGCATGTCCGTACACCACTTCGACCGTGACGCAAAGCTGGCCATCTGGACTGCGCGGCAAGCCCTGCTCGACGGCGCGCAGCCAATGCGCGCGCCAGCCGCGTCCGCGCAAGGCGGCAAAGCGCCCCACATGCCAGTTCCGACCCGTCTCACGTAAATCGGCCAGCAAGCGTTCTGCATTGGGATAAGTTAAGGTAAGCCGCTCCATATCCATCACCGGCTCGGCAAATCCCAGCTCGACCAACTGGTCGCCCCAGTCGTGCATGTCCACATACGCGGGCGCGGGCGGCGGCCAACCGTGCGCCGCGTGCACCGCCCGCAGCTCGCGGGCGGTGTCTGGCCCCAAGCAGGAAAACATCACGAACCCATCGGCGGCCAGCCACGAATGCCACAGTCGCAGCAGTGCGCGCGGCTGCGCGACGGCATGCAAGACCATGTTGGCCCAGACCAGTCCGACCGCTTCTGGCGCGGCTGCGCCGGCCTCCACCGCGCCGGCCACGGCAGAGGCCGCCTCGACGCCAGCCTGCGGACGGGACATCCAACGCCGCCACCACGGCGGCGCCGGGTTGCGCCAGCGCTGCAGCGTCGCCTGGGCCAGCTCGCCCGCCAGCCAGACCCGCGCCTGGGGGTAGCGCTGCGCCACCGCCCGATGCGCCTGTTCCCCCGCCAGCAAGGGGGACCAGCTCATCCAGACATCGGGGCGGAACTTGATCCAATCCAATCGCTCGGCCATGCGCGCACCGATCGTCTCGTGCAGCCACGGGCTGCTCGACGGTACACGGGCGCACCAACGCGCCGCCGCAACCGGGTCGAGGTCCGGCGCGCCGTCGTCATCGGGGCGCAAGGAAAGGGTCATGGGCCCGGCAGTATATTGTGGTGCTGCAGGGCAGGCGGGTCGTACACGCCGAAACCCATGTGAATGAAAAGGAGAGGCGATGGGCGCGAAGCCGGCGACAGCTTGGACCAGCCGTCTGCGGGGGGTGTTCGACGCTGTGTGTCCCGCCCTCTGCGAGGTCTGCGGCCGCTGGCCCGACGGGCCTTTGTGCCCCGATTGCTGGCACGATCTGGCCCCACTGACCGTGCGCTGCCCCGGTTGCGCCCTGCCGCACAGCCATACTCAGCCCTACTGTGCAGCCTGCCAGCAGGACCCGCCGCCATGGCGCACGGTGGTGGCGCGGGTCGATTTCGCCCATCCTTGGGATGCCTGGATTCGGGCGCTCAAATCCACGGCGCGCCCTGGGCTGTCGGGTGCGCTGGCCCGCTTGTGGCTGGATGATCCCGCGGTACCGGCGCTGCTGGCTGGCGCCGACGTGTGGCTGCCCATCCCTTTGGCAGCAGATCGGCTGGCAGCGCGCGGCTACAACCAGGCGTGGGCACTGATGCAAGCGCTTGCCCGTCTGCGGGTCACCCCGCCGGCCCTGCCACAGGGATTGCAGCGGGCGCCGGGGGCGCCTGTGCTGCACCATCTGGACCGCCGCGAGCGGCTGACTCGGGCCCCGGGGCTGTTCCATGTAGCGCCTGCTGCCCGTTCGCAGGTGCGAGGACGGCGCGTGCTGGTCATCGATGACGTGATGACGACGGGAGCCACCTTGCGTGCCGCCGCCTACGCCTTGCTCGATGCGGGCGCCACGGCCGTCGATGCGCTGGTCGTGGCCCGCACGCCACCCCCCGTGGAATAATCCGCGCCGCATGTTTCGCATCGTCCTCGTCAGCCCCGAAATTCCGCCCAATACCGGCAATGTGATCCGGCTGTGCGCCAATACGGGTTGCGCGCTGCATCTGGTGGAGCCCCTCGGATTTTCTATGGATGACAAGCAGCTGCGCCGCGCAGGGTTGGACTATCACGAGTATGCAACGGTGCGCCGCCATGTCTCGTGGCCGGCTTTCCTGGCCAGTGAGCGCCCCGACCCCCAGCGCTGCTTTGCCTTCACCACACACGGCAGCGCATGCGCATTTGCCACCGCTTTCCTGCCAGGAGATTGGTTCGTCTTCGGCGCCGAGTCGCGGGGTCTGCCTGCCGACATCTGGCAAGACTTCGACGCGAACCACCGACTGCGCTTGCCCATGCAGCCCGGGCAGCGCAGCCTCAACCTGTCCAACGCCGTGGCCATCGTGGCCTTCGAGGCCTGGCGCCAACAAGGCTTTGCCGGTGCCGCAATGCCAGCCGAAGGCACCCGTCAGGCGTAGTGGCGCACCAGCATTTCCGCCACACAGGCGGGCTTGGACTGGCCTTCGATCTCGACCGTCACATGCCAGCACAGATGCACGCCATTGGTCGCGATATGCTCCAGCGACTGCAGCTGCAGCCGTGCGCGCACCCGGCTGCCGACAGGGACCGGCGCTGTGAAGCGAACGCGGTTGGTGCCGTAGTTGACCGTCAGGCGCACCCCGGCGACATGCACCGCCTCCGCCAGCCATCTGGGCAACAGTGACAGGGTCAAAAAACCATGGGCGATCGGCGCGCCGAAGGGGCCACGCGCGGCCCGCTCGGCATCGACGTGGATCCACTGGTGATCGTCGGTGGCGTCGGCAAAGCGATTGACCCGATCCTGGGTGATTTGCAGCCAGTCGGTGATGGCCACCTCGGTGCCAACGGCGGCTTCGAGGGCGTCGAAGGAGTCAAATGTTGTCATGGATGTCACTATAGCGGCGCCCCTCAGCCATCGACCCACGCGAGCAACGACCGCCACAGCGCCAGTTCACGCTCCACCTGGTGCGGCCGCACATCGAACAGGGTCAGACCCTGCGCCGCCAAATGCCGGTACAGCTGCGCCTCGCGCACGAAGCCGGCCACCGGCAGATCCAGCGCCTCGAAAAAATCCTGCAAGTGCCGCGCGGCCAAGGTGCGTTCGTCAATGCGCATGCCTACCACAGCCACGGCCAGCCCCTCGTGCCTGCGTTCGCGCACAAGCTGCAAAAAATCGTGTGTCGCAAACATGTCGAACACCCCCGGTTGCACGGGCACGAGCAGGCGGTCCGCGCGCCTGAGCACCTCGCGCAGGCGCTGGCCGTGCAAACCAGCAGGGGTATCCAGCACCACATGCGTCGTGCCGCGCGGCGGCTTGAGCACATCCGAGCGGCTGGCATCCCATCCCGCGATTGGGCGCACGGCTGTGGGCCGCAGGGCCAGCCAACGCGCGCAGCTCTGCTGCCGGTCCACATCGCCCAGCATCACAGCATATCCACAGCGGGCCCAATGACCAGCGATCTGGGTGGCGAGCGTCGTTTTTCCGACGCCGCCCTTGGGATTGGCGATGGCAAGCACGGGCATGGACGATCTCCTACCGACAGCGCGCATGGTAGCCCGACCAGCGTGACAATGCGGGCATGTTTAGCCCATCGCAAGCCGACGTGCGCCGTTTCTTCTGCGGTGTATTCGACAAAGGCCGCCGTGGCCTGCCGCTAGAACCCCTGGAAACCCTGGCCTATGAGTGGATGCTGCGCCACCCCGAATACCATGCCGAGCTGGCCGACTTGAACGCTGCGCTGCGCGCCATGGCAACGGTGGACCCCGCGCGGGACAACCCGTTCTTGCATTTGTCGATGCACCTGAGCATCAGCGAGCAGTGCTCGATCGACCAGCCTCCCGGCATCCGGCAGGCCGTGGAACTGCTCGCTGCCCGCCGGGGCTCGCTGCACGACGCGCATCACGAGGTCATGGACTGCCTGGGCCGCATGTTGTGGGAGAGCCAGGTCCACGGCCGTCCCCCGGATGGGCTGGCTTATTTGGCGGACGTGCGGCGACGGGCCACGGCCGATTGAGCCGCAGACCAGCCCAGCAAGGGCGACGACAGGCAAAAAGCGATGACGGTCAACGGCCACAGGGAGGCTTTTATTATGATTTTCGTTTATAAAACCGCCGATTTAAAGTGTTGACCTGTCATTACAAGCCCCCTTACCATCGCAGCCCTTGACACTTTGCAACCCCTGCGAAAGGTCGCGGTCATACGCTGCTTAGGATGCAGTGGCGCGGCGGCTGGTGCGGTCGGCGCCTCCCGCATGCCATCGACCTTTGCACAAGCCGTCTGAGTCGGCACTCTGCGGTATCGCGTGACAGGCTTGTCGTGGAACAGCTTCCACAGGAGCCACTCGGGGCTGGCCCTGCTGTCTACGGCGCGGCCGATCGACCGTCCACGCCTCCCGCCCTGCCGAGCGGGGCCACCGGACGGCTTGTCCATCGACAGAAAGGAGTGAGTGCATGACCACCATGTGCATCGACACCCAGGATCGCGCAGCGGCCCCCTTGGGTCAGGCGGCGCGCGTTTCACCCTCTGAGGGGCTGGCGCAGATCGTGGCCCGCGCCTGGGCGGCTGCTCGCCATGGCATGGCGCTGTTTGGCGCCGCCACCCTGGCCGCCGTCGTGCTGCTGACCATCCAGCCGCCATTGCGCGCGGAACTCGAGCAGGCCGCCGCGCACTGGCTGCTGCAGCGCCAGGCGATCGAGGCGGCGCCGCGGGACGCCGACGCCGAGCGCGCCGCGCTGACCGAGCAACGCGCCCTGCCGCCCGAGCAGATGCGCATGACCGACTGGCTGGCGCGCAAGTACCGCGTCGCGGCCGAGCCGCTGGCCATGCTGGTCGCCGAGGCCCATACGGTCGGCCGCCAGTTGGGCCTGGAGCCGGCACTGCTGCTGGCGGTGATGGCGCAGGAATCGCGCTTCAACCCCTTTGCCGCCAGCCCGATGGGGGCACACGGGCTGATGCAGGTGATGACGCGCATGCACGAGGACAAATTCGAGCCGCACGGCGGACCGCTGGCGGCGTTCGATCCACTCAGCAACCTGCGTGTCGGCGCGCAGATCCTGCACGAGGCGGTCCGCCGTGCCGGCTCGGTACCGGCCGGGCTGCGGCTGTACGTCGGTGCGGTGCAGTTGGACGGGCGCGACTATGCGCTGCGCGTGCTCAGCGAGCAGGAGCGGCTCAAGCGGGTCGCCGCCGGGCAACGCGTACCGTTCAACGCGGCGGTGCCGGTACCAGCACTGTCGGAACCGGCCCCGGAGGCTGACGCGCTGGAAGCGTTGATGCGCCAGCCGGTGGCGACCGCCCAGCCCTCCTGAAGCTACAATCGCAGCTGCGCGCGACTGGCGATAGGCCACGGGGCTGGCGATGGCCCTGGCACAACCCAATGGCCGACGTGGACCACCACGGGGGAGCGCGCAGCGTACCGTCACCTGCGGTATGCCGCCTTGCCGTTCGCCTGGGCAGCCCGTGAGGCGGATCATCGCCGCGGGTCCACCGACCACGACAGGACTGCCATGTTTAGCCGCCAGACCCTCATCGAACAGACTGACCCCGAGCTGTGGGCCGCCATCCAGGCCGAGAACGCCCGCCAGGAAGCCCATATCGAGCTGATCGCCAGCGAGAACTACGCCTCGCCGGCCGTGATGGCTGCGCAAGGCACACAGTTGACCAACAAATATGCCGAGGGCTACCCCGGGCGGCGTTACTACGGCGGCTGTGAACATGTGGATGTGGCGGAACAATTGGCCATCGACCGTGTCAAGCGGCTCTTCGGCGCCGAGGCCGCCAATGTACAGCCGCACTGTGGCGCCAGCGCCAACGAAGCGGTGTTCCTCGCTTTCCTCAAGCCCGGCGACACCATCATGGGCATGAGCCTAGCCGAGGGTGGGCACCTCACGCATGGCATGGCGCTGAACATGTCGGGCAAGTGGTTCAACATCGTCTCCTACGGCCTGAACGAACGCGAGGAGATCGACTATGACGCGATGGAGGCCAAGGCGCGCGCGCATCGGCCCAAACTGATCATCGCGGGTGCAAGCGCGTACAGTTTGCGCATCGATTTTGAGCGCTTTGCTCGGGTGGCGCGCGAGATCGGTGCCGTCTTCATGGTGGATATGGCGCACTATGCGGGCTTGATCGCCGCTGGCGTCTACCCCAACCCGGTGCCACACGCCGATGTGGTCACCTCCACCACACACAAGAGCCTGCGCGGCCCGCGCGGCGGCATCATCCTCATGAAGGCCGAGCACGAAAAGGCGATCAATAGCGCCGTTTTCCCTGGCCTGCAAGGTGGCCCGCTGATGCATGTAATCGCGGCCAAGGCCGTGGCCTTCAAAGAGGCGCTCAGCCCCGAATTCAAGACCTACCAGCAGCAGGTGATCCAGAATGCCCAGGCGATGGCCGAGACGCTGCAGCAACGCGGCTTGCGCATCGTCAGCGGCCGCACCGAAAGCCATGTGATGCTGGTGGACCTGCGCGCCAAGGGCATCACCGGCAAAGAAGCCGAGGCGGTGTTGGGCCAGGCGCACATCACGGTCAACAAAAACGCGATCCCGAACGACCCGGAAAAGCCGATGGTCACCAGCGGCATCCGCCTGGGCACGCCCGCGATGACCACACGGGGCTTCACCGAGGTCGAGGCACGCCAGACCGCGCACCTGATCGCCGATGTGCTGGACGATCCGCGCAACCCGCTCACCATCGAGCGCGTGCGCGCACAGGTGTCAGAGCTGACGCAGCGCTTCCCGGTCTACGGGTGAGGCGATGAAGTGCCCTTTCTGCGGACACGCCGACACCCTGGTGGTAGAGACGCGTGAGTCCGACGACGGGGTGTTCGTGCGCCGGCGCCGCCGCTGCGGCGCATGCGACCGGCGCTTTACCACCTACGAACGAGCCGAGGTGGCGTTTCCACAGGTGGTCAAGAAGGATGGCCGGCGGGTCGACTACGACGCCGCCAAGCTGCGCGCCAGCCTGGCCCTGGCGCTGCGCAAGCGGCCGGTGAGCACCGAACGACTGGACGCCGCCATTGCCCGCATCGAGGAAAAGCTGCTGGCCGACGGATCGCGGGAAGTGCCTTCGCAGCGCTTGGGTGAATGGGTCATGCAGGAACTGCGTGAGCTCGACCAGGTGGCCTATGTGCGCTTTGCGAGCGTCTATCGCAGTTTCGAGGATGTAGACGCCTTCCGGTCGCTGATCGACGAGGTGCGGCGTTGACAGCGGAGTCGGCGACGCATGCGCCTGTGCCGTGTCCGCACGCTTGGCCGCGCATAGAGGCTCGCCCAGCGCACCCGTTCCACCGCGCGAGGAGCCTGCGCCCCGCACCCGCGCCCCCCGGGAAACTGCGACAATTCGGGCCATGTTCACCGGGATCATCACACGCGTGGGGCGCATTGAGCGGCACCTTCCCCTCGGCACCGGCACCCACCATGGCCTGCAGCTTCATGTGGCGGCCGGGGCCGATTACCTGGCAGATGTCGCGCTGGGCGACAGCATCGCCATCAACGGCGCGTGCATGACCGTCACGTCGCTGGACCCCGCACAAGGGGTCTTCACTGTGGATGTTTCGGCCGAATCGCTGGCCCGCACCGCAGGATTGGATCGCCCTGGCCCAGTCAATCTGGAAAAGGCCCTGTGCCTGGCCGACCGGCTGGGCGGGCACCTGGTCAGCGGACATGTCGATGGCGTGGGCACGGTCAGCCGGCTGGCGGCCATGGGCGAGTCCTGGAACCTGTGCGTGCTGGCTCCACCCGCCCTGGCCAAGTACCTGGCCTATAAGGGGTCGATCACCGTCAACGGGGTCAGCCTAACGATCAACCACGTCTCAGACCGGGCGGATGGCTGCGAAATCAGCATCAACCTAATCCCACACACGATGCAGCACACGGCGCTGGGGACACTGACGGTCGGCGCGCAGGTCAACCTGGAGGTGGATATGATTGCGCGCTACGTCGAGCGGATGCTGTCCCTGGTCAGCCCCCACCATGAGCACAACCCCTAGCGCCACCGATACGGTGGCCCCCATAGCCTCTGTGCAAGAGATCGTGGCCGAGCTGCGCGCTGGCCGTATGGTCATCTTGGTCGATGAAGAGGACCGCGAAAACGAGGGTGACCTCGTCCTCGCCGCCGACCATGTGACGCCCGAGGCAATCAACTTCATGGCGAAGTACGGCCGCGGCTTGATCTGCCTGACTCTGACACGCGAGCGTTGCGAACAACTGCGCCTGCCACCGATGGTGCCGCGCAACGGGACCAAGATGGGCACGGCCTTCACCGTGTCGATCGAAGCGGCCGAGGGCGTCACCACAGGCATCTCGGCCGCTGATCGGGCCCACACCATCCGTGTCGCCGTCGCAGCCGGCGCCTGCCCGGACGATTTGGTGCAGCCCGGCCATGTGTTCCCGCTGCAGGCGGTGGACGGCGGCGTGCTGATGCGCGCTGGCCACACCGAGGCCGGCTGCGACCTTGCGGCCATGGCGGGCTGCACGCCAGCGGCCGTGATCTGCGAGATCATGAATGACGATGGCACGATGGCCCGGCTGCCAGATTTGCAGCGCTTCGCCGCGCAGCATGGCCTGAAGATTGGCACGATCGCCGATCTGATCGAGCACCGCAGCCGCACCGAAAGCCTGGTGAAGCGGATCGGCAGCCGGCCACTGACCACCGCCTATGGCGAGTTCACCGCCCATGCCTACCGCGACCAAACCAGCGGCGGTCTGCACTTAGCGCTGCTCAAGGGTCAATGGAAACAGAACGAGGTAGTGCCCGTGCGTGTGCACGAGCCGCTGTCGCTGCTGGACGCGCTGGAGACGGGCCGCCGCATGCACTCCTGGAGCCTAGAGGCCAGCCTGCGCCATCTGCAGCAGGTTGGCCGTGGGGTGGCGGTGCTGCTCAACTGCGGGGAATCGGCGGATCAATTGTTGGCCCAGTTCGAGGGCACGGCCCGATCAGCCCAGGCGCCGGAGCGTGGCCGCATGGATCTGCGCACCTACGGCGTCGGGGCCCAGATCCTGCGCGACTGCGGCATTCATCGGATGCAATTGCTCGGCCACCCCCGCCGTATGCCCAGCATGACGGGCTACGGACTGGAGGTGGTGGGCTTTGTGCCCCCACCAACCCCAGAAGGAACCCCGACATGATGGGAGCCCACAAAGGCGACGGCCCGGCGCTGGATGGCCGTGGCCTGCGCATTGGTATCGTACAAGCGCGCTTCAACCAGGGCATCACCGACGCGCTGGCCGCTGCCTGCCGCGAGGAGTTGCGCACACTGGGCGTAGCCGAAGCCGACATCGCCATGGAGCAGGTGCCCGGTGCGCTGGAAGTGCCCCTGGCCCTGCAGGCCATGGCCGAGAGCGATCGCTTCGACGCGCTGGTGGCGCTGGGCTGCGTGATCCGCGGCGAGACCTACCACTTCGAGCTGGTGTGCAACGAGTCGGCCGCTGGCATCATGCGTGTGGCGCTCGATCATCACATCCCGATCGCCAACGCCATCCTGACGACCGAAAACCTGTCGCAGGCGGTGGCCCGACGGGACGAGAAGGCGCGCGACGCCGCCCGCGTGGCGGTGGAAATGGCGGCCCTGCTGCGGCGCTACCCGTCGGACTGATCGGCTGGGCGCCCGCTCGGTCTGGGACAATACGGCCCATGACCAAAGCATCCGAAAAATCCGCCCGCACCCGTGCGCGAGAATTCGCCCTACAGGGGCTGTACCAGCACCTGGTGGGGCGCAACGACGTGCAGGACATCGACCTGTTCACACGCGACCTGAGCGGCTTTCACAAAGCCGACAGCGTCCACTACGACGCACTGCTGCACGGCTGCATCGCCGCACAGGCCGAGCTGGACGCCCAGCTGGCCCCGCTGCTGGACCGACCGCTGGCGGAGCTGTCACCCATCGAGCACGCGGTGCTGTGGATAGGGGCATACGAATTTCTGCACTGTGTGGATGTGCCGTGGCGCGTCGTCATCAACGAGTGCGTTGAACTGGCCAAGGCGTTCGGCGGCACCGACGGACACAAGTTCGTCAACGGTGTGCTCAACCGGCTGGCGCCACTGATCCGCGGTGAGGAGGTGACCCGTGACCCCGCCCGCCGTTGCTGAGACCTTGGACGAAACGCCGGTGCACACCTGGCCCATCCGGGTCTATTGGGAAGACACCGATGCGGGCGGCATCGTCTACTATGCCAATTACCTGAAGTTTTTCGAGCGGGCGCGCACCGAATGGCTGCGCAGGCTGGGCCTGGGGCAGCAGGGGCTGCGCGAGCGCACGGGGGGCATGTTCGTCGTCAGCACTGCCGAGGCGCGCTATTTGCGTGCGGCGCGCTTGGATGACCGGCTGGACATCCGCACCCGCATCCGGGAACTCGGGCGGGCCTCGTTGACACTGCAACAACAGGCGTGGCGCAGCGACCCGACCCCGGCGCTGCTGTGCGAAGGGACGGTGCGCATCGGCTGGGTGGAGGCTGAGTCGATGCGTCCAGGCCGCCTGCCTGCCGAGGTGACGGCGGCCTTGGCCGGGGCAGTCGCCCCCACCACGCCAGCCGCATTCGAGAAAGATGTTTGCGCATGACCCATGACTTTTCCATCGTCGAGCTGATGCTCAACGCCTCCTGGGTGGTCCAGGCGGTGGTGGTGGTATTGCTTGGGGTTTCGGTGACGAGCTGGGCGGCGATCTTTCGCAAGATATTCGCTCTCAAGCGCGTGCGGCGCCTGACGGATGATTTCGAACGAGCGTTCTGGTCTGGCGGCCATTTGCAGGATTTGTATGCGGCCGCTGCGCGCAATGCGCATGTGGGCAGCCCGATGGAGCGCATCTTTGCCAGCGGCATGCGCGAATTTCAAAAACTGCGCGAGCGCCGCATCAACCAACCCGACGCCCTGCTCGACGGGGCCCGGCGCGCCATGCGCGCCGCTTATCAGCGCGAGCTCGACGCCCTCGAAGTCAACCTATCTTTCCTGGGCTCGGTGGGGTCGGTGTCACCGTACATCGGCCTGTTTGGTACGGTCTGGGGGATCATGCACGCCTTCACCGGCCTGGCGGCGCTGACCCAGGTGACGCTGGCGACCGTAGCACCCGCGATCGCCGAGGCGCTGGTGGCCACCGCGATCGGGCTGTTTGCAGCCATCCCGGCCGTGCTGGCCTACAACCGGTTTGCGCACGATATCGACCGCCTGGCCAACCGACTCGAGACCTTCATCGAAGAGTTCTCGAATATCCTGCATCGCCATGCCGGCGCGGCGCCGGCCGGCCACTGACACGGGCGCCGCTGTACCGACCGGAGCATCCCTGCACATGCCCGTCATCGCCCCTCGCGGACCACGCCGCCGCGCGATCACCGAGATCAACATGGTGCCCTTCATCGATGTGATGTTGGTGCTGTTGATCATCTTCATGGTGACCGCCCCGCTGATCGTGCCCAGCCAGGTCGAGCTGCCCAGTGTCGGTCAGGCGGCCCGCCAGCCGGAGCGCTTCCTCCAGGTGATCGTGGAGCGCGACGGCCGCCTGCGCCTGCGCGATAGCACCCGCAGCAGCGGGGAGGCCGACGTGGTGACCCTCAAGGACCTGCCCGCCCGTGTGCAGGCCATTCAGGCAGCGCCAGGGGCAGAGGGGCGGTCGGGCGTGCCCATCATCATCAGCGCCGACAAGCGCGTGGCCTACGAACAGGTGATGCAGGTGATGGA
>NZ_JARJMT020000161.1 GCF_029335975.1 Tepidimonas sp.
CGCGGCCGCTCGCCGCCCCCCCCACGAGTCACTGCTCGCCGCGCACCACACACCCCGCCCGTCACCCCCCCAGCCGTCGAATTCTGCACCGCGGGCCTGCCCGCGGTATCCTCGCGTGTGTTGCTCTTCAGAAGACTCGCCCCCGCATCGCGGGCGACCCCACTTCTGGTGCCCAGGAGAGGACTCGAACCTCCACGCCTCTCGGCGCTAGTACCTGAAACTAGTGCGTCTACCAATTCCGCCACCTGGGCGCTTCAGGAATACATAGAAGTATAGCAGTATCCTGCTGGGGCTATCCGCTGGGCGGCGCAGTCTGCAGTCAATGGGGTTTGCGCAACAAAAAACCCGCCGGGGCACATCCCAGGCGGGTTTTTCTGCAGCTCGGGCCGGGGCGCGGTATGATCGGGTGTCGCGTTGTTCAGAAGACACGCAACCGCCAAGCTGGCTACCCCACGTCTGGTGCCCAGGAGAGGACTCGAACCTCCACGCCTCTCGGCGCTAGTACCTGAAACTAGTGCGTCTACCAATTCCGCCACCTGGGCGCTTCAGCAAACTGAAATTATACACATGAAGCGGGTCCATCTCCCCGCAGGAAATCTCTCGTCCGTGAAAGAAAAACCGACTGTCTCCCTGCCCGAAATCGAAGGGGTGGTCTTGGGCCACCGCGATGGCCACGGCTTTGTCGTGCGCGACGACGGCCAGCCCGATCTGTACCTGCCACCCAACGAAATGCGCGCGGTGTTGCACAAAGACCGTGTCAAGGCGCGCATCGTGCGCCACGACCGGCGCGGGCGTCCCGAAGGGCGTGTGATCGAGATCCTGGAACGATCCAGCGCGCCGATCATCGGGCGTCTGCTGCACGAGAACGGCGTGTGGCTCGTCGCGCCGGAAGACAAACGCTACGGCCAGGATGTGCTGATCCCCAAAGGCGCTACCGGCGCGGCCCAGCCCGGGCAGGTGGTGGTGGTGGAGCTGACCGAGCCTCCGGCGCTCTATGGTCAGCCCGTCGGGCGCGTCAAAGAGGTGCTGGGCGACATCGACGACCCCGGCATGGAAATCGAAATTGCAGTGCGCAAATACGGCGTGCCACATCAATTTTCGGAAGGGGCGCTGGCCGAGGCGCGAGCGTTGCCAGACAAGGTGCGCGCCGTAGATCGCCGCGGCCGCGTGGATCTGACCGACGTGCCGCTGGTGACCATCGATGGTGAGGATGCACGCGACTTTGACGATGCGCTCTATTGCGAGCCGACGCGCGTCGGCGCCGGCAAGGGATGGCGGTTGCTGGTGGCTATCGCCGACGTCAGTCACTATGTGCGCAACGGCTCGCCGCTGGATATCGACGCCTACGACCGTGCCACCAGCGTTTATTTCCCGCGCCGCGTCATTCCGATGCTCCCGGAAAAACTCTCGAATGGGCTGTGTTCGCTCAACCCTGGGGTGGACCGCCTGTGCATGGTGTGCGACATGCTGATCGACGCCAAGGGGCTGGTGCAGGCCTACCAGTTCTACCCGGCGGTGATGCACAGCTACCAGCGCTTTACCTACACCGAGGTGGCGGCAATCTTGCAGAACACCCGCGGAGCCGAGGCCCAGCGCCATGCGGCGATGGTGCCGCACCTGCTGAATCTGCACGATGTCTACCGCGCCTTGCTCGCGGCGCGCGAAGCGCGCGGTGCGGTGGACCTGGAGACGGTGGAGACGCGCATCGTCTGCGATGAGTCGGGGCGCATCGAGCGCATCGAGCCACGCACGCGCAACGATGCGCATCGCCTGATCGAAGAGGCGATGTTGGTGGCCAATGTCTGCGCGGCCGAGTTCATCGCCACCCACCACCATCCGGGGCTGTACCGTGTGCACGAGCGGCCCTCGCCCGAAAAAATCGAGATCCTGCGTGAATATCTCAAAGCCCTAGGGGTTCCGGTCACCATCGGAGACATGCCGGGGCCGCGTGATTTTCAGGCCTTGTCCAAGGCGACGGCCGATCGACCCGATGCGCCCCAGATCCATCAAATGCTGCTGCGCTCGATGCAGCAGGCCATGTACTCGCCGCACAACGTGGGGCATTTCGGATTGGCGTTCGACGCCTACACGCACTTCACCAGCCCGATTCGGCGTTACCCCGATTTGTTGGTGCATCGTGTGATCAAGGCAATCCTCAAGGGTGAGCGCTACCACCTGCCGGTCTTGCCCATACCCGGCGAGGCGCAGGCCAAGCTGGCCAAGCGGATGGAGGAGCGCGGCGCGTCGGAGGCCATGAAGCGCTCGCGCGGGCGCCCGTCCAATGAGGTGCTGGGCTGGGAGGCGGCCGGTCTGCACTGCAGCGCCAACGAGCGCCGTGCCGACGAGGCCAGCCGCGACGTCGAGGCCTGGCTGAAGTGTAAGTACATGCGTGAGCGCCTGGGCGAGGAGTTTGCCGGCACCGTCACCGCCGTTACCAGCTTCGGTCTGTTCGTCACTTTGGACAGCTTGTATGTGGAGGGTTTGGTGCATATCACCGAGCTGGGGGGCGAGTACTTCCGCTACGACGAGCGCCGGCAGGAGCTGCGCGGCGAGCGCACCGGGGTGCGCTACACCTTGGGCACCAAGGTGGCGGTCCAGGTCAGCCGTGTCGATCTGGATGGGCGACGCATCGACTTTCGGCTGGTGCGTGAGGATGCGGCGGCCGAAGGCCGGCCCGAGCGGGGCGGCGGTCGCACGGTGGGTCGTCCCATGCGGGAGTCCACCAGGGAGTCCAGCGACCCCGTGGAGGTGCTCCCCAGCCGAGGTCGCGCAAGCAAGGCGGGGCAGCAAACGGCGTTGGCAGGCACGGGCACGGGTAAGGGCAAGCGCTCCGCCGCGCGTGCGGCTGGCGCGGGATCTGCGGCACAATCCCCGGTGACCGGGCGTGGTCGCCGCGCGCGCCCCAGTCGCAGTTGAGAAGACTGTGCCTCGATACCCAAAGCCTATCGGACCATGCGCATTGCCCTGTTCCTGCTCGACACACTGTCATTTTTTTTGATTGGGTCGGCCTTGCTGCGGGGCTGGATGAACACGCGCCGTCTGCGCATGGCTGCCCAGCCAGGACCGTTCGTCATCGCGGTGACGGATTGGATCGTGCAGCCGCTGCGCCGATCGCTGCCTCGCACTTGGGCCCAGGCCAATGTGGATTGGGGCAGTTTTTTGGCTGCGGCGGTGCTGGCGCTGGCCTACGCCGGGCTGGTGCATCTGCTGTGGGGCGGCGCACTGCCGGGGGTCGAGGCCCTGGGCTTTGCTGTGACCGTGCCCCTGCTGGCGTTGCAGATGTTGCTGCGCACTCTGTTGCAGGGCTTGATGCTGTTGTTGCTGGTTTACGCGGTATTGACCTGGGTGCAGCCGTTTTCGCCCTGGATCGGGACCTTGGGCCGGCTTTTGGATCCGGTGCTCGCGCCGGTGCGGCGCATCGTCCCCACCGTGGGTGGCGTAGACCTATCGGTGTTGGTGCTGCTGGTGTTGCTGCAGGTGGGTTTGATGTGGCTGGGCTGACGCCGGCGCATGAATCGCCGTCGAGGCCCAGTCGCGGCTGGCTCAGATGACCCCCTCGAACATCATCACATCCACTTCGTCACCCACCGCGACAGGGCCCTGCTGGTGGCCCAGCACGATGAGCCCGTTGGCTTCGACCATCGAGCGCAGCATGCCCGAGCCCTGGTTGCCCGTCGTCCGCACCTGCAGGGAGCCATCGGCTCCGCGCATCACGATACCGCGCTGATATTCCGTGCGCCCGGGTTTTTTTCGGATGGGCTCGACACTGCGCGCGCGCAACAGCACGGGCTGGGTCTCGCGCGCACCCATCATGCGCAGCAGCGCCGGACGCACGAAGGCCAGAAACGTCACCATCACCGCCACAGGGTTGCCTGGCAGGCCAAATAGCACCGTGGGTGCCCCCCCCGCTGGGTCGAGCAGGCGACCGACCGCCATCGGGCGGCCCGGACGCATGGCGATCCGCCAGAAGGCCACGTCCCCCAGCCGGCGCATCATGGCCTTGGTGTGATCGGCCTCGCCCATGCTCACGCCCGCGCTGGTGATGACGGCATCGGCTTGCGCAGCCGCTTGTCGGAAGGCAGCCTCCAGCGCGACCGGATCGTCGCGCACCACCCCCAGGTCGATCACCTCCACCCCCAGCCGTCGCAGCAGGCCGTAGACGGTGTAGCGGTTGCTGTCGTAGATGGCGCCTTCACGCAGCGGTTCGCCCAGCGAGACGATTTCGTCGCCGGTCGAAAAATACGCTACACGCAGCCGCCGCACCACAGGGATCTGCGCGATGCCCAGACTGGCAATCAGGCCCAGCGCTGCCGGTCCGAGCCGCTGCCCTGCGCGCACGGCTGCGTGCCCGGCCATCAGGTCTTCACCGCGCCGGCGCCGGTGATCGCCAGGCTGGACCACCCCGGCCGGGATGTGCACGCGCTCCAGCTCGCCATCCCGGTCCGTGCGCACGAACTCCACCGGCACCACGGTGTCCAGCCCTTCGGGCATCATCGCCCCGGTCATGATGCGTATGCAAGCATCCGCCGGAACGGGGCTGGACCAGCGGGCATCCCCTGCAAAGCTGGTGCCCACCACGCGCAACACCGTCTCTTGCGTTGCCGAAAGGCTGGCACCGCGCAGGGCAAATCCGTCCATGGCGGCATTGTCGTGCGGGGGGACATCGATGGGGGAGACGATGTCCTGCGCCAGCACCCGATCCAGTGCCTCGAAAATCCCGACCGTCTCGGTGTCGGACAGCGGCTCGACCAGTTGCGCAAGAAAGTCGCCCACAGTGGTGGCCGGCAGGGCTGCGGGGTCGTAGCCCTGGAGTTCGGCGGCGATCTGTTCGAGCGTCTTCATGGCTTGGCGGGGGCGGCGGCCTGCTGGAGGGCGTGCAACTCACCGCGCGTGTTGATATTGCCAAAGGCCAGCGGGTCGTCCTCGGGGCGGTCGAAAGACACGACGGCGCAACGGTGGCGGGCGGTCCAGGCGTCGATTTTGCGGCCGCCCTCTTGCAAAAAGGCGTTCAAGCTCTCGAGCAGATGCGCCCCTAGCAGGCAAAACACGGGTTGGGTGCGTACGCGCCCATCGGCCTCGGGCGCAGCGGCCATTGCGAGGTCGGCCTGCTGCTCGGTCAGGGCTTCGCACAGCCGCTGTGCGAGATCCAGCGGCAGCCGGGGGGTGTCGCAGGGCACCGTCAGCAGATAGGGAGTTGGGCAGTGCATGAGCGCCGTCAGCATGCCCGCCAAGGGGCCGGCGTAGCCGCCCAGCTCGTCTGGCCAGACAGGCACGCCAAAGCCCTCGTACACGGCCAGGTTGCGGTTGGCGTTGATCATGCAATCGGCCATCCAATCGCCGCGCTGCATGCGCAGCCGCAACAGGGCGTGCAGCGCCAGCGGCGCCCCCTGAAAGGATTGCAACCCCTTGTCGACCCCGCCCATGCGACTGCCTTGACCCCCAGCGAGGACCACGCCGGTGACCATTCGCGGTCCGGGGGGAGGGGGAAGTGATCGCGCGTGGATACTCGTCATGCGATCAGCCACCGATGTAACTCATCTCGATGCGTCGCGCCGTGCGGCGCGTCTCGGGTGGCAGCAAAGCGCGGATCTCGGAGTAGCGGTCGGCGCGTTGGCTCCAGATGGCCGCCAGCGACGCGGTGATCTCGGTGTCGCTGGCACCGCTGCGCAGCAGGGCGCGCAAATCATAGCCTTG
>NZ_JARJMT020000132.1 GCF_029335975.1 Tepidimonas sp.
GTGGTGACGATGCAGGGCGTGGGCGTACAGCTGCGGCGGTTCTGGCGCCATCTTTGGCTCGATGAGCGCGCCAGCCGGCGCTGGCTCGACGATGCAGCGGCCGAGCGGCTGCGTCGCCGCATCGAGGTCAGCGAAACGCACCACCGCGGCGAGATCCGCGTCTGCGTCGAGGCCAGTTTGCCGCTGCGCTGGCTGTGGCCGCCGGCCGATCAGGCAGCCATGGCGGCACGGGTGCGCGAGCGGGCGCTGGCCTGGTTTGGCCGCCTGCGCGTCTGGGATACCGAAGACAACGCCGGCGTGCTGATTTATTTGCTGCTGGCCGAGCGCGCCATCGAGATCGTCGCTGACCGTGGGCTGGCGCGCCGTGTCTCGCCCGCGCAGTGGACGGCCGTTGTCGATGACTTGCAGGCCACGCTGTGCGCCAAGCGGCCCGAGGCTGGCCTGGCGGCCGCGATCGATGCGGTCGACCGCTGGCTCTGTCACCATTTTCCGTCCGCAGGGAATCGCCCCAATCCGAACGAATTGCCAGATGGCATCATTCGAGTGTGACGTCAGCGTTGCAACCTGCGGCATACTCGAGCCAATTCCCATCGCAAGTCGGAACCGCTCATGGCCAATTCTGACGCATCCTCCGGCACGGATGACGTGTTCGTCTGGGACGACACGCTTTTGACGGGTCTAGACGCTGTCGATGCGCAACACCACCGCTTGGTGGGCCTGTTCAACGCGCTCAACCGCGCCATGTTCCACGGCCGGGCGCTCAGCGCAAACGAGCAACAGGCGATCTTCGATGAGTTGGTTGCCTATTCCCGCTATCACTTCGAAGACGAAGAACGCTTGATGGCTGAAGCCGGCGTCGACCCGCGCCACCGCGAGCTGCACGCCCGCCTGCACCAAGAGTTTGTCGCGCAGGTGCGCTCGATGTGGGATGCGCGTGGCCACCTGCGGCAACTCGGCGATACGTTGATGGGCTTTCTCACTTCGTGGCTGGGCCTGCATATTCTGGGGGTGGACCAGGCGATGGCCCGTCAGATGGCGCGTATCCGTGCGGGCGCCAGTCCCGCCGAAGCGTGGGCGCAGGAGGAAGATCCGCTCGACCGCCGCGTGGCCAACCTGCTGCGCATGGTCGGCCAGCTCTACCATGTGCTGGCAGCGCAGAATCAGGATCTGCTGGAGGCCAACGCCCGGCTGGAGCAACGCGTGCGCGAGCGCACTGCCGAGCTGGAGGCGGCCAACCGCCGGCTGGAGGCGTTCTCGCGCATCGATGGCCTGCTGGGCATTGCCAACCGCGGCTATTTCGATCAACGCTTGCGCGAGGAGATTGCACGCCACACGCGGCAGGCCCGGCCGCTGGCGATCGTGATGTTCGATGTGGACCATTTCAAGCGCTACAACGACCACTACGGCCACCAAGCCGGCGATGCCTGTCTGCAGGCGGTGGCGCGCGCGCTCCAAGGCGAGATTTATCGCGCGCCCGACCTGCTGGCCCGCTATGGGGGCGAGGAACTGGTCGCCTTGCTGGTCGATACCGACGCCGGCGGGGCGCGTGTGGTGGCCGAGCGGGCCGTGGCTGCGGTGCGCGCCTTGGCGCTGCCCCATGCTGCCTCCCCCACGGCGCCGGTGGTGACGGTCAGCGCCGGGGTGGGGAGCATGGTGCCCCATGCTCCTGACGATGGCTCGCGGCTGCTGCGCCTGGCTGACGCCGCCTTGTATGCGGCCAAGCGCGCTGGCCGTAACCAAGCGGTCGTCGCCCCATCCGAGGATCCCGACGCAGCGCGTCCGCATTCGCTCTGATCCGGTCACGGCTGCCGCTACTGCGCCGCCAGGGGCGGTATGGCTTCCTACAATGTGGCGCCAATGCCGCATTGGCCCCGCCCGGGTGGCCGCGCGGCGCTCAGGAGATCCCCCTATGGCTGAAACCGCTTCGGACCAACGCGAGCAGCTCAAGCGCGCCGCACTCGACTATCACGAGCACCCTACCCCCGGCAAGCTGGCAATCGCCGCCACCAAGCCCCTGTCCAACCAGCGCGATCTGGCGCTGGCCTACTCGCCGGGCGTCGCCGCCCCGTGTGAGGAGATCGTCGCCGACCCGGCCAACGCGTTTCGCTACACCAGCCGCGGCAATTTGGTGGCCGTCATCACCAACGGCACCGCGGTGCTGGGGCTGGGCGACATCGGCCCGCTGGCGGCCAAGCCCGTGATGGAGGGCAAGGCGGTGCTGTTCAAGAAGTTCGCCGGCATCGACGTGTTCGACATCGAGATCAACGAAAAGGACCCAGACCGGCTGGTCGAGATCATTGCGGCGCTGGAGCCGACTTTCGGCGGCGTCAACCTGGAGGATATCAAGGCGCCGGATTGCTTCTACATCGAGCGCAAGCTGCGCGAGCGCATGAAAATCCCGGTCTTCCACGACGACCAGCACGGCACCGCCATCGTCGTCGGCGCGGCGCTGCTCAACGGTCTGAAGGTGGTGGGCAAGCGCATCGATCAGATCAAGCTCGTCACCTCGGGCGCCGGGGCGGCGGCGCTGGCCTGCGTCCAGTTGCTGGTCAAGCTGGGCCTGCCGCGCCAAAACATCTGGGTGACGGACCTCGCCGGCGTGGTCTACGAAGGTCGTACCGAGCTGATGGACCCCGACAAGGCGCAGTTTGCGCAGAAAACCGACGCGCGCACGCTGGCCGAGGTGATCGAGGGTGCAGATGTATTCCTAGGCCTGTCGGCTGGCGGCGTGCTCAAGCCCGAGATGGTGGCCCGCATGGCGGCCCGGCCCCTGATCTTCGCGCTGGCCAATCCGGCGCCGGAAATCCTGCCTGAGCAGGTGCGCGCGGTGCGCGACGATGCTGTCATGGCCACAGGCCGCACCGACTATCCCAACCAGGTCAACAACGTCCTGTGCTTTCCGTACATTTTTCGCGGGGCGCTCGACGCAGGCGCATCCACCATCACCGACGAGATGGAAATCGCCGCGGTGCATGCGATCGCTGAGCTGGCGCAGGCCGAGCAAAGCGAGGTGGTGGCTGCGGCTTATGCGGGCGAGAATTTGGCGTTTGGGCCGGAGTACCTCATCCCCAAGCCGTTTGATCCGCGGCTGATGATGAAAATTGCGCCGGCCGTGGCCGAAGCGGCGGCGCGCAGCGGTGTGGCGCAGCGTCCCATTGCGGACTTGGATGCCTACCGCGAGCGGCTGCAGAGCTTCGTGTTTGCGTCCGGCACGCTGATGAAGCCGGTCTACGCCATCGCCAAGCGGGCCCAATACAAAAAGGTGGCTTATGCCGAGGGTGAGGAGGAGCGGGTGCTGCGCGCGGCACAGGTGGTCGTGGACGAAGGGCTGGCGCGGCCCACGCTCATCGGCCGCCCAGCCATCATCGCCCAGCGCATCGAAAAATTTGGCCTGCGCTTGCGCGAGGGCACCGACTACGACGTCGTCAACGTCGAGTACGACCCGCGCTACCGCACCTTCTGGCAAACATATCACCGCCTGATGGAGCGGCGTGGCGTTACCGAGCAGATCGCCAAGATCGAGATGCGGCGGCGGCTCACGCTCATCGGCGCGATGCTGCTGCGCTATGGCGATGTGCACGGCCTGATCTGCGGCACCTGGGGTACCAGCCCCATGCATCTGCACTACATCGACCAGGTCATCGGCAAGCGCCCGGGGGCCCACGCCTATGCGGCGATGAATGCCATCTTGCTGCCTGGCCGTCAGGTGTTTCTGGTGGACACCCACGTCAATTACGACCCGAGCGCCGAGCAGCTGGCAGAGATCACGCAGATGGCCGCGCGCAAGATCATGCGCTTTGGCATCACGCCCAAAGCGGCCTTGCTGTCGCACTCCAATTTCGGATCATCCGATCAGCCCAGTGCCGTCAAGATGCGGCAGGTGCTGGCCCTGCTGCGCGAGCAAGCCCCGTGGCTGGAGGTGGACGGTGAGATGCACGGCGACGTGGCGCTGGACGGTGCGGCGCGACACGCCATCATGCCGCGCAGCACTTTGACGGGCGAGGCCAATTTGCTGGTCTGTCCCAACATCGATGCCGCCAATATCGCCTACAACCTGCTCAAAACGGCGGCGGGCGGCAACATCGCCATCGGACCGATGTTGCTTGGCGTGGCCAAGCCGGTGCACATCCTGACGGCCAGCGCGACGGTGCGGCGCATCGTCAATATGACGGCGCTGACGGTGGCCGAAGCCAACGTCGGCCCTCGTGCGGTGGGCGCGGCGCATGGGCCCGCCGACGCGCACTCCAGCACGGCTGCCGATGCCTGACACCGCCCGACGCCGTGCCGACAACAGGCGGTCGACCACAAGCCCGCCCGCTTGTCAAGATCTTGCAATCTGGGGGCGCTTCGGGCACACTTGCGCGCTTGATTCGGGTTAACCCCAAGAGAGGATCGGGTGCGTCGACTGAAGCGGGGGTGGCTCGCGGCGCTGTCGGCGGGGCTGTTGGGCTTGGCCCTGCTGGGCGCAAGCGGTGCCGCTGCACGGACCGAAGCGCCGCTGCAAGATGCCCCAGGCATCGCACAGGTGGCGCTGGCCGAATTGCCGGCCGAAGCGCACACCGTCATGCGCCTGATCCGCCAGGGGGGACCTTTTCCATATGAGAAGGACGGCACGGTGTTTTTCAACCGCGAGCGATTGCTGCCTGCCCAAAAGCGCGGGTATTACCGTGAGTACACGGTACCCACCCCCGGGCTGCCCCATCGGGGCGCGCGTCGCATCGTCTGCGGCGGTTGGCAGCCGACCGTCCCCGACGCCTGCTACTACACGGCCGACCACTACGCGAGCTTTCGCCGCATCGCCCCGTGAATCACCAGGCCTCATCGACGCTCCACTTTTCCGATCTCATCGATCTTCCACTTATTCCGATGACCATGGAACAGCCGCTGCGCAACGTACGAACCAACATTGTCCAGTCGATTCGCGCCTTCACGGTCAAGGACCTACAGGCCGCGGCCGAGGCGCTGGGTCACCATTTCCTCTATGCCAACTTGGCCTCTGCGCTCAACAAGCAGGACATCCTGGACCTGATCTCGCAGCAGTACCAACTGCCGCCGCACAATGGCAAAAACCTGGATGCGCTCTACGACTGCCTGACCGACACGGTGTACAAATCGGGGCCGCAGACCGGCTTCGTCGTCGTGCTGGAGCACATTCCCACCAGCCCCAAGTTCGACAAAGAGGCGCGCGAGCAACTGCTCGACGTCTTCCGCGATGTGGCCGACTTCTGGGCCGAGCGCAAGGTGCCGTTCCGTTGCTTTTACTCGTTTTCGGTGGCACGCGCGCCCAAGCCAGCCGATCTGGAGTCGAGCGACGAGCCGCTGTTGACCGACAAATTGGTGGATGTCAGCCCGCAAGCGCTGCGCATGAGCAGTCCGTTCAATGCCGGCTACTGGCTCAGCGCGGCTTGACGATCGGCGCCCCCGCCCAGGGCGCCGGGCGGGGCTGAATCAGCGCGGCGCCCCCAGCGCTTGGGCCAGAGCCATGTACTCGGCCACGGGCACCTCTTCGGCACGGCGCTGCACATCGAAGGCACCGTCAAAGCCCCGCTCCTCCAGCCAGCGGCCCAGGGTGTGGCGCAGCAGCTTGCGCCGCTGCGAAAACGCCACCTGCACCAGTTCCTCCAGCAGTGTGGGATCGAGCGCTGCGGGCTGCGGCCGGGGCTCCATGCGCACCACGGCGCTGTCCACGCGCGGCGGCGGGTCGAACGCCTCGGGCGGCACGAACAGCACCTCCTCCATCGCGTAGCGCCACTGCAGCATCACGCTCAGCCGACCGTAGGCCGCGCTGGCCGGGGCAGCCACCATGCGGTCCACCACCTCTTTTTGCAGCATGAAGTGCTGGTCCTGCACCCGGTCGGCCCAGCGCAACAGATGAAACAGGATGGGGGTGGAGATGTTGTAGGGCAGGTTGCCGACCACGCGCAGCCGGCGCACCGCCGCGCACGGGTCGTCAGTGCAACGCGCGGCCAGCGCGCCGAAGTCCACGGTCAGCACGTCGGCCTCCACCACCTCCAGATGGGGGTGGCGGCGCAGTCGGGCCGCCAGATCGCGGTCCAGCTCGATGACGGCCAGCCGCCCCAGCCGCTCGACCAGCGGCTGGGTCAGGGCAGCCAGCCCGGGACCGATTTCCACCATGCAGTCGCCCGCCTCGGGGTCGATGGCGCGCACGATGGCGTCGATGGTGGCCGGATCGGTCAGAAAATGCTGGCCGAAGCGCTTGCGCGCGCGGTGCCCGCTCATACCGCCTGGGTCGGTGCGTGCGCTCACTGCGGTGGCTCGCGATACTCGACATAGGCGCGCCCGCGCAGCTCGCGCACCTGTTCTTCGAACGCCTCGTCGGCCTTTTGCTGGCGCAGCAAAGCGCGTACCGCCTCGCGCATGTCACGCGGGCTGCGCTCGACCTCGCGCCGCTCCTGCACCTCGATCAAGTGCACGCCAAAGCGCGTCGGCACCGGCGCGGAGACCTGGCCCGGGGCAAGCGCGTCCATCGCCTGCTCGAACTCCGGCACGAACAGGCCGGGCGTGGCCCAGCCCAAGGCACCGCCCTCGCGGGCCGAGCTGTCCTCGCTAATCTCGCGCGCGGCGGCCTCGAAGGTGGTCTGCCCGCTGACGATGCGCTCGCGCAGGGCCTGCAGCCGCGCTGCGGCGTCGCGCTGCGCGGCCTCGTCCGTTGCGCGCAGCAGGATGTGGCGCACCCGGGTCTGGGTCACGGTCGGCTCGGGCAGGTTGACATCGCGTTTGCTCACGACCTGCAGGACGTGAAAGCCGGCGCCGCTGCGCAGTGGACCGACGATGTCCCCGGGGCGCGCGTTGCGCACCGCTTCCCAGAACAGGGTGGGGTAGCGGTCCGCGCGCCGCAGGCCCAGGCGTCCGCCGTTGGCGGCTTCGGGCGCTTGGGACAGGCGCCGGGCCAGGGCGGCGAAGTCCTCGCCGCTGCGGGCCCTTCGCGCCACGTCCTCGGCCGCCGCGCGCGCGCGCGCCTCTTGCTCGGCACTGGCCTGCTCGGGCACAGGGATGAGCACCTGGGCCAGCTCCAGCGCGGTGCGCGCCGGGTCGGTGCTGCCTTGGTGTGTGCGCAGGTAAGCGTCGATGTCGCCCTCGGTCACGCGCACGCGGCCTTCCTCGCGTTCGCGCAGGCGCTGCAGGGTCAGCTCGTTGCGCAAATTGGCGCGAAAGGCTGCCGGCGTCAGCCCTGCCTGCGGCAGGCGCTCTCGCAATTGCGCGACACTCAGGCCGTTGCGGCGGGCCACTTCGGCTTCGGCAGCATCCACGGCGGCCTCCTCGATCCGGATGCCGCTTTCGGCCGCGAATTGCAGCAACACCTTTTCGTCGATGAGCTGTTCCAGCACCTGGCGTGCCAGGGCCGCGCGCTCGGCAGCAGGCGCGTTGGTGGGAATGTCGATGCGCGCCAGACGCGCCCGCACGTCGGAGGCGGCGATGGGCTCCCCGTTGACCAGCGCGACGATGTAGTCGGCCGTGGCCGACGTGGCCAGCGTGGCAGGCGGCGTTGGCTGGGCGGTCGCCGCCAGCGGAGCGATCCACAGGATGGCGCACAGCACATGGGCCGCGGCGCGGGTGATCGGCGTCGGTTCATTCATAGCGTTCGAATCGGCTCGGCGGATTGAGGTCCTCGCGCAGGTATTGATAGCGCGGCACTTGCGTGCGCAAGGTCTGCAGCGGGTTGCTGCCCAAGCGAGAAAAGCCCGAAAACTCCAACTGGAACAGAATGCGCTGATTGGCGCTGCTGCGGCTTTGTTGCAGCCGCTCCAGCACCACGCGGCCGATCCAGCACCCCGCATCGTATTCGAGGCCCGCCACCAAATCGATGACGCGCCGGTCGGTAAAGCTGTAATTGACCCGGCCAGCGCCGTACCACTGCCGCGGTCCCAACGCCCGGCCCGGTACCGCCGCCGGCAGCCCGCCACTGCCCAGCGCGGCCAGGGGCCACTGCCAGCCCAAATCGAGCTGGCGGCTGCGCGCGACGGTGGTTTCATTGTTGCGGTAGGCAGCGCTCAGCACCTGATAGGGGCCGGGCATGTAGCGCGCCGACAGCAGGGTGCGCACCGAGGTGCGGCGCGCGATGTTGTACTGCCAGGTGCCACCGAACGACCACTGCGGGGTCCAGTTGATCGTGGTGCCGATCAGGATGTCGCTGCGACCTTCAGCGGCCGCGGCTTCATTGGGCAAGGTCACGCGCTGGTCTTGCAGGCGCAGGCGTTGGGCCGCCCCCAGCGTGGCCAGCTCAGCACCGCTGTCCGGGGCGTACAGCCGTGTCGTCAGCCCGTAGGTGAGCGTGCGCAGATCGGCAATACGGTCATGCCCGCCGTACGGGTTGGGCGAGAAGATGGTGGCAAGGTTGAAGTCGTAGGCGGCGCTGTCGTACACCGGCAGCAGCCGCTGGTCGCGGTAGGGGGTGGCGGCCAGCAGCACGCGCGGCTCCAGCGTCTGCACCACGGCCCGGTCGAGCAGCGTGGCCTGTCGTTCGAAGACCAGCCCCGTATCCAGTGCAAGCGTCGGCAGTGCGATGCTGACGTGGCGACGACCGTCGCCCAGTGCCTGCTCGAAGCGGTATTGCCGCGCGTGCCACTGCACGCTGGGCTCGACATACCCGCCGGGGGCCTCCCAGCGCCGGCTCAGTCGCACGATGCCCAGCGCGCGCGTGCCGTCCAAGTCGGTGCGCTGGTCGCCGGCCGAAGCCCCGTCCCACACAGCCGGCACCCGGTCGGTGGCAAAGCGCGTCACATCCAGGTCGGCGCTCAGCCGCCAGCCGTCCAAGCCCGCCAGCGCAAAGCGCCCCGGGCGGTAGCGCAGCGCCACCGATGGCAGCCGGTCGTAGGGGGCAACGATCTGCTCGGAGGTCGGCGGCGCCAACGTGCGCGCAGCCCCCAGGGTCTGCCAGCGCTGGGCGGTCAGGCTGTAGCTCCACGGGCCGACCCCGCCGCTGAGCACGGCCTCGTTGACCAGCAGCCGCTGGGCCAGGTTGGTGATGATGCTGGTGCGCGGAAAGTCGCGCCAGTAGTCGTCGTCGCTGACGCGGTTGAGGTTGAGCCGCAGGCCGGCGCCTGGCAGCGCCGTCAGCCCGGGCAGCGCCTGCTGGTGCAGCACCGCAAGCGCCCAGCGGTCGCGGTTGCGCAAGCGGTCGTTGGCCATCCAGGCCGCGCGCACCTGGCCGGCGTAAGCAGGCTCCAGGTATCGGTATTCCCCGCCCAAGTCCAGTCCGCGCTTGGTCATCAGCGTCGGGTAGAGCGTGGCGTCGCGGTTGGGTGCCAGGTTCAGGTAGTACGGGACGGTGGTCTCGAAGCCGCTGCGGTTGTCCAGGTTGAGCGTCGGGGGCAGCACGCCGCTCTTGCGGGCGTCCGACAGCGGAAAGCTGATCCACGGCGCCGCCAGCAGCGGCACGCCCTGGAACTCCAGCCGCCCGCCGATGGCCACGCCGGTTTCCGTCGCCTGATCGAACTGCACCTGATCGGCCGTCACAGCCCAGGCCGGCGTCCAGCGCCCGCTGGAGGGACGCTCGCAGGTGCTGTAGCGCACATTGTGGGCGATGGCCCGGTTTTCGTCCAGAAACTCCACCCGGCTGGCTTCGCCTTGCCCCCCGGTGCGCAAAAACTCGAAGCGCACCGCGTCGAAGCGGCCCTCGAACGTGTCCAGCTTGAGCTGCAGCCGATCGCCCTCGTACACATTGCCTTGGCGCTGGATGCGCACCCGCCCGCTGGCAATCGCCGTGTCGTCCGCGGCGCTGTGTTCCAGCCGGTCTGCGCGCAGCGTCAGGTCGTGCCGGCGCAACACAGCACCGCCTTCGACCGCAGTGTAGGCATCCGTCTGGCCTTGGATGCGCTCGCCCTCCACCACCGTCGGGGTCTGGCCGCGCAGGTTGGGGGGCAATTGCTCCAGCAGCGTCAGCGACGGCTGCAACACCAGCGGCTGGGCGCCGGCGGCCGTTGCCAGCCCACACAACCCCACCACCCAGCCGGCGCGGCGCAGGCGCTGTCGCGGCGGTGCGCCGGGCGCGGGCGAGGCGGGGGTGGCAGAGCGCTTGAGCACGGTCGAACGGTCAGTCGGCGGTGGCATTCGTAGAATGCTGCCGATTATCCATG
>NZ_JARJMT020000178.1 GCF_029335975.1 Tepidimonas sp.
AAGCTGGCGGCGGCGCTGCAGCGAACCGGCGTGCCGGTGGCCGGGCGCCGCTGTCTGGATGTGGGGCAGAGCACCGGTGGTTTTACCGACTGCTTGCTGCAGGCGGGTGCCGCGCAGGTGGTCGGGGTGGACGTTGGCCACAGCCAACTGCACCCGCGGCTGCGCTCGGACGCGCGCGTGGTGGCCATCGAGGGCTGCAATGCGCGCGAGCTGTCAGCCGGGCGGCTGGTGGACCTGGGCGGCCCAGCCGCTGCGCCGCCGTTCGACCTGATCGTGGGTGACCTCTCGTTCATTTCGCAAACGCTGGTGTGGCCGGCGCTGCTGCCGCTGCTGGCAGCGGGCGGCTCGATGCTGATGCTGGTCAAGCCACAGTTCGAATTGCAGCCGGGCGACATCGGCAAAGGTGGGGTGGTGCGCTGCGCGGCGGCGCTGGAGCGGGTGCGCCAGCGTATCGAGCGCGCCGCAGCGGCGCAGGGCCTTGTGCTGCGCGATTACTTCGACAGTCCGATCGCCGGGGGCGACGGCAACCGGGAGTTTCTGGCATGGCTTTGCCGTTGAGTTTCGAATTTTTTCCGCCGAAGACGCCGGAAGGCGCCGCCAAGCTGCGCACCGAGCGCCAGCAGCTGTATGCGGCTCGGCCGCAGTTTTGCTCGGTCACCTATGGCGCTGGCGGCTCCACACAAGAAGGCACCTTCGCGACCGCGGGGGAGATCCTGGCCGAAGGGATAGAGGCCGCGGCGCATTTTTCTTGCATCGGCGCCACGCGCGAGCGGGTGCGCGCGCAGCTCGCCGAACTGCAGAGCATGGGTGTGAAGCGCCTGGTGGCGCTGCGCGGTGATCTGCCCAGCGGCTACGGGCTGGGTGGCGAGTTCGCCTACGCGCGTGACCTCGTGGCCTTCATCCGCGCGGAGTTCGGCGCCGCCTTCCACATCGAGGTCGCGGCCTATCCAGAGATGCACCCGCAGGCGCGCTCGCCGCAGGCCGACCTGCAAGCGTTCGCCGACAAGGTACGCGCTGGGGCCGACGGCGCCATCACGCAGTATTTCTTCAACACCGATGCCTATTTTCGCTTCGTCGACGAGGCCTACGCGCTGGGGGTGGAGGTGCCGATCGTGCCTGGCATCATGCCGATCACCAACGCCACACAGCTGATGCGCTTTTCCGACGCCTGCGGCGCCGAGATTCCGCGCTGGATCCGCCTGCGGCTGCAGGGCTACGGCGATGACGTGGCCTCGATCCGTGCCTTCGGGTTGGATGTGGTGACCGATCTGTGCGACCAGCTGCGCACCGCTGGCGTGCCGGGCCTGCACTTCTACACCATGAACCAGGCCGAGCCGACGCTGACCATTTTGCAGCGGCTCGATCTGCTGTCGGTCTGACGGCAAACGGCGCTGCCCTCGCTGCCGCTGGTGCGCTATCGTTGCGTTTGCGTTTTCTCAACCCGTTCCGTGACCCGCCAGGAGGCTCTGCCCATGCGATTCGAAACCCAGGCTGTACACGCCGGCTACCGACCCGACCCGACCACCAAGGCCGTGGTGCCGCCGATCTACCAGACCGTGGCTTACGCCTTCGACAGCGCGCAGCACGGCGCCGATCTGTTCGACTTGAAGGTGCCGGGCAATATCTACACCCGCATCATGAATCCCACGCAGGCGGTGCTGGAGGAGCGGCTGGCGGCGTTGGAAGGCGGCATCGGCGCGCTGGCGCTGGCCTCCGGGCAGGCGGCCGTCACCTATGCCATTCAGACGATTGCCGAGGCCGGCGACAACATCGTCTCGGCCAGTGCGCTCTACGGCGGCACCTACAACCTGTTCGCGCACACGTTGCCGCAGTACGGCATCGAGGTGCGCTTTGCCGACAGCGACCGGCCCGAGTCCTTCGAGCCGCTGATCGATGCACGCACCAAGGCGCTCTATTGCGAGTCGATGGGCAACCCGCGCGGCAATGTCACCGATATTGCGGCGCTGGCGGCCATCGCGCATCGCCACGGCGTGCCATTGATCGTGGACAACACGGTGCCCAGCCCCTATCTGTGCCGCCCGTTCGAGCACGGTGCCGACATCGTCGTGCATTCGCTGACCAAATACCTGGGCGGTCACGGCACCAGCGTGGGCGGTGCGATCGTCGACTCTGGCAAATTTCCGTGGGCCGAGCACAAGGCGCGCTTCAAGCGCCTCAACGAGCCCGACGTCAGCTATCACGGCGTCGTCTACACCGAGGCCTTGGGGCCAGCCGCTTACATCGCCCGGGCGCGGGTGGTGCCGCTGCGCAACATGGGCGCGGCCATCTCGCCCTTCAATGCTTTCTTGATCTTGCAAGGCATCGAGACGCTGCCGCTGCGCATGGACCGCATCTGCGACAACACGCTGGCGGTGGCGCGCTACCTGCACCAGCATCCCAAGGTGCGCTGGGTGCGCTACGCCGCCTTGCCGGATGACCCCTACCACGGGCTGGCGCAGCGCTATCTGGGCGGGCGTGCCTCGGGCCTGTTGACTTTCGGCATCGAGGGCGGGCGCGCGGCCGGCGAGCGCTTCCTCGATGCGCTGCAGCTCTTTACGCGGCTGGTCAACATCGGTGATGTGCGCTCGCTGGCTACGCATCCGGCCAGCACCACGCACCGGCAGCTCTCCTCCGAGGAACTGGCCAAAGCGGGCGTCACCGAGGACACCGTGCGCCTGTGCGTCGGCATCGAGCACATCGAGGACCTCCAGGCCGACCTGGCGCAGGCGCTGGCAGCGGCTTGAGCTGGCGATGTGCCCCGGCGTGTTGGCGGGCAGGCGGGGCGCCACGCCCGGTGGTGGCGCCCTTCAGCCTTGCGCTTCGCCCGCGTCCACTTTCCACGCCGCAGCCGGCCCCTGGCGCAGCGCCGCCAGCAGCCACGGCAGCGCCTCGCGCAACTGCCCAGCCAGGGTGTAGGGCGGGTTGATGACGAACACGCCGCTGGCGCGCAGGCTGCCGGCCGGGCGGCCGCGCGCGGCGGCGGCCTTGGCCGCCGGGTCGGCCGGTGTGCCGATGTTGAGTTCGGCCTGCAACCAGGCGCGGCCGTGCTGCTGCGCCAGCGCGCGCAGGCGCCTGGGCAGCGCGTGCGCCTGCTCGCGCGCGATCACCGGATACCAGACGACATAGCAGCCGAGTGCAAAGCGCCGCAGGGCATCGGCCACGACGGCCGTCACCAAGCCATAGTCGGATTTGAGCTCGTAGCTGGGGTCGATCAACACCAGCGCGCGTCGCGATGGCGGCGGCAGCAGCGCCTTCAGGCCGTCGAAGCCATTGTCACGCCGCAGTTCGATGGCCGGGCGCGGCGTGCGCGTGCGCCACTCGCGCACGGTGCGGTCGAGCAGCCGCCCGTCGGTCGGGTGCAGCTCGAACAATTTGAGCGCGTCCTGCGGCCGCAGCGCCGCCTGCAGCAGCGCCGGCGAGCCGGGGTAGTGCTGCAGCACCCCATCCGGATTGAGTCCGTGCAGGCGATCGATGTAGTCCTGCACGGCCGCAGGCAGGGCGGACCCCACCGCGATTGCAGTGGCTGCGGCCTGCCACAGCGCGCCCACACCCTGGGCCGCTTCACCGGAGGTGCGGGCATGTTCCTGGTCCAGCCGGTACAGGCCCGCGCCCGCATGGGTGTCCACGAGCAGCAGCCCCCCATCTTTGGCCTGCAAATGCCGCAGGGTGGCCAGCAGGGCAATGTGCTTGAGCACATCGGCATGGTTGCCGGCGTGAAAGGCGTGTCGGTAGCTGAACATGGCCCGATGGTAGCCGAGTGTGGGTCGGCTACCCACTTGCACCGGGTTCCGGCTATAATGCTATGTTTCGCAGCGAAAGCTTTGGGCCCCGCGGCGAAATCATTCCCCACCTAAGAGGCTGCCGGCAGAGCAGCGCCGACCGTGGAAAAGGGCCCGCCCAAACCACAGGAAACTGACATGACCAAAACCTTCAGCGCCAAGCCCGCTGAGGTGGTGCATGAGTGGTTTGTGATTGACGCCACCGATAAGGTGCTCGGACGTGTCGCCAGCGAAGTGGCACGCCGGTTGCGCGGCAAGCACAAAGCCATCTACACCCCTCACGTCGATACGGGCGACTTCATCATCGTCGTCAACGCCGACAAGATCAAAGTCACCGGCAACAAGGCCCTCGACAAGATCTACTACCGCCACACCGGCTACCCGGGTGGTATTCGCTCGATCAACTTCCGCGACATGCAGGCCAAGCACCCCGGCCGCGCGCTGGAGAAGGCCGTCAAGGGCATGCTGCCCAAGGGCCCGCTGGGTTACGCCATGATCAAAAAGCTCAAGGTCTACGCTGGCCCCGAGCATCCGCACGGCGCCCAGCAACCCAAGGCGTTGGAAATCTAAGGAGCGGCCATGATTGGTGAATGGAACAATGGCACGGGCCGTCGCAAGTCCAGCGTCGCCCGCGTGTTTCTCAAGAAGGGCTCGGGCAAGATCACGATCAATGGTCGCGACATTCAGGCCTATTTTGGCCGCGAGACGTCGATCATGATCGCCAAGCAGCCCCTGGTGCTGACCAACCACCTCGAGACCTTCGACATCCAGGTCAACGTCCACGGTGGTGGCGAATCCGGCCAGGCCGGTGCCGTGCGCCACGGTATCACCCGCGCCCTGATCGACTACGATGCGAGCCTCAAGCCTGCGCTGAGCGCTGCCGGCTTCGTCACCCGCGACGCCCGCGAAGTCGAGCGCAAGAAAGTCGGTCTGCGCAAGGCCCGTCGTGCCAAGCAGTTCAGCAAGCGCTGATCCGCAGCCCGTACCGGTCCAGCCGCCTGCCACGCCTCGTGGGGGCGGTTTTTTTCTGTTGCGGGGGTCGTTGCTTGCTCGTCCCTGGCCGAGTCAGGGATATTGCCTCCCAGCCGTTTGGGAAAAACCCGAGTGTTTTGCTATTCTTTGCGCACTCTGTAATCAGGAATTCAGCCATGTCCGCTCTTGCCGAAACCGCCGTTACCCCCGAGACCGAGGTGCCGGCGCCGCTCGTCTTTACCGATGCCGCCGCCGCGAAGGTGGCGGAGTTGATCGCCGAAGAGGGCAATCCCGACCTCAAGCTGCGCGTCTTCGTGCAGGGCGGGGGGTGCTCGGGATTTCAGTACGGCTTTACCTTCGACGAGGTGGTCAACGACGACGACACCCAGATGACCAAGAACGGGGTGACCCTGCTGATCGACGCCATGAGCTACCAGTACCTGGTCGGCGCCGAAATCGACTACAAAGAAGACCTGCAAGGTTCGCAGTTCGTGATTCGTAACCCCAACGCGACCACGACCTGTGGCTGCGGCTCCAGCTTCAGTGTCGGTTGACGCATCTGTGGGGTGCGGTGCCCAGGTGGCATGATCAGGCGGGGTAAACCGCACCCAAGATACGGGGCCCGCGTGCCCCGGTGACTTCGGTGGCGTTGCCCGGCTGGCCCAGCAAGGTTTGGTGCGCCAGCCACGCAAATGCGGCGGCTTCCACCCACTGCACCGGCCAGCCCAGCTCCGCCGTCGTGCCCACCGTCGTGGCCGGCAGGCGCCGTGACAGCCCCTCGAGCAGCGCGCGGTTGTGCGCGCCGCCGCCGCACACCCATAGCCGCTGCGGGGCTGCGGCGTTGGATGTGGCCCAATGCATGTTTTCTATGGCGCGGGCGATGCTCTCCACCGTCAGGGCTGCCAACGTGGCCTGCACATCGGCCGGTCGCGCATCGGGATGTCGCGCCAATCGCACGTCCAGCCAGGCCAAATTGAAGTAATCCCGCCCCGTGCTGCGTGCACCCGTGCGCGCGAAGTATGGGTCGGCGAGCAGATCTTCCAGCAGCGCGGGCACGACATGGCCCTGTTCGGCCCAAGCCCCGTTCGCGTCGTAGCGTGCCCCGGTGTGGCGGGCGCACCAACCGTCCAGCAGCACATTGCCGGGCCCGGTATCCAGGCCGCGTAGGGCTCCGTCGGCGCACAGCGCCGTCAGATTGGCGATGCCGCCAATGTTGACCACCCCCACCGCCGTCCCCGGCTGGCCGAAGGCAGCGCGGTGAAACGCCGGAACCAGCGGCGCGCCCTGGCCGCCTGCGGCGATGTCGCGGCTGCGAAAATCCGCCACCACCGCGATGCCGGTCGCCTCGGCCAGCCGGGCGGGGGCGAGGAGTTGCAGGGTGTACGGAGACTCGTGGGGCTGCAGGCGGGGATGACCGGGCGGCATGTGCCGCACCGTCTGTCCGTGCGCGCCAATGGCCGCCACCTGGTGGGCTGAAACACCGCCGCGTTCGAGCAAACGCGCCACGACCGCGGCGTAGGCATCCGCCAACGCGGCGCTGGCCTGGGCGGCGCGGTGCAGCTCGTCGGGGCCCGGTTGCTGCAGGTGCATCAGCGCGTCACGCAGGTCCTCGGGCAGCGGTTCACTGGCATCGGACAGCACCCGCCCGGCCGAGCTGCCTTCGGCAAACTCGACCAGCACGCCGTCAATGCCGTCGAGCGAGGTGCCCGACATCAGGCCGATGCAGCGCACGGACAGGCCGCCGCCTGGGGTGTTACTCGGCGCTGGCCTGCACCAGGGTGGCAGCCGCGGCCAGTTTCTCACGCATCGCGACGGCCACCCGTTCGAACGCCGGGCGCCAGCGCGCCTCGATGGGCTCGCCGCCGGCGTTGTCGCGTGCCAGGGTCAAGGGATCGCGGTGGGTGCCGCCAACGAGATATTCGAAATGCAGGTGTGGCCCCGTGGCGGTGCCGGTGGCCCCAACGGCTCCCAGGGTTTGCCCCTGTTCGACGCGCTGACCCTTGCGCACATCAATACGGCTGAGGTGGGCGTAGAGCGTTTTGCGATCTTGCTTGTGCTGCAGGATGACCACGTTGCCATAGCCGCGTTGCCAGCCAGCGAACTCCACCACCGCATCGGCTACGCTGCGCACCGGCGTGCCGGTCGGCGCGGCATAGTCCACCCCCAGATGGGGGCGCTGGCCGCCATGCACCGGGTGAAAGCGCATGCCGTAGCCACTGCTCACCCGCGAGAAGGCCAGAGGCGACGCCAGAAAGGCCCGCTGCAGGCTTTCACCCTTGAAGTTGTAGTAGGCCCCTTTGCCGCCCGGCGGCTGGAACCACACGAGCTGATGACCCCGACCTGCGTTGACGAACTCGGCCCCCAGCAAACGCCCATAGCGCAGGACTTCGCCGTCAGCCTCCAGCGCCTCGTACACCACCTGAAAGGCGTCGCCGGCACGCAGGTCGCGCCGGAAATCGATTTCGCCAGAAAACAGGTCGGCAAGCTGCGAGGCAATGCCATCGGGCAGGCGCGCTGCGTCCGTGGCGGCAAAGAGCGATGTGCGGATGGTGCCGCTGGCCAGGCGCACCGTGGGTGTCAGCGCAGGGTTTTCCAGGCGAGAACGCCAGGTATGGCCGTCGCGCTCCACGGCCAGCCGATGGTAGGTCGGGCTCTCGTCGCGCGGCAGCCAGCGCGCCGTCAAGCGCAGCAGCCGCCCGTCGTCGTCCACCTCGGCGCTCACCAATTTGCCGGGCCGGCCGCGCCAGATGTCTGCTGCATGCCGGTCGCGGCGCAAAAAATCGGCCGCTTCGCGATCCTGCACGCCCAGGCGCTGCAGCAGCGTGGCCAGGGTGTCGTCGCGGCGGGTGACGTCGGTGCGATAGAGGACGAAGGGGGCGGTCGGAGCACTGGCCTCGGGGGCGACGAAGGGCGCATCCACGGTTTCGGTGAGCTGGCGCCGTGGCAGTTCGTCGATGGCGGCGTCGAGCGATCCGGTCCCGAAGGCTGTGACACCCGTACCCAACAACAGCACCCCCAGGGCTGCCATGACCTGTCGGGGGTGGCGCTGCAACCAGCGCTGCCATGTGTGTCGTCGATCAATCATGCCATATCCGGTGGGTGGGCGGGCCGTCTGCGACGGGCCATCCCGTGCCGCAGTCCTCGTCGGGCAGCTCTGCGGGGCGTGAGAGGAAGAGAAAGATCCGCCGACTACAATGTGTGGGCGACGGCATGGCAATCGAGCAATGCTGCGCCCAACCCAGCGGCCGAGTGGCTTGGAGTATACCCGCCGCGCGGCCGCTGTCACCAGTGTATCCCTCATGAATATTTCTCCCGTATCCGCCGCGCAGGCGACCGAGGAGGCGCTGCGGGGTGCCTCTGATGCCGTGCGCGCCGCGCTGGCCGTCACCCGGCGCGGCTGCGAGGAGTTGCTGCCCGTGGCCGACTGGGTGCGCAAGTTGCGCCGCAGCGAGGCCACGGGCCAGCCGCTGCGCATCAAGCTGGGGCTGGACCCCACCGCGCCGGACATCCACCTGGGCCACACCGTGGTGCTGAACAAAATGCGCCAACTGCAGGATCTGGGGCACACGGTGATCTTCCTCATCGGCGATTTCACCAGCCTGATCGGCGACCCGTCTGGCCGCAACAGCACGCGCCCGCCGCTGACGCCGGAGCAGATCAAGGCCAACGCCGAGACCTATTACAAACAGGCCAGCTTGGTGCTGGACCCGGCCAAGACCGAGATCCGCTACAACAGCGAATGGAGCGACGCGCTGGGCGCGCGCGGCATGATCCAGCTGGCGGCCAAGTACACCGTGGCGCGCATGATGGAGCGCAACGACTTTCACCAGCGCTTCGCGGCCGGCACGCCCATCAGCGTGCACGAATTTTTGTACCCCCTGATGCAGGGCTACGACTCGGTGGCGCTCAAGGCCGATCTGGAGCTGGGCGGCACCGACCAGAAGTTCAACCTGCTCATGGGCCGCCATCTGCAGGCCGAGTATGGGCAGGAGCCGCAGTGCATTCTGACCATGCCGCTGCTGGAGGGGCTCGATGGCGTCGAGAAGATGTCCAAGTCCAAGGGCAACTACATCGGCATCACCGAGGACGCCAACACCATGTTTGCCAAGGTGTTGTCGATCAGCGACGAGCTGATGTGGCGCTGGTACACGCTGCTGTCGTTCAAGTCCGAGGCCGAGATCGACGCGCTGCGGCGCGAAGTGGCGCAAGGGCGCAACCCCAAAGAGGTGAAAGTGATGCTGGCCAAGGAGATCACGGCGCGCTTTCACAGCCCGGCGGCAGCCGAGGCGGCCGAACAGGATTTTCACCTCCGCAGCAAGGGCGGTGTGCCGGACGAGATTCCGCAAGTCACTCTGGCGCTGGGCGAAGGCGGCACCCCGCTGGGCATCGCCGCGGTACTCAAGCAAGCTGGGCTGGCGCCGTCCAGCAGCGAGGCCAACCGCCTGATCGATGGCGGCGGCGTGCGCGTGGATGGCAGCGTGGTCAGCGACAAGGGCCTCAAGCTCGGGGCGGGCACCTATGTGGTGCAGGTGGGCAAGCGACGGTTTGCCCGCGTGACCCTGGCTTGACACCCCAGCGCTCGATCTTTCAGCCATGAACGCGGTTTGGCATCGCCTGACGCCCCAGCGGCTGCTCGCGGCCTCGGTGGGGGTGGCGCTGGCGACCATCCTGTTCAAGACGCTGGCGTGGTGGATCACCGACTCGGTCGGGCTGCTGTCCGATGCCATGGAGTCGGTGGTCAATCTGGCCAGTGCCATGTTCGGTTTGTGGATGGTGACGCTGGCTGCGCGACCAGCCGACGAGGAGCATCCCTACGGCCATCACAAGGCGGAGTACTTTTCCTCGGGCTTCGAGGGCATTTTGATCATCATCGCTGCGCTGGGCATCATCTGGGCGTCGCTGGGGCGGTTGTGGGACCCGCAGCCGCTACAGCGTTTGGATTGGGGTCTGGGGCTGTCGGTGTTGAGCTCGGCGCTCAACGGTGGGCTGGCATGGGTGATGTTGCGCGCCTCGCGCGTGCACCGCTCGCTGGCGTTGGAGGCGGACGCCCGGCACCTGTTCACCGATGTCTGGACCTCCGCCGGCGTGGTGGTGGGGCTGGCGCTGGCCTGGGCGACAGGCTGGCTCTGGCTGGATGCGGTGGTGGCCATCGGCGTGGCCTTGAACATCGGCCGCGAGGGGGCGCATCTGCTGTGGCGCTCCAGCCAGGGGCTGATGGACCAGGCGGTCGAGCCGGAGGTCCGTGCCGCCATCGACGACGTGCTGGCCGGATTTGCGCACCAGCGCAACGGCAGCGACATCATCCGCTTCGACCATGTGCACACACGCAAAGCAGGCCAGCGCCGCTATGTGGACTTGCACATGCACATGCCGGCCAGTTGGACGCTGGGGCGGGCGGCGGCCTTGCGCACCAGCGTAGAGCAGGCCCTGATGAGCGCCGTGCCGGGCTTGCGCGCCACGATTCAGCTGCTGCCCAGCGACGTCGAGTCGTATTTCGACGACCCGCGCGATCTGAAGTGAGCGGCGATCAGCCGGAAGGGCCCGCGGCCACGGGGGCGCCGGGGGCGCGTGGATGCAGGCGGCGGCTTGCGGCTGTTGACCCTCACTGAACCGCGTACGGATTGGCAAAGCCCAGCCGTTCCAGGATCGCGATCTCGCGCGCCTCCATCGCTTCGGCCTCGGCCTCGCTGCGCTCGTGGTCCCAGCCCTGGGCGTGCAGCGCGCCGTGTACCAGCAGGTGGGCGTAGTGGGCCGGCAGCGTCTTGCCCTGCTCGGCGGCTTCGCGCGCCACCACGGGGGCGCACAGCACCAGATCGGCCATCACCACGGGTTCGGTAGCGTAGTCGAAGGTCAACACATTGGTGGCGTAGTCTTTGCCGCGGTAGTCGCGGTTGAGGGCCTGGCCTTCGTCGGCATCGACGATGCGCACGGTCAGTTCGGCCGGGCGCTCCAGGGCATGGCGCAGCCAGCGCGCCACCGCGTGGCGCGGCAGGGCGGCACGGTGTGCCGCGGCACCGTCGAAGCGCGCGAACTGCAGCGACAAGACCAGCGCAGGCAAGAGTTTGGACATCGGCGGGCTTTCAGGGGTCGGTGGGTGCGGGGCGCGCCTCGTAGGCGTCCACGATGCGTGCGACCAGCGGATGGCGCACCACGTCCGCGCTGGTCAGCCGAGCAAACGCGATCCCAGGCACGCGCCGCAGCACCCGCTCAGCGTCGATCAGGCCCGACAGCTGCGAGCGCGGCAAATCGATCTGGCTGACGTCGCCGGTGACCACGGCCTTGGAGCCAAAGCCGATGCGCGTCAAGAACATCTTCATCTGCTCGGGCGTGGTGTTTTGCGCCTCGTCCAGGATCACGAAAGCGTGGTTGAGGGTGCGCCCGCGCATGAAGGCCAGCGGCGCGATTTCGATCTGCTGGCGCTCCAGCGCCTTCTGCACCGATTCGAAGCCCATCAGGTCGTACAGCGCATCGAACAGCGGGCGCAGATAGGGGTCAACCTTGGCGGCCAGATCGCCCGGCAGGAAGCCGAGCCGCTCGCCAGCCTCCACAGCGGGGCGTGTCAGCACCAGCCGCTGCACCGCGCTGCGCTGCAGCGCATCGACCGCGCATGCCACCGCCAGATACGTCTTGCCGGTGCCCGCAGGGCCAATGCCGAAGGTGATGTCGTGCTCTGTGATGGCGGCCAGATAGCGCGCCTGGTTGGCGGTGCGGCCACGGATTTCGCCGCGGCGCGTCTGCAGCACCGGCGCGTGCGCATCGTCCGGGGGCTGGGGGCCGTCGCCGGCCAGCATCAGCTGCACCGTCTCGGCCGGCACCGGCTCGCGCGCGATCTCGTAGAGCGCTTGCAGCACCTCCAGCGCCTGCGTGGCGGCGGCCTTGCGCCCCTCGACACGGATGTGGCCAAAGCGGTGTGTGATGCGCACCTGCAGCGCCGCCTCGATGGTGCGCAGGTGGGCGTCTAGCGGGCCGCAGACATGCGCCAGCCGGCTGGCGTCGGTAGGGGTGAAGGTGTGGCGCAGGATCAAGGCGGATAATCCCTGTCGAGGTGGGCTGGCGAGCGCGCCGGCCTGGTGGACGCGGCCGCCTTGACGGCGGCCGGGCGCCCAGTGGCGCAAGGTGGGGCAATGATAGGCAAATTGACGGGCACCCTGATCGACAAGCAGCCGCCGCAGATCGTGGTGGACTGCGGCGGTGTGGGCTACGAGGTAGAGGTGCCGATGAGCACCTTCTACGGCCTGCCGGCGCTGGGCCAGCCGGTGGCGCTGCTGACGCACCTGGTGGTGCGCGAGGATGCGCAGCTGCTGTACGGCTTTGCTACCGTGGCGGAGCGCGCGGCGTTTCGCGAGCTGATCAAGATCGGCGGCGTCGGCCCGCGCACGGCACTGGCCCTGTTGTCGGGCTTGAGCGTGGCCGAGCTGGCGCAGGCCGTGTCGGCGCAGGAAGCCGGCCGGCTCATCAAGATTCCCGGCATCGGCAAGAAGATCGCCGAGCGGCTGTTGCTGGAGCTGCGCGGGCGGCTGGTGCCCGACCCTGGGCCGGTGGCGGCCGGCGCGCCGCTGGACGACGCGCAGGCCGACATCCAGCAGGCGCTGCTGGCGCTGGGCTACAGTGAGCGCGAGGCCGCCGCGGCGATCAAGGGGCTGCCTGCCGGCGTCGGCGTGGCCGAGGGGATCAAGCTGGCGCTCAAGGCGCTGGCCAAGTGAGGACGGGGCTGCAGCCATGACCATCGAGACCGATGACTTTGCGCCCATACCGCGGCAGCGGCTGGTCTCGGCGGCGCCGGAGTCCAGCCGCGAAGAGGCGCTGGAGCGCGCGCTGCGACCCAAGGGGCTGGACGAATACATCGGCCAGGCCAAGGTGCGCGAGCAGCTGGAGATCTTCATCGGTGCGGCCAAGAAGCGCGGCGAGGCGCTGGACCATGTGCTGCTGTTCGGCCCGCCGGGGTTGGGCAAGACGACGCTGTCACACATCATCGCGTATGAGCTGGGCGTCAACCTGCGTCAGACCAGTGGCCCAGTGCTGGAAAAGCCGCGCGACCTGGCCGCGTTGCTGACCAACCTCGAGCCCAACGACGTGCTGTTCATCGACGAGATCCATCGCCTGTCGCCGGTGGTGGAGGAGATCCTCTATCCGGCGCTGGAGGACTACCAGATCGACATCATGATCGGTGAAGGGCCGGCGGCGCGCTCGATCAAGCTGGATTTGCAGCCCTTTACGCTGGTGGGTGCCACCACCCGCGCCGGGATGCTGACCAACCCGCTGCGCGACCGCTTCGGCATCGTGGCGCGGCTGGAGTTTTACACGCCGCAGGAACTGGCCCGCATCGTCACGCGCTCGGCCAGGCTGCTGCAAGCGCCCATCGACCCCGAAGGGTCGTTCGAGATCGCCTGCCGCAGCCGCGGCACGCCGCGCATCGCCAACCGGCTGCTGCGTCGCGTGCGTGACTACGCCGAGGTCAAGGGCCAGGGCCACATCACGCGCGACATCGCACAGCGCGCGCTGGCGATGCTGGACGTGGACCCGATCGGGTTGGACCTGATGGACCGCAAGCTGCTGGAGGCGGTGATCCACAAGTTCGACGGCGGCCCGGTCGGGCTGGACAACATCGCCGCCAGCATCGGTGAGGAGCCGGGCACGATCGAAGATGTGATCGAGCCCTATCTGATCCAGCAGGGCTATCTGCAGCGCACGCCGCGCGGCCGCTGCGCGACGCTGGCGGCGTACCGCCACCTGGGCGTGGTGCCGCCGGCGCAGGGCGGCGCGGCGCTGTTCGACGACGGGGGCTGACTGGTGCACCGGCCGCCCCTGTACGGGCAACGGTCAGGCCGCCGCCTGTTCGTCGCGTGGACCGGCTTCGTCGGCTTCCTCCAGATGGCGCGTGTCGCCCCAGGACAGCAGTGCAAGGCCGCCGTCGGCGCTCCACAGCACACGGTGGATGGCTGCGTTGCCCATGGCCCAGGCGCGCGGCGCCTGCAGGTCCACACGCGCGGCGGCGCGGTACAGGATGTCGAGCACGCCGCCATGTGCCACCACCGCGATCGCCTGCCCCGGGTGGCGCGCAGCCAGCTCCGCAAACGTGGTCTCCACCCGTGCGCGCAGCGCCAGCAGCGACTCGCCACCCGGCGGGGCGAAGTCCGGCACGCGCGCCTTCCAGGCGCGCACGACGTCTGGGTGTTGCTGTTC
>NZ_JARJMT020000136.1 GCF_029335975.1 Tepidimonas sp.
GGGCGGCGCATGCACTGGGACTGGCGGGGGTGGTGGGGTCGCTTGCGCCTGGCAGTGAGGCGGACTTCATCGTCCTCGATCCCGCAGCGACTCCTCTATTGGCGCGTCGCACATCGCAGGCCGACTCTCTGGCTCAGTGGCTGTTCGCTTTCGTCCTTTTGGCTGACGACCGTGCGGTGACCGAGGTTGTCGTGGCACAGGGGCCCGGCATACACATCTTTACTCGCGGTACATCTGGTATTCATGCCGGCCCCCTATCATTGCAGTGAACCATGTATCGAAACGGAAGCTTTATGGTGGGACGGAGTCGGGCCGCAGTCGGGGCGCTGATGTTGATGCTGGCTGGCTGTGGCAGCGTGTCGGTATCCCAGCAGGCTCGGGAACTGCCTGCGCCACCGCAGCGCTGGACTGAGGCGGGGCGCATGTCCGAAGTCGCCGGAGCCGTGCCCCTGCAGCGCTGGTGGACAGCTTTTGGCGATCCTGGGCTGAGCCAGTTGGTAGAGGCCGCGTTGGCGGCCAATCCCGATCTCGCGGCTGCCGTGGCTGCCGTGGCGCAGGCGCGTGCGCTGCGCGACGTGGCGCGTGCGGCGACTGGGCCGGCGGTCGACGCCAGCGCGGCCGTGCAACGCGGTCGGGCCGGCTCCGCTCCCGCCGGGACCACCGTCAGGGCCGGTCTGGACGCCGGTTGGGACGCGGACTGGTTCGGTCGGCGTGCGGCGGCTCTGCGGGCGGGCGACGCCGATGTCGCTGCCAGCGAGGCCAACCTGGGGCTGGTGCGCCTGACCCTGGCGGCCGAAGTGGCCGCCACCTATTTCGAGGGCTGGGGCGCACGCGAGCGACTGCGCGTGGCCCAGCAGAGCCTGGCTGCCCAGCTCGACAGCCTGTCGCTCACCCAGTGGCGCGTGCAGGCGGGGCTGGCCTCGGCACTGGACCTGGAGACGGCGCGCGCGGCGCTCGAGCAGACCCGCGCCAGCCTGCCGGCGCTGGAGGTTTCCATCCGCCGATCGATGCATGCCCTGGCGCTGCTCACCGGGCAGGCGCCAGGGGCAGATCTGCCCGATCCGCCAGCCACCGCCCCAGAGCCCCCGACCGCCTGGACGCTGCCGGTCCCGGCTGACGTGTTGCGGCAGCGCCCGGACGTCGCGGCGGCCCAGGCCCGCTTGCAAGCCGCTTTTGCGCGCGCCGACCAAGCAGAGGCAGCGCGCTGGCCTACCCTGCGCCTGGGCGGCAGTTTGAGCTTGGCCGCCCCCCGGGTGGCCGACCTGTTCGATGTGACGGCGCTGACGCGCTCGCTCGCGCTCAATCTGGCTGCCACCGTGTTCGACGGCGGCGCCGCGCAGGCCCAGGCACGCGCCCAGGCAGCTGCGGCGGAGCAGGCCCGTGCGGCCCTGGCCGCCACCTTGCTGGAGGCCTTGCGCGATGTGGAAGATGCCCTGGTTGCGCTGGCGGGGGACCAGCAGCGGCTGCTGCGGCTGCAGGATGCCGTCACGGCCGCCCAACAGGCCGAGCAGCTTGCCACTCAGCGCTACACCGCTGGCTTGATCGACTACCGTGCCTTGCTCGAGGCCCAGCGGACCTTGCTGGCACTGCAGAGCGATTTGGCAGCGGCCCGCACCGCCTGGGCCGTGGATCATGTCCGTTTGGTCAAGGCGCTGGGGGGCGGTTGGTCCCCGAGCGATGCCGCCCCCAGTCTTGCCGCTGCGACCGTTCAACCCTGACGTTTTTACGATGAATCCTTTTCGACGCACTTCTACCTCGCCCGCTGCCGTCGATGTGCTGCTGGGCGATGATCGCCCCCCCCGCTGGTGGCGTCGCCCGCTGTGGTGGATGCTAGCAGTGCTCGCGGTGGCGGCCGCCTTTGGCTGGCAGGCCTGGCAGGCGCGCAGCGCGCATCAGGCCCAGCCCGTGTATGTGACCGAGCCGATCAAGCGAGGCGATCTGACCCTGACCGTTTCGGCCAATGGCACCCTGGTGCCGGTGCGGTCGGTGAATATCGGCAGCGAATTGTCTGGTACCGTGCGTGAGGTGCTGGTCGATGTCAATGACCGCGTCACCCGCGGGCAGGTGCTAGTCATGCTCGATACGGCCAAGTTGCAGGACCAGGTCAACAGCGCTCGGGCGGCGGTGGCTGCGGCGCAGGCCCAGGTGGTGCAGGCCGATGCTTCGGCGCGCGAGGCGCAGATCCAGTTGGGGCGGCTGGAAGACGTGGCCCGCCTGTCGGGCGGCAAGGTGCCGTCTGCGGCTGAATTGGATGCCGCGCGTGCGGCGCTGGAGCGGGCGCATGCCGCACAGGCCGCAGCCCGTGCGGCGGTGGAGCAAGCGCGCGCCACCCTGTCCACCAACGAGACCAACCTGGCCAAAGCATCCATTCGCTCGCCCATCGACGGGGTGGTGCTGTCGCGCAACGTCGATCCAGGCAATGCCGTGGCCGCATCCCTGCAAGCGGTGACGCTGCTGACCATCGCCCGTGACCTGCGGCAGCTCAAGCTCGATGTGGCCGTTGATGAGGCCGACGTCGGCGTGGTGCACGAAGGGCAGACCGCCAGCTTTACCGTCAGCGCCTACCCGCGCCGACGTTACCCGGCGACGGTCGAGCGCGTGGCTTTCGGGGCGACCAAAACCGACAACGTCGTCACCTATACCGCGACGCTGGTTGTGGACAACCAAGATCTGTCGCTGCGGCCTGGGATGACGGCCACTGCCAGCATCCGCGCAGTAGAACGCAAGGATGTGTTGCTGGTGCCCAATACTGCGCTGCGTTTTGCCCCGAGCGATCCCGCGCCGCAGACGTCTGGCGTTGGGCTGGCAGGGCTGCTGTTGCCCAAGCCCCCGACTGTCGGCCGCAAGACCTCGCGCGTCGATCTGCGCAGCGGCCCGCGCCAGATCTGGGTGCTGCGGGACGGCCAGCCCCAGGCCATACCCGTCACCGTCGGCATCAGCGACGGCCGCCAGTCCGAGGTCAGCGGCGAAGGCCTCAGCGAAGGGTTGCCGGTAATCGTTGAACAGCGCAACAGCGCCCGTACCCGATGAGTGGCACCACCCCACTGATCCGGCTGCGCGGCGTGACCAAAACCTACGGTCAAGGCGCGGCCGCCTTTCAGGCCCTGCGCGGTGTCGATCTGCAGGTGTGCGCCGGTGACTTCGTCGCCATCATGGGGCCGAGTGGATCGGGCAAGTCCACGGCGATGAATGTGCTGGGCCTGCTCGACACCCCCAGCAGCGGAGAGTACCGTTTCATGGATGTGCCCGTGCAGACCTTGTCCCGGGACGAGCGGGCCCGCCTGCGGCGGCGCTATTTGGGCTTCGTGTTCCAAGGTTTTCATTTGCTGCCCCGCACCACCGCGCAGGAGAATGTGGAACTGCCCCTGGTCTATCGGGGCGAGCGGGCGGCCGCACGGCACCGCGCGGCCCGTGCGGCGCTGGCCGATGTCGGCTTGACAGGTTGGGAGCACCACACCCCTGCCGAACTCTCGGGCGGGCAGCAGCAGCGCGTGGCGATCGCGCGCGCGATCGTCACCCAACCACGAGTGCTACTGGCCGACGAGCCCACGGGCAACCTGGACTCGCGCCGCAGCCACGAGATCATGGCCCTGATTCGCCAGCTCAATGAGGAGCGCGGCATCACCGTGCTGATGGTGACGCACGAGGCAGAGATTGCTGCCTACGCCCGCCGGGTGGTGCATTTTCGGGACGGTGTGATCGAACGCGAGGAGGCGACGGAGCCGGCGTCGGTCCTTGCGGAAAACCCCGCGGCCGAGCGGGAAGGGGGCTGACATGTGGTTCAACACCTTGGTGCTGGCGCTGCGTTCCATCCGCCGCAACCTAATGCGCTCTTTTCTGACCGTCCTGGGGGTGGTGATCGGTGTGGCGGCGGTGGTGACGATGGTCACCGTTGGCAACGGCGCTACTTTGGCCATCCAGCAGCAGATTGCCAGTCTAGGCACCAACCTGCTGCAGGTGCGACCCGGGCAACGCCTGGGGCCGGGGGGTCCCGGTTTTAAGGCGCCGGCGTTCAAGCTGGCCGATGTTCAGGTGATTGCCGCGCAGACGCCAGGGGTGCTGGCGGTTGCAGCCGAGGCGCGCAGCAGCGGAACGGTGGTGGCCAACGGCCGCAATTGGACGAGCAGCCTCATTGGCGGTTCGCCCGACTGGATGTTGGTCAACAATTGGACCTTGGCCGATGGCCGACCGTTCAGCGACGACGAGTACTACATTGGGGCGGCGGTCTGCATCATCGGCGAGACGGTGCGACGCGAACTCTACGGCCCCAACCCAGCCGTGGGGGACACCCTGCGCGTGCGCCAGATTCCTTGCGAGGTGGTGGGCGTGCTCGCACCGAAGGGGCAGGGCGCGTTCGGCCAGGATCAGGACGACATCGTCCTCATGCCCATCAACACCCTGCACCGGCGTGTGGTTGCGCACACGCGGGTTTCTACCTTGCACGTCTCGATGCTGGACGGCGCCGATGCCCAGGCCGTCAAGGCGGGCATCCGCGACATCCTGCGCGAGCGGCGTGGCATCCCCGAAGGCGAAGAAGACAATTTCAACATCTTGGACACCCAACAACTGGCCGAGACCATGTCCGGCACCACGCGTGTCATGACAATGCTGCTGGGGGCCGTGGCGGCGGTCAGCCTGCTCGTCGGTGGCATCGGCATCATGAACATCATGCTGGTCAGCGTGACCGAGCGCACGCGCGAGATTGGCCTGCGGCTGGCCATTGGGGCGCTGGAGCGCGAGGTGATGGGGCAGTTTTTGATCGAGGCCGTGGTGCTGGCCGCCCTGGGCGGGGTGGCGGGGCTGGCGCTTGCTCTGGGGGCCAGCGTATTGATCAGCCAGGCGATGAATGTGCCTTTTGTGTTTGACCCGGCGATCAATCTGGTGGCGTTCGCCTTTGCGGCGGCCATCGGGGTGGTGTTTGGCTATGTGCCCGCGCGGCGGGCAGCGCGTCTGGATCCGATCGAGGCGCTGCGCCACGAGTGAGAGGCCTCCGAAGGGGCATGCCGCCCATTGGGCGGCTGCGGGCTCTGGAGACAGACATGGCGGAAGCGGTGAGATTCGAACTCACGAACGGTTGCCCGTTGCCGGTTTTCAAGACCGGTGCAATCGACCACTCTGCCACGCTTCCGGCGCAGGGCGGATTGTAAGGGGTGCGTTGCGCCGACCGTTGTGTCGGAAAACCGCTGACACGCAAAACGGCGCGTTGCCGACTCCAGGCGCGCGCAGTGGTGCCTACAGTCAAGGGACACCGACACGTGGGGCGCTTGCCCAGGACGATCGCACAATGTTTGAGTCAACCCTTGAGTCTACCCCTCGCACCCGCATCGCCATCGACGGCTGGTATGCCGTGCCATCATCGTCACTACCATGGCAAGTGTCCGGCGCGGCGGCCACTGCGCGTCCCGTCGAACGCTTGCCATTCACCGTCCGCGTGGCGCACACTGCGCAGGATCTACAAAAAGCCGCCGATGTGCGGCACGCCGCTTATGCGCGCCATTTGCCCGCTGCTGTCACGCAGGGGCTGCGCAGCCCCGAGCTCTTGGATCATGCCCCGGGCGTGGCGGTCTTGCTTGCCGAGTCCAAGGTGGATGGCTCGGCGCTGGGCACCCTGCGCATTCAGACCAATCGTGATCAGCCGCTCGCGCTGGAGCAGTCCTTCGACTTGCCCGACTGGATGGCCGGCGCCCCCTGTGCCGAGGTGACCCGCCTGGCGGTCGCCCAGGCCGTGCACAGCCGAGTGGTCAAGACGGTGATGCTCAAGGCCGCCTACTTCTGGTGCCTGCGCCAGGGGGTGCGCTTCGTGCTCGTGACTGCTCGTGCGCCGCTGGATCGCCAGTACGCCCGGCTGATGTTCCGGGACGTTCGTCCCGATGCCGGTTTCATCCCCTTGCCGCATGTGTTCAACCTGCCCCATCGCGTCATGTACTGCCAGATCGCCACGGCGCGCGAGGACGGTGCCGAGCATCCGCTGTACGATTTCTGGTTCAACACCGATCACCCGGATATCGATCTCGATTGACTGGGCCCGTCGGTCTTGTCCGGACCCGGGTGCCCCAACACCCAGTCGACGTGGGCGAGGTCGTCGTCCGGCGCTGCGCTGTTGAGATATTCCCCCACGCGGGCGTCGGCAATCAAGTCCGCCCCCGACTGAGCGGCCAAAATCTGCTCCGCCGACACTGGGCGCGACAAGGCATAGCCCTGCACAAAGTCCACCCCGATTTCGGCCAGGGTTTCGACCGTCTCGAAGTCCTCGGCCCATTCGGCAATGGTCTTCATGCCCAGGTTCTGCGCCAGGCTCACGATCGCCTCGACGATCGCGATGTTGGCCGGGTGGCGGTTCATGTTGACGATGAAGCTGCCGTCGATTTTGAGGATGTCGGCTGGCAGATCCTTCAGGTACGAGAACGAGGTGTAGCCCGCACCGAAGTCGTCGAGCGCTAGCCTGGCGCCGTGACTGCGCAGGCGATCGATGAAGCGCCGCGTGTTGGCGATGTCGTGGAGCGCGACGCTCTCGGTGACCTCGAAACACAGCCGGTGCGCGACACCGCGGTGGCGTTCTAGCGTGTCGTACATGTCCTCGATGAAGCGCTCGTCATTGAGCGACGCGCCGCTGAGGTTGAGGCAGACGAATTGATTTTGTGGCAGCCGGGTCTCGTGTTCGGTCAGCCATTGCAGCGCAGACTCGACGACCCAGCGATCGATGAGGCTCATGCGACCTGCGCTTTCCCCGGCGCGGATCAGCCGCTCGGTGGGCACGCGGTTGCCATGCTCGTCGTGCATGCGCAGCAGCACCTCGAAATTGAGCGACTGGCTCGGATGGCGCAGTGAAACGATGGGCTGCATTTCGAGGAACAGCCCCTCGATTTTTTGCCCGGCCGCCAGACGCTCGACCAATTGCATTTCGGCCTCGTGTTCGCGAAAAGCGCGCGATCCGTGCTCGTATACCACCAGCCCGCTGGCGCGGGCGCGTTTGGCCTCGCGGCAGGCGCGGTCGGCCGTGGCCACGATATCCTTGGGCGAAGCATTGGACCAGACCTCGATCAGGCCGATCGACCCGCGCACCTGAAACGCCCGCTCACCCACGGTAAACGGCTCTTTCATCAGGTGCAGGAGCACGTCGCGGCAGACGGTTTCGGCGCGCTGCAACGGGGTATCCAGCATCACCAGCAAAAACTCGTCTCCGCCGATACGACCCAGGTACATGTGCGGCGACAGCGGTTTTTTTGCGCGTTCGCAGACCTGCTGCAACACAGCGTCGCCCGCGACGTGGCCGTACAGATCGTTGATCAGTTTGAAGCGATCGAGGTCCAAGTAGGCGACGGCCAGCGGCTTGCCGCGCCGCAGCCGCTGCAGCCCCCGGCGAAGGCACGCTTCTATCCCCCGCCGGTTCATCACCTTGGTCAGCGGGTCGTGATCAGCCAAGAACTGCAGATGCTCGTGCGCGCGGACCTTGTCCGTGATGTCCTGCAGCGTGCCTTCGATTTTGTCCCCGGCGCGCGCGGCGCGGACCAGAAAGCGGCGTGTCTCCCCGTCTTCGTGCATCAAGCGGGTTTCGAACTCCACAGTGCGCCCTGCGCCTTCGCCGTGCTGCAGCTGCGTCCAGTCGTGGACGGGGAACAGATCCTCCCAGTGGGTACGGCCCACGTCCAGACCCGGACCGGCGAGTGCGACCGCCGCGGGATTGGCGCTGATGAACCGACCCTGCGTATCCAGGGTGAACAGCCCAATGGGCAAAAAGTCGAAGGTGTGCTGCAGCTCGGCCTGCAGGGCCAGCCGTTGCAGATGTTCCTGCCGAAACTGCTCCGCAATCGCCAGCGAGGCGAGCAGGCTGGAAGCCAGCGCTGCCGTTGTGCTGTTGATGGTGGCAATCAAGCCCTTGAGGCCGATCGCTGCGGCGATCACCTCGTACAGGCTGGCACCCAGCGCGATGGCCATGGCAGCCGCATACCACAGGGCCACGGAGGAGCGGGTGCGCGCCAGGATGACCGCCAGCGCATAGCCCAGCACGCACACGCCGACGGCGGTGGCGATCCAGATGACGGGCAGAAAATGCCGGTACGGCAGCACCAGCGCGGCGGCAAGCACCGGCAAACAGGCCAGCACAACCAGGCGAACCCCTCTGAGGGTGCGCGTGCGCTCCAGGTCTGACTCGAACAAGAAGCGAAACAGCACCACAGTGGCCGTCGAGTACAAGGCGAGCGTCATCTGCCGCATTGGCGTCAGCCAGTCGGCTGGCACCAGGTGCCCCAGCCACTGGTAGTCCCAGCCACCCGACAGTGCCGCCATGCGCTGGTTGATGACCAACCAGGCCGCAAAGATCAGGTAGGTGCGCTCCCGGTTAAGGATGCCGACGACCAGGGTAAACAGCGCCATCAACAGCAAGCCGCCGTCCAGCCAGCCGGCGTCGCGGTGGAACTGTCGCTCCAGCACCGGCAAATCCGCCGCGGCGCGCCCAACGGCACTAAAACGCGCCGGGCCGACAAAGCGAGCCTCGCACAGCACGTGGGCCGGCAACTGCGGCATGGCCAGGACGAAGCCGGCGCGCGAAGGGCGCAGGCCCTCGGCACTGCCGGGGTCTGCGCGGCGGTCGATCTTGCCTAGTGGTTGTAGCGTATCGCCGTCCCAGCACCGCATGGCGGTCGCATGGCGGGACGGAAAGTCGATGACGCGCCCAGGCGCGCGATCCTGCGGCGCCAGCCGCACGCTGAACCACAAAGGGCGCTCGGACAAATGGGTGTCCCAATCGGTGCGGAGGACCTGGCGGTCCAGGCCATCGCGGACCTCGGCGGGGGATTGGGGGGTGTCGACCACCGTGGCGGTGAAGGCCAGCAGGCGGGCTTTGCTCACGGGGTATTCGTCGGGCCACGACCACAGCGCCCACACCGACAGCAGTGCGGCAAGCAGGGGAACCAGAAAGGCGGCTAGCAACTGCAGGCCATGCTCGATTCGCGCGGTGGTGCCGGATGAGGCAACGGGCGAAGACGGGCCAGATGTCATGAACAGGTGGGAGTGGCAGCGGGTAAAGTGATCTCCCTGATCCGTGGGGCGTCGCCCTCTTTCGTCTCCCGAATTATGAGGGCGAAACCCGGTGCCTGTGTCACACTCGGCCCCATGGACATGACGGAGGCAACGGTTGGCCTGGCCACCCAGGCATTGGCGGCGTTCGACGATCTGATCGCGGGCCAAGACGGTTTGCGGCCGCGGCCGGGGCAACGGGAGATGGCACGGCAGGTGGCCCGCACATTCGCCCCCGTGACCCTGGGCAAGCCGGACGATGAGGCGGCCATCGCCACACGCCGGGTGGCGGTGATCCAGGCTGGCACCGGGGTCGGCAAATCGCTGGCGTATCTGGCGCCGGGGATCGTGGCGGCCCTGGCCAAGCAAACGCGGCTCGTGGTGTCCACGGCCACCGTGGCCTTGCAAGAGCAGCTCGTGCACCAGGACCTGCCAGCCTTGGCGCAGCGGCTGCCGGTGGGTTTTCGCTATGCCTTGGCCAAGGGGCGTGGCCGCTATGTGTGCCGGCTCAAACTGGAGCGCTGGCTGGCCGACCCGCAGGCCGAGCCCGACCTGGCGGAGGAGGACGAAGCCAGCACGGTGGGCTCGGTCAGCGCAGAGCGGATGGCGTGGCTGCGCGCCCGGGCCCACGATCTGGCCCATGGCCGCTGGGATGGCGACCGTGATAGCCTGCCGGAGCCACCCGAGCCTGCATGGTGGTCGGCCATTGCCGCAGAGGCCGCGTCTTGCACCGCGCGGCACTGTCCGCTCTACGGAGGATGTGTTTATTTCGAACAGCGCAAGGCGCTGGTGGGCGCGCAGGTCATCGTCGTCAACCACGACCTGCTGTTGTCCACGCTGGGCTCGCGCCAGTTGCCAGAGCTGGATCAATGCCTGTTGGTGTTGGACGAAGCCCACCACCTGCCGGCCATCGCGCTGGAGCAGTTTGGTTGCCGGGCGGGTTTGACGCGGCTGGCGTGGATCGATCAGCTCGCCAGTCGGGCGCTCAAGGCGGGGCAGGAGGTGGCGTTGGAGGCCCTGGCGGATGTGCCGCCCGCCGCCGCACGTTTGCGCCATGCCCTGCAGGAGGTGGCCCGCCTGGCGGTACAGACTTGGGGCTCCCGGTTGCGCGAGGCGGACCATGACGGCCAACCCCTGTGCGTGCGCTTGCCGCGCGGCCGTCTGCCCGACGGCTTCGATGCCCCGCTGCAGGAGGCGGCGCAGGCCAGCGCGGCCTTTTTGGATGCCCTGCGCGCCGTCAGTGCTGCGCTGCGTGCGGCATTGCGCGAGCGCCCGGACGAGGCGCGGCGGCTCTCCCAGCTGTATGCGCAGCTTGGTACCTTGGCCCCGAGGCTCGAAGCTGCCCATGACACCGTGCGCTGGTTGCTGCACGAGCCTGCCGAGGGCGAAGCACCCCTGGCCAAGTGGTTCACGCTGTCGGCCCCAGGTGCCGGCACGGCCAGCGATACGGTGCGGGTGCAGGCCCATGCCAGCCCCATCCAGCCTGGCGGGCTGCTGCGGGCCAGACTGTGGAGTGGGGTGCGCGGCGCGGTACTGACGTCGGCCACGCTCACCCCGTGCGGGCAGTTCGACTTTTTTCTGCGCGAGGCCGGATTGGCGGACGACCCCGACGTCGAGACCCTGGCCGTAGACAGCCCCTTCGACTATGCCGAGCAAGGCGTGCTGCTCCTGGGTGGTGTGGCAGTGGACCCCCGTGATGCAGGGGCTTACCAGGAGGCCGTGCAAGCCGCGCTACTGCGCGATTTGCCGTCGGTTCGGCATGGGGCGCTGGTGTTGTTCACCGCCCGTGCGCACATGCAGCGGGTGGCCGCGGCGCTGCCTGCCGAGTGGCGCGATCGCGTGCTGGTGCAGGGCACGCTGCCGCGGTCCCGTCTGCTGGCGCGCCACCGCGAGCGGGTGGCCGCGGGCGAGCCGTCCATCCTGTTTGGTCTGCAGTCTTTTGGCGAGGGGTTGGACCTGCCGGGCCGTCTGTGCGAGGACCTGTTCATCACCAAGCTGCCCTTTGCGCCGCCCGATGATCCCGTGGGCGAGGCCCGCGCTGAGTGGCTGCGCGGCCGGGGACGCGATCCGTTTCTGGATCTGGTCGTGCCCGCCACCGCCACGCGGCTGCTGCAGTGGGTGGGGCGCGCCATCCGCACCGAGGGCGACCGGGCCCGCATCGTCTGCTACGACCCCCGGCTCCTGTCGACCGGCTACGGCCGTCTCATCCTCCAGGGGCTACCCCCTTTCACCCGCCGACTGGATGCGTCATGACCCCCACCCCCGACACCCCCCGTCAGTGGTTGACCCACCTGTAC
>NZ_JARJMT020000189.1 GCF_029335975.1 Tepidimonas sp.
GGACAGCAGGCAGCCCTGGCGCACGGGTTGATTGCCAGCCACTTTGGCCACCGTCAGTCCAGCGGGGGCATAGCGTTCGCGGGTCCGGGCGTACAGTACGCCGCCCTGGACGGTGCGCAGGGTCGTGGTGCGGCCAGTCAACGGGTCGATCACCTCGGCCACCGCATCGCCAGGGGCCAGTTGCGCACCAAGCTCCGCCAGAAATACGAGCACACCCGGATGCAGCGCCTTCAGCGGTTCGGATCCAGCCAACGGGGTGGGCGTACAGATTGCATCGGGTATGGGTCCTGGGTCCCCGGCCACCGCACCGATGTGTTGCAAGTATCGCCAGATGCCAGCGGCATCTCGAGCCGCCCACGCGTGGCTGACGTCCGCTTCGCCACGCAGTTCGACGGTTGCGCTGGCACAGGCCTGGGGCAGCGGCACCGGGCGTCCAGACGCAGCCAAGCGCGCCGCCAACTGCGACCACAGACCGGAGAGCTGCTCGTCGAACGGTTGGCCGCCGGCGCCGTAGTCGGCGACCAGCACCGTCTGCGCCTGCAGCCAGTGCGCCAGAGGCTCGAGCGCAGGCCAACAGGCGGTCTCGCTATACAGATGCAGCACGGCTTCGGAATCGCAGTGCAGATCGAGCACGACATCGGCATCTACCGCGAGACGGAACAGGGCCAGTCGCAGGCCCTCGAACTCTGTGATCGGTGTTTGCTCCGCCAGCCACTCGAGCACGGCCTGACGCACCTGCCGGACATTCTCCGCCGCGTCACCACCCAGGGCCGGACCCACCCGATCGAACGCCACCCGGGCCAGGTCCGGGTAGCCGCGGTTGAAGTTTTCGGAGGTGTTGAGTTCGAAGCGCCCCATGGGACGGTGGTCGATGCGCTGGGCCAGACCGATCGGGTTGGCCACGGGGACCAGCACGACGTCGCCGCGGATGACCCCCTGCGCCTCGGCGGCGGCGAGCCTCTGGCGCAGGTGGTGGGCCACCAGCATGCCGGGCAGTTCATCGGCGTGCAAACTGGCCTGGATGTACACCTTGGGGCGCGCTCCGGGCGTGCCGAAATGCAGGCTGGTGACCGTGCGGGCGCTGCCCAGGCTGGTGCAGGGCAGGGGGTGGTGGCGGACGTCCATTAGGTTCGACACGGTGCCAGGTGGGCGAGAAAGCGGCGTTCGGCCAGCTTGAACAAGCCCACCAGCATGAAGGTGATACCGAGGTAGATGGCCCCAGCAAACAAATAGGCCTCAAAGGGCAGGTAAAAGTCGGAATAGACGCGGCTGGCGGCCGCGGTCAGGTCCGTCATCGCGGGTACGGTACTGGCGAGACTCGTGCTGTGCAGCATCATGACCACCTCGTTGCTGTACGCCGGCAGCGTGCGCCGCAGCGCACTGGGCATGACGATGCGCCACAGTATCTGGCGGGGCGACATGCCCATTGCGCGCGCAGCCTCGATTTCGCCATGCGGGGTTTCGCGGATGGCCCCGGCCAGCATCTCGGCCGTATATCCCGCGGTGTTCAGGGCAAAGGCGAGCAGGGCGCAGAAGAACGCCTCCTTGAACCAGGTCCAAGGCCAGATCTCGTCCCAGCGCGCCTGGATCCAGTCCAGTTGCGCGATGCCGTAATAGATCAGGTAGACCTGGATCAACAGCGGCGTGCCGCGCACGACGTAGGTGTAACTGCCAACCAGCCAGCGCAGCCAGGCATGGCGGCTGTTGAGCGCCAAAGCCAGAAACAGCGCCAACACGCCCCCCACCGCCAGGGATGACAGCAAGAGCTTGAGCGTGGTCCACAGCCCTTGGCCATAGAGCTCGAGCTGTGCCGGTTCAAAAATCACGGACCAGTTCACGGCAACACGCCCGCTCCATCAACCCTGCCACGAGGTGACGCGCCGCACCCCGAGGCTGAAACGGTCGTTGAGGCGCCGCAGCGCCCACAGCGACGCCGACGTGTAGACCAGAAACAGCGCCCCCACGAACAGAAAGAAAAAGAACGGTTCGCGCGTCGCAGCCGAAGCCTGTTTGGCCAGAAACGTCATGTCCTTGAGCCCGATTAGGCTGACCAAAGCGGTGCTTTTGATCAGCACCAGCCAGTTGTTGGTAAAGCCGGGCAGGGCGTAGCGCACCATCTGCGGAAGGGTGATGCGCACGAAGGTCTGCAGCCGACCCATGCCGAAGGCCCAAGCCGCCTCCATCTGCCCCCGAGGAATGGCCAGGATCGCCCCGCGAAAAGTCTCGGTCATGTAGGCGCCGTAGATGAAGCCGATGGTCAGCACGCCCGCGACGAAGGGGTTGATGTCCACCGGCTCGGTGCGGCCGAGCGACTCCAACAGCGTGTTCAGGCCGATCGTGCCGCCATAGAAGACGAGCAGCATCAGCACCAGCTCCGGCACGCCGCGCACCACGGTGGTGTAGACCGTGGCCACGGCGACGACCACTCGGCGCCCAGAGAGCTTGGCCGTGGCGCCCAGCAGCCCCAGTACGATGGAGACGGCCAGAGACAGCAGCGAAACCGCCACCGTCAGCAGCGCGCCTTCGAGGATCGCGGGAATGTAGTCGAGCATGTGCCAATGAAAAACGCGTCGCGCCGGTGCCCACCGGCGGGCGACGCGCCATTCACCCCGTCAGATCAGTTGCCGTACGGATCGAAGTCGAAGTACTTCCTGGCGATTTTGTCGTAGGTACCGTCGGCGCGAATCGCTTGGATCGCCGCATTGATATCCGCCTTGAGCTTGTCTTGGCCCTTGCGCATAGCCACGCCGACGCCATAGCCAAAGTACTTGACGTCGTACAGGTCCGGACCGACGAAGCCGTATCCCTTGCCCTCTGGCTTGCGCAGAAAGCCCCCGCGCACCTCGACCTTGTCGGCAACGGTGCCGTCGAGGCGGCCCGATTTGATGTCCAGGTACACCTGGTCCTGCGCCTCGTAGGGGATCACCTGCACGCCGGCAGGCTTGAGCTCACCCATGGCGTACTTCTCTTGTGTGCTGCCCTTGAGCACGCCGATCTTCTTGCCCTTGAGCGAGGCCGGTCCGCTGTAAGGAGTGCCTTCCTTGACAACGATGCCGCTCGGGGTCTTGTAGTACTTGTCGCTGAAGTCGATGACCTTCTTGCGGTCGTCGGTGATCGACATCGAGCTGATGATGACGTCGTACTTGCGCGCCTGCAGGCCGGGGATCATGCTGTCCCACACCTGTTCGACGTACACACATTTGCGGTTGAGTTTGGCGCAGATCGCCTCGGCAATGTCGACGTCGAAACCGGTCGGCTTGCCATCGGGCGTCTTGTAGGTGAACGGCTCGTAGGTCGCATCGATGGCAACCTTGAGCTCGTTGCCCTGGGCCTGAACGGCACCGGTAGACACGACGGCCGCAAGACCGATGGCTTGCAGTATGTGGCGACGCTTCATGAGGGTGTCCCCAAAATTGAACATGTACGCCATTGTAGACAGGCGCGTGCGCCGTGCCGAGCTGTGGTTTTCCCTTTGGCGTTTTACCTTGGCCTGCGCGCGCTGTGCGGACGCCAGGTGGACCCGCCAGGCAGGTTGCCTGGCCGATACTTTGACTTAACATAATACTTATTGTGGAATTTTAAACGGCGAACCACTCATTACCAGGTGCCGCGGGGATGGCGCGACCGGATAGCCGCGGCGATCAGCTCAACGACGTTTTGCCGGCTCACCTGGCGGGCAAAGTCGATGGCATCCAGCCCGAGTTGGTTGCGCAGCGTCGGGTCGGCCCCCTCATCCAGCAACAGACGCACCACCTCTTCGCGCCCATAGCGGGCCGCCATCATCAGCGGGGTTGTGCGGTTGGGGGACTCGGCGTCGATATAGGCGTGGTGCTCGAGCAACAGCCGCGTGATCGCAAGCGCGTATTCGCCCTTGTTGGTGGCTGCGTAGTGCAACGGTGTCCAACCCGGCCGATTGACCTGGGCCCCCCGGGCCAACAATTGCTGAACCAGCGCCAGATGGTTGCGCAGCGCGGCCATCATCAGCGCATTTTCGCCGGCTGCATTGACCGCTTCGACATCGACCCCCGGTTGTGCGATCAGGTAGCGTGCCACGGCCACGGCGTCGCGTTGCAGGGCCAGCACCAGGGCCGGATTGAGATCGGGATCCGGGGTATTCAGGTCGAATCCACGCGCGTGCAATTCCCGTACCGTGGACAGGTCGTCGCGGATCACCGCGGTAATGAACTGGTCATAGGAGCGCTGCGCATGTACGCCACCAGCAAGCAAAGCCAGCGCCATCGAAAAAATGAGTGAGCGGGTTCTTTTCATGCGCTTTGCGTGCCTTTCATGCGCTTTGCGTGCCGGTGGTTGAGGCCGATTCCGCGGCACGGGTAAACAGTCGATCGAAGTTGGCGCTGGTGGCCTCGGCCACGGTGTCGACGCTCGATCCTTTGAGTTCGGCCAGTTGCGCAGCCACGTAAGGGACATACGCCGGCGTGTTGGTCTTGCCGCGGTGCGGCACGGGTGCCAGGTAGGGGCTGTCAGTCTCGATCAGGCAGCGGTCGAGCGGCACATAGCGGGCCACTTCGCGCAAATCGGCAGCATTCTTGAATGTCAAAATGCCAGAAAACGAAATATAGAAACCCAGATCCAGTGCCGCACGTGCGACTGCGCGGGTTTCAGTGAAGCAGTGGAACACGCCCCTGGCCTGCGGCAGGCCTTCTGTGCTGCTGTGTGCAAAGCCCCCCTCTTCCCGCAATATGGCCAGCGTATCGTCCGAGGCGCTGCGCGTGTGGATGATCAGCGGCAAATCGGTCTGGCGAGCAGCCTGGATGTGGATTCGAAAGCGCTCGCGTTGCCAGGCCATGTCGTGTACCGTCCGATCCCCCAAGCGGTAGTAGTCGAGTCCCGTTTCGCCGATGCCAACCACCCTTGGCAGCCGGGCACGCTCGAGCAAATCGGCCACAGTGGGTTCGCGCACGCCTTCGTTGTCGGGGTGTACACCCACCGTCGCCCACAATCGCGGGGCCGTATCTGCGCCAAGCAGGGCCAAGCGGTGCACGGCTTCAAAACCTTCCAATGTGGTGCAGATACACAGCGCCCGCAGAACGCCAGCAGCACGCATTGCCGCCAGAATCTCGGGGTATTGGGCCTGCAATTCGGGAAAATCCAGATGGCAATGGGAGTCGGTGAACATATGAGCTGCGGTATGGGTATTGGGGGCGCCACCGAAGAATGGATCGGCTGGGCGTTCGTTCAAAGGGTTTGGGTCGGCCGGTCGGCAGCCAGATTGGCACCTAGGATTTCTTCGATCCGGGCCCGAAGTGCCCGGGATTTTTCATCCGCAGGGAAGCGCACGCCGATTCCCGGGGTGCGCGATCCGGTCGCACCAGGGGGGGTGATCCAGGCAACCTTGCCAGCCACGGGATAGCGCTGCGAATCATCCGGCAGAGTCAGCAGCACATATACATCCTGCCCCAGGGTGTATTGGCGCGAGGATGGTACGAAGATCCCCCCCTCGGTGAACAAGGGGATGTAGGCCGCGTAAAGCGCGTCCTTTTCCTTGATCGACAGTTGGATGACCGTAGGGCGCGGGTGGGATGCCCCGTCGCCGCCTACCGGCGAGGCGCTATTCATGGCCGCGAGTGTATCGTTGCTGTGGATGGGTCGGCACTGCGGGCGAAAGCCGCGCGGGTACGCTCGGCCCATGCCTCGGCCCACAGTTTCGGCTGTAGGGGGTGTTCGACCGTGCGCCAGGCCTGCTGCAAGGCTCGCCAGTAGGCAGACAGCCGGCGTCCGCTGGGGTTGGGTGGCAGCGCTTCGGCGGCAAAGTAGCGCGGGGGCGCCCCCGTGGCCACAGCCATGGCATCGTGGCACAAGAGCATCAGCACCTGCAACTGCCGCGGGATGGGCCACTCGGCCACCGGGGTCCAGTCCCCCCGGGCCAGTTGGCGCGGCAGATCGGCCCACAGCTGCGCCGTTACCCCCATTTGGGCCCAGACCAGTGCCTCTTGTGGCCGGCCACCCGCCGCCCGCCAGCAGGCGGACCAGTCCGCTTCGGTCAGCGCCTGGGTCAACAGTGTTTGGTCTGCCGCCGCCCTCTGTGCCAGCCACGCCAGGCCCTCTGTCTCGCTGGGCCAAGCCATGGCGTGGGCTTGGCAGCGGCTGCGGATCGTGGGCAACAGCTGGTGCGCAGCCTCGGTTGCCAGGATGAACCGCGCACGCCCCGGGGGCTCCTCCAATGTCTTGAGCAGCGTGTTTGCCGATTCCGCGTTCATGCGCTCCGCGGGGTGTACCAGCACGACCTTACCCTGCCCGCGCGCATGCGTGACTTGGGTGAATGCCACTGCCGCACGCGTGGCCTCGACGCGGATCTGGCGGCTGGGCTTGATTTCTTTGCGCTCGATGCGCTCTTGCGTCGCGGCATCCAGCGGCCAGCCCAGATCGAGGGCCTGCTGCTCGGGCATCAGCACGAACAGATCGGCGTGGGTGCGCACATCGACGGCGTGGCAGGCTGCGCACGCGTTGCAAGCGCCATGCGCGCTCGGCCGTTCGCACAGCCATGCGCGCGCGAGCGCGAGCGCCAGGTCGTACTGCCCCAACCCTGCCGGCCCCGTAAGGAGAACGGCATGGCCGCGCAGCCGCATCAGATCGCGCAATTGGCGCTGTACCCACGGAGGCGGTGTCATGACAGCCACCCCCGCTGGCGGCATGCGGCTTGGACTTGGAGCCACACCTCATGTGTCGGTAGCTGGGCATCGATGCGCACGAAACGTTGCGGAGCCTCCGCAGCGCGCTGGGCGTAGCCGGCCGCCACCCGATCGAAGAAGGAATGCGACTCCGATTCAAATTTATCTGGCGTATGTACACCCGATCGCCGACTGGCCGCGATGGCCGGAGGCACATCGAACCACAAGGTCAGATCGGGTTGTCGAAACCCGCCAGCCATCGTTTGCACCCAGTCTTCCAAAGTGCGCAGGACGGCCAAATCGAAACCGCGCCCATGGCCCTGGTAGGCGAAAGTGGCGTCGGTGAAGCGGTCGCACAGTACCACTTGTCCGGCTGCGAGGGCGGGCTCGATCACCTGACACAAATGGTCGCGCCGAGCTGCAAACATCAGCAGAGCTTCCGTCAGCGCATCCATTGGGGTGTGCAGAAGGCATTCGCGCAGAGTTTCGGCCAGCGGCGTTCCTCCGGGCTCTCGGGTTACCGTCACTTCGCGTCCTTGATGGCGCAAGCGCTCGGCCAGGGTTGCCAAATGCGTCGATTTGCCGGCGCCGTCGATACCTTCGAACGTGATGAACAGGCCCGCGTCACTCATGTCGGTTCGATGTCATGGAGGCAGGGAATCGTACACGCTGGCATGCGAGGGACAAATCCGGCCGGGGTGGCGCCAAAGCCACAGCTGCAGCCTCACCCCGTCTCCGACGGCGGGTTGTCTCGGCAGCGTGATCGAGCGTACTTCCCCCTGCCTTGCAAAACCCAGTTGCGCCAAGCGATCCCATCCCGCGGGGGATTCGCCTTCCAGGAGCACTGCGATACTGCACGCGGGCTGTTGACTCCAAAGCACAGCCGACGAATGGCGATACAACACGGGGTGGCGTTGCTTTCCATATGCCGCCACGGCGCCGGCCAACTGGATCGGTTCGGCGACAATGAGCGTAGGCGTATCCGCCGGTAGCTGCGCGTCCACCCACTGAGCAATGGCGCGGGCTGGCAATTGGCTCCACGACGGTCGGCCCATCCAAGCGAGCAGGTGCGCGCGAAGCAGCAACAACACCAGGGCCGTGATGACCAAGACCCAGGCCATCGCATGCAAGCGACGCGCGATGGCATCGCCCCGCCCTGCCCACCACGGTGCCAGTACCAACAACATGGGCACGGCCAGCGGGAGGATCCAGCGCTCCTTGATTTCGGCCAATTTTCCGGCAGCCACCAGCGCCAGCATCGTCCCGCCAACCACCGCGATGTACACCGCTGCCAGCGTCAACCAAACGGTTTGGGGTCGACCGTCGTGACCAGAGATGGCTTTTGCAAGATGTCCTCGCGACCGCCACCATGCGAGCCCGAGCAGCAGCCCCGGTACCGACAGGGTCGCCAACCAACTAGCCGCCCACGCCATCAGACCTTGAATGACGGTGTCGTCCCCTGGCGGCAGCATCTTGGCCACGATCGGCTCTCGCACGACAGGCCAAATCTCCCATACCTCCGACGCGTGCCAAGCGAGCAAGCCCATCGCCGGCAACCACATGGGCACGGCCTGTCGCATATGAAAGACGAACAGGCGCGCCCAGCCCCGAAAGTCGCCCGTTACTCGCCACCAAGCGGCCAATAGGACGCTCGACCAGCCCGCTAATGCGAGCGCAGCGTTGTACTTTGACAGCAACGCTGCACTGGCCAGCCCACCCAGTAGCATCCAGCGCCAAAGCGGCAGTGGTCGTTCGGGTCGCAGGAGCAAGGGGGCGCTGCTTGCTACCAGCGCGGCTACGCAAGCAGCAGCCAACAAGCTGTGGGTCAGGGTACGCGGGGCATCCCACAGCAAAATCGGCAAGCTGAGGACCCACATGGAAGCCGCCCGCGCGGCCAGGTTGGATGCACCGATGTGCAGCATGAATAAGGCGGCAGCCATGCCGATGCCCCACAGTGCCACCGCTTTCAGCACGACCACCGCCGTCAGCGCGGGCATTGCCAGCAAAGCGCGCAGGAGCCAGACCAACCATTCGAACAAGGGGGGTTGCGGTCCGTAGCTCGTGCGCAACCATTGCTGGTGTAGCATCTGTTCGGCTTCGTCGAACTCCAGGGCTGGCGTCAGAAGCAATCGCAATATGGCCCAGGCAGCGTAGAGCAGCGCCAGCCACAGGGAAAAACGTCCGAGCGATGCGTTCATCGGCCGATTTGATAACGCCGAACAGCCTGGTGATGTTCCTCGAGCGTGTGACTAAAGGCACTGGAACCATCGCCCCGGGCGACGAAGTACAGCGCACGGCTGGATGCGGGCTGAACGGCAGCCAGCAGCGAGTTCCAGCCGGGCATGGCGATGGGCGTGGGCGGCAATCCCGCTCGGGTATAGGTGTTGTAGGCTGTGTCGGCAACCAGATCCCGGCGGCGCAGATCGCCATCGAAGCCCTCCCCCAAGCCATAGATCACGGTCGGATCAGACTGGAGCCGCATGCCGATACGCAGGCGGTTGATGAATACGGCAGCGACCAAGGGACGATCGGCCTCGCGCCCGGTTTCTTTTTCGATGATGCTGGCAAGGATCAGCGCCTCATCCGGCGACCGCAGAGGCAGTCCAGAATGGCGCTGCGCCCAGGCATCGGCCAGTCGCTTCTCCATCGCGGCGGCGGCCTGTCGCAGCACGCGCGAGGCCGGCGTGCGCTTGGGGTACACATAGGTGTCGGGGAAGAACCGCCCCTCGGCATGGGCGATGCGCAGGCCCAGGTGTCGCGCCAGTTCGACTGGATCGTCACCCGCCGGTAAATCGTCGATCAGATATTCCGCTGTGCGCACCGCTTGCAGCACCTGCCGCACATTCCACCCTTCCACCAGCGTCAGGCGCCGCACGGCCTGTTCGCCGCGCACCAGCTTGTCCAGCAGCGTGGCGGGGGTGGTACCTGGTGCAAGCTCATAGCTGCCCGCTTTGAGCGCGCGCGATTGCCCGGAGAGCCGAAACCACAGGAACAGCCCCCAGGCTGTGGTGTCCACCCCCGAGGCGACCAGTGACTCGGCCACCTCGGCGGCAGACATACCCGGCTCGATCACCACGTCTACGACCGGCTGCCCCTGCAGCCGCAAGGGCAGAGGGCGGTGCAGCCAAGTGGCAACAGCGGCTGCCAGAACCAAGACGGCCACTGCCGCCAACGCAGACCAACGGAATGCCAGGGATTGCAACAAGCGGGTCACGGGTAATGGGCGAGCGCCTACGGTAACGTCGAGCCTGCGGGAAAATACGGGCCATGATCATAGCCGCAACGATCATGAGCTCATGATGACTTTCTCGAACCCCAGTGCCAGTCACGCCTCCCTCCCCCCCATGCATGGGGTCGCACGCCTAGAGGACTGGGGCGTGATCAGTGCCCAGGGCGAAGAGGCGGCCGCTTTTCTGCACAGCCAGTTGACGCAGGATTTCGTCGCGCAGCGCGATACCGAAGCGCGCCTGGCGGCCTATTGCACACCCAAGGGGCGCATGCTGTTGAGCGCCATCGGCGTTCGGCGCGATGGCGAGGTGCTGCTGTGCGCGCCGCGTGAGCGCATTGCGCCGACCGTCAAGCGCCTGTCGATGTTCGTGTTGCGGGCCAAAGTGCGACTGAGTGATGCATCCGACCAGTGGGCGTTGTGGGGGGCGGTCGGCGATACGTTGCCCACCGCGCTGCCGCCGGCCGTGTGGTCCGTGTGGCGCGACGGCGACCAGACCTGGGTGCGGTTACCGCCGGGTGCGGATCTACCCCGGGCCCTGCTGATCCAGCCGGCCGGCGCCTCTGCGCCCGAGGGGCCTGCCCTCGCCCTGGCCTATTGGCAGTGGCTGGCGGTGATGAGCGGTGTGGCCCACATCACCGATGCCGTGGTGGAGGCTTTCGTACCGCAAATGATCAATTACGAATCGGTCGGGGGGGTCCACTTCAAGAAAGGGTGTTACCCGGGACAGGAGGTGGTGGCCCGCAGCCAATTCCGCGGCACGCTCAAGCGGCGCGGCTATCTGGTTCATGCCGACGGTCCGCTGACTGCGGGGCAAGAAATCTTCCATGCCGCCGATCCGGAGCAACCCGCGGGGTTGGTGGTGCAGGCAGCCCCCCATCCCGTGGCGGGGTGGGACGCCATCGTGTCGCTGCAGACCAGCGCAGCGGATGGGCAGCCGCTGACGGCTGGCGGCCCGGATGGCGTCCCCGTGCGCCTGCAACCCCTGCCCTACGAGCTTTTGCAGGACATCTGATTGCGCTGGGGTCCGAGCAGTACCGAGACCGAGCGGCATCCGAAATCTGCGCTGGGTCCGCCGGCAGCCGACAGGGCCGATCACAGGCGCATCTCCATCGACTGGTGGAGGATGCCGACCTCGTTATAGGGCTCACCCACGCGCCGCCAACCCAGCCGTTCGTAGAAGCCGACGGCAGTGTGCTGCGCGCTCAGGCGCAGGGTGTGGTCACCGCGCGCGCGGGCGGCATCCAACAGGGCCTGCAGAATCCGTCTGCCAACGCCGCTGCCGCGCAGCGCACGGTGCACCGCCATGCGGCCCACCTTGCCTATCCCCGGTTCCGCGATCAACAGCCGTCCAGTCCCCAC
>NZ_JARJMT020000198.1 GCF_029335975.1 Tepidimonas sp.
ACTGGATTTGCGCCCACCTCATGAAGCCCATCACCGGCAGCATCGTCGCCCTCGTCACCCCCATGCACGAGGACGGCCGTGTCGACTACGACACCCTGCGCCAGCTCATCGACTGGCACATCGACCAAGGCACCGACTGCATCGGCGTGGTCGGCACCACCGGCGAGTCGCCCACGGTCAGCGTCGAGGAGCACTGCGAAATCATCCGCGTCGCCGTGGAGCAGGCCGCTGGCCGTCGGCCCATCATGGCCGGCTGCGGTGCCAACTCCACGCGCGAGGCGATCGCGCTGGCCGAGTTCGCCCGCCGGGTGGGCGCCGACTGCCAATTGCAGGTCGTGCCTTACTACAACAAGCCCACGCAAGAGGGCCTGTTCCAGCACTTCAGGGCGATCGCCGAGGCCACCGGCGACTTACCCATCGTCCTGTACAACGTGCCAGGCCGTACCGTGGCCGATCTGCAGCCCGAGACGGTGCTGCGCCTGGCCGAAGTGCCGGGCATCGTCGGCCTCAAAGAGGCCACGGGCAACATCGAACGCGCCCAATGGCTGATCCGCGAAAAGCCCGCTGATTTCGCCCTCTACTCGGGCGACGACGCCACCGCGGTCGCGCTGATGCTCTGCGGTGGCCAGGGCAACGTCAGCGTCACCGCCAATATCGCCCCACGCCTCATGCACGAGCTGTGCGTGGCGGCGATCGCGGGGGACGCTCGCGGCGCCATGCGAATCCAAATGCAGCTGCTGCCGCTGCACAAACAGCTCTTCGCCGAGGCCAACCCCATCCCCGTCAAGTGGGCCATGGCGCGCATGGGCCTGTGCGGCTCGACGCTGCGCCTGCCGATGACACCGCTGTCGGCCCAATACCAGCCGGCGCTCGAAGCGGCTTTGCATGCCGCCGGCCTGATCTGACGGATACGCCCCACCGCACGCCAAGGGAATCGACATGTCCGCACCTTACCGCCCCCACCTCGCGACCGCACGGCGGCTCGCGCCCCTGGCCCTGGTGGCGCTGCTCGCCAGCGGCTGCTCGGTGTTGGAGGAAGACCGCATCGACTACAAAAGTGCCAAGCAGATCAACCGCTTGGAAGTCCCGCCGGATCTGACGCAACTGGCACGCGATTCGCGCTATGCGCTGCCCGGGGCATCGGTCACCGCATCGGGCTATCAGGCCACGGCCAGCGCGCGCCCCAGCGGCGCTGCTGCCCCCGCTCAAATCGGTGATGTGCGCATCGAGCGCGCGGGCAACCAACGCTGGCTGGTCGTGGACCGCGCCCCCGACGAGCTCTGGCCTGCGCTACGCGACTTCTGGCAGGAAAACGGCTTTCTGCTCACGCTGGACCAGCCGCAATTGGGCCTGATGGAAACCGACTGGGCCGAAAACCGCGCCAAGATCCCGCAGGACATCATTCGCTCCACGATTGGCAAGCTGTTTGACAACCTGTACTCGACTGGGGAGCGCGACAAGTTCCGCACCCGGGTGGAACGCAATGCCGCCGGGGGCAGCGAAATCTTCATCAGCCACCGTGGCATGGTGGAGGTCTACACCACCGAGCGCAAGGACAACACCGTTTGGCAGCCGCGCCCCGCCGACCCGGAGCTCGAGGCCGAGTTTCTGCGTCGCTTGATGGTCAAGCTGGGCGTGAGCCAGGAACAGTCCAAAGCCGCCGTCGCGGCGGGCGCACGGCCGGCGATCGCGCGCATCGAAACCGTGGATGGCCTGCCGACCGTGGTCATCGACGAAAACTTCGACCGGGCCTGGCGCCGCGTGGGGCTGGCACTGGACCGCAGCGGCTTTACCGTGGAAGACCGCAACCGCGCCGAGGGCACCTACTTCGTGCGCTATGTGCCACCGGACGAGAACCCGCAAGCGCAATCGCGCGGCTTCCTGGGCCGCATCACCGGCTGGTTTGGCAGTTCCAGCACGGCGCAAAGCGGACCGGCGCGCTATCGCATCCGTGTCACGGCCACCGGTGAGCGTGCCACGGTGGTCGTGCTGGACGGCAACGGTCAGCCGGAGCGCTCCGCCACCGCGCAGCGCATCGCACAACTCATCGCCGACGACATGAAATAAAACGGGCGGCGCAAGCGCCGCCCGGGTGCAGGTCTTGGCCCGTCAGGCCGCCGCCGACTCCGGCTCCGCCTGCGGCGCTGGGGTGCGGATCAGGTAATCGAAGGCCGACAGCGCGGCTTTGGCCCCTTCGCCCGCCGCGATGACGATCTGCTTGTACGGCACGTTCGTGCAGTCGCCTGCGGCAAACACGCCGGGCACATTGGTGTGGCCCTTGGCGTCGACCACGATTTCGCCGAAGCGGTTGCGCTCGACCACGCCATCGAGCCACTCGGTGTTGGGCACCAATCCGATTTGCACGAAAACGCCCTCCAGCGCCAGGGTGTGCTGCGCCCCGCTTGCGCGGTCGAGCCAGCGCAAGCCGGTCACCTTCTGTCCATCGCCTTCCACCGCCAGGGTCTGCGCCTGGGTCAGTATGGTCACGTTGGGCAGGCTCTTGAGCTTGCTGACCAGCACCGCATCGGCCTTGAGCCGATCGGCAAACTCCAACAGCGTCACATGCGCGACGATGCCGGCCAGATCGATGGCCGCCTCGACCCCAGAGTTGCCGCCACCGATCACCGCCACCCGCTTGCCCTTGAACAGGGGGCCATCGCAGTGCGGGCAATAGGCCACGCCACGGTTTTTGTACTCGGCTTCGCCCGGCACGTTCAGGTTGCGCCAGCGCGCCCCCGTGGCCAGGATCACGCTGCGGGCGCGCAGTTCGGCCCCGTTGGCCAGCTGCACCCCCAGATAGCCGCCCACCGCTTCGGCGGGCAGCAGCGCCGCGACCGGCTGACCGTTCATCAAGTCCACCTCGTAATGGCGCACCTGCGCTTCCAGCGCGGCCGCAAACTTCGGGCCATCGGTTTCCAGCACCGAAATGTAGTTCTCGATCGCCAGCGTGTCGTTCACCTGCCCGCCAAAGCGCTCGGCCACGATGCCCGTGCGGATGCCCTTGCGCGCGGCATAGACGGCAGCGGCGGCACCGGCCGGGCCACCCCCGACGACCAGCACGTCGAACGGCTCTTTGGCCGACAACTGGGCCGCGGCGCGCGCCGCCGAGTCTGTGTCGAGTTTGGCGACGATCTCCTCCAGCGACATGCGCCCGGAGGCGAACACCTCGCCATTGAGCAAGACGAGCGGCACGGCCATCACATTGCGCTGCTCGACCTCGGCGGGGAACAGGGCACCGTCGATGACGGTGGTGTGCACGCGGGGGTTGAGGATGGCCATCAAGCTGAGTGCCTGCACCACGTCCGGGCAGTTGTGGCACGACAGCGACATGTAGACCTCGAAGCGGTACTCTCCGTCCAGGGCACGCACCTGCTCCAGCACTTCGGGGGCCACCTTGGGCGGGTGCCCGCCTGTCCACAGCAGGGCCAACACCAGTGAGGTGAATTCATGCCCCAACGGGATGGCGGCAAAGGTCAAATCTTGCTGCCCATCCGCCGAGCGGATGGCAAAAGAGGGCCGACGCACATCGCTGCCGTCGGTGCGCACGGTGATCTTGCCGTCGGACAGCCGGCCGATGGTGCGCAGCAGTTGCTCCAGCTCGCGGGCGCTGGCCGAGTCATCGAGCGAGGCCACCAGCTCGAACGGCTGGCTGACGCGCGTCAGATAGGCCTGAAGTTGGGATTGCAGTTGATCGTCGAGCATAGGGGTTCTCCGGGGAAGGGCGGGATGACTGGGGCAGCGTCCGACGCACCGGCCCAGGCCTGAAGGCGCCGGAGCGGCGGGTGGTCCGGCAACCCGGCCGGACCGCGGGGATGGTTCAGACCGTCGGGATCAGATCTTGCCGACCAGATCCAGCGACGGGGCGATGGTCTTGGCGCCTTCGTTCCACTTGGCCGGGCAAACCTCGCCCGGATGCTCGGCCACGTACTTGGCGGCCTTGAGCTTGCGCAGGGTTTCCTTGACGTCGCGCGCGATGGCGTTGTCGTGGATCTCGACGGTCTTGATCACCCCTTCCGGGTTGATCACGAAGGTGCCGCGCAGGGCCAGACCCTCTTCCTCGATGTGCACGCCAAATGCGCGGGTCAATTGGTGCGTCGGGTCGCCCACCAGCGGGAACTTGGCCTTGCCCACGGCCGGGCTGGTCTCGTGCCACACCTTGTGCGAGAAGTGGGTATCGGTGGTGACGACATAGACCTCGGCGCCCAATTTCTGGAACTCGGCGTAGTTGTCGGCCGCGTCTTCGACCTCGGTCGGGCAGTTGAAGGTGAAGGCCGCCGGCATGAAGATCAGGACCGACCACTTGCCCTTGAGAGTCTGCTCGGTGACTTCGATGAACTTGCCGTTGTGGAAGGCCTGGGCCTTGAACGCGGGGATTGGGGTGTTGATCAGCGACATGCTGCTTTCCTTTCGTGGTTGAAAAACGGGTTTGAACAGAACCGCCAAGGCCTTACCAAAGCGGCTGGCTCGCTGCTGGCGACGAGGCATATAATAGCCTGGAATAATCAATCGCTCTTATTAATAGTTTTCATTGCATACATAGCCAATCCTTCACGATTTTGCGAATCGTTCGTGTTTCATGGCCAAGCTCCCCCGAGCGGTATGCCACGGCCCCCGACGCGCCCGCGCCGCCCTGGGCGCTTGGAGTGTCTATCATCGCGCGGATGGCTCTTTGGGCGCGCCCTGTACCTGCGCCCTTGGCGACGATATGGATTCTGAAGTCATGATGCGCGCCGCACGCGTCCCATCGGCCCCTGCAACGGCACCACCACCGCTGGGCCGCGCCACGACCCACCGCACCCGGCTGCGGAGCGTGGTGCTGGGGGTGTTGGCCGTGCATGCCGTGGCCTTGTGGGCTTTGCACGGCCCATGGAGCGCACCCGCCCCAACCCCGACCGCATCCAAGGTGGTGCAAGTCACTGT
>NZ_JARJMT020000016.1 GCF_029335975.1 Tepidimonas sp.
GGCCGGGGGTGCTGCGGGGATGTTGTTTTCCCGCATGTATTCGTCCATTTCGCGCCAGCCGGCAAAGATCGCGGCTTTGGCTGCCCGCGGGTTGGCCGCATAGCAGTCTTCCAGGCTGCGCTGGGTGTGGCGGCAGCCCGCGCCGATTGCGCGTCCGTCTGCTTCACGGCGCTCGGCCTGCTTGGCGGGGGTGTCGATGCCCAGCATGTCGCAGCCCGCCAGCACGGCCGAGCAGGCCAAGCAGACCGCGAGCCTCTGCAAGCGCCGTGTGGTGGCGGCTGACACGAGGGGCGCAGGCGGTGTGGATACGACGGTGAGCAAGCGCATGGTGGCGATTGTCGGCCAGCGGGCAGTGGCTGGCTACCCATGCATGCACCAAAAAGCGGGTCAAAGCTGCCGCTTTCGACCCGCTCGGTACGGTGGGCCAGCCCGATCTGGCCCCTGGCTCAGTCGCGTTCGCCGCCAAAAATACCCAGCAGGGCGAGCAGACTTTGGAAGATGTTGAACAGGCTGAGGTACAGCGCGAGCGTGGCGGTGATGTAGTTGGTCTCGCCACCGTCGATGATGCGCTTGAGATCCACCAGCAAGAAGGCGCTGAAGATGCCAATGGCCATGACGGAGATGGCCGCCATGAGTGCTGTGCTGCCGACAAAGATGTTGATGAGCCCGCCGATCAGCAACACGATCGCGCCGAAGAACAGCCATTTGGCCAGGCCGTCGAGGTCGCGCTTGACGATCGAAGCCAAGTTGGCCATCACGAAAAACACCCCCGCCGTGCCGCCAAAGGCCGTCATGACGAGCTGCGCTCCATTGTTCAGGCCCAACACCGCGGCCAGCAGGCGCGACAGCATTAGCCCCATGAAGAAGGTAAAGGCCAGCAACACGGCCACGCCCGTGGCGGAGTGCTTGGTGCGTTCGATGGCGAATATGAAGCCGAAAGCGCCCGCGAGGAACACCAGCGCCCCGACACCACCGGACAAGGCCGCCGTGATGCCCGTGTTCACCCCGATCCAGGCGCCCAACACCGTGGGCACCAGGCTCAGCGCCAACAGCCCGTAGGTGTTGCGCAGCACCCGCTGGCGCGACCTGTCGGCAGCCGTGCTGCCCGTATGCCTAGAAATCGTGGTCAGACTCATAACTCGATCACTCCTGTGGTGAGAAGGGGACACGAACAGATGAGGATATTGAGCCCTGTGCGAACGAAAAGTTCATGACACCGTGGCCGTGGTCGGACGGCATGAGCGCGGTGGCAGTCAGGGCTGCTCGGTGATGAAGCCGATGCTGTGCAGCCCGGCGCGCTGGGCGGCGGCCAGTGCCTGGGCCACCCGCTCGTAGCGCGCCGCGCGGTCTCCGTACAGTTGCAGCGCGGGCTGCGGGTCCTGGGCGGCGGCTTCGGCCAGCCGCGTCGCCAGTTCCGCGTCGCTCAGCGGCGCATCGTTCCAACGGTAGCGGCCGTCGGCGTCGATGGTCAGCCGCACAGCCTCGGGGGCGGGGGCCTGCTGTTGCGCCGCCGCCTTCGGCAGTTCTACCGGCACCGCATGCTTCATCACCGGGATCGTGATCAAAAACACGATCAACAGCACCAGCATCACATCGATCAGCGGAATCATGTTGATTTCGCTGAGCAGTTCGCCGTCGTCCGGGTCGTTGAGGGAAAACGCCATGGTCGGTCTCCGTCTTGGGGGCGGTCAGCGGCCGTCGTTGCGCAGGGGGCGTACCTTGCCATCGCTCACCGCGCCCCCGACCCGCGCTCCGGTCACGAAGTAGGCGTGCAGTTCGTGCGCGAAGCGGTTGACCCGGTGCACCAAGGCCTTTTGGCCGCGCACGAGCGCGTTGTAGCCGAGCACGGCCGGGATGGCCACGGCCAGCCCCAGCGCAGTCATGATCAGCGCCTCGCCGATGGGGCCGGCGACCTGGTCCAGGGCTGCCGAGCCGCTGGTGCCGATCCCGATCAGCGCGTGGTAGATGCCCCAGACAGTCCCGAACAGCCCGACGAACGGGGCGGTCGAGCCCACCGACGCGAGAATCCACAGGCCCGCTTGCAGCCGTGCGACGAAGTCGTCGATGGCGTGGCGCAGGGCGCGCGTGACCCACTCGCTGATGTCGAAGCCATCGTGCAGTTGCGCAGCACGCTCCCCGTCCAGCCCGCGGATGTGCGCCGCCGCCTCGCGGCCCTGCGTGGCCAGCAGATAAAACGGGTTGTCGACGCCATCGCCCAGCCGGGCCAGCCCGTCGGCAAAGTCGCGGCTGTGCCAGAAGGCCTCGACCTGCCGGGCCTGCGCGCGGTGACGGCGCAGATCCAGCGCCTTGAGCACGATGACGACCCAGGAAGCCACGGACATCAGCAGCAGCAGGACCGCAATGGTGCGGATGACGCCATCGCCCTGGGTCCAAAGGTGGGCCAGGCCAAAGGCGGCAGGGATGGGGGGAGATTCCATCGGGGTCACTCCAGGACAAATTGAATCGGGATCAGATACCACATGGCTTGCGGCACACCGTCGCGTTTGCCGGGGACGTAGGTCCAGCGCAGGACGGTTTGCAGCGCGGCTTGGTCCAACCGCTCGAAGCCGCTGGAGGTGCGGATTTCGGCGGCGGATGCCGTGCCGTCGGCTTCGATGCGCACTCTGACGATCACCTTGCCCTGTTCGCCCAGGCGCCGGCTCAGGGCCGGATAGGGTGGCGGCGGGTTGTTCAGATAGGCCGCGCTGGCCGATGGCAGATCAATGCGGGTCGGCAGCGCAGCCGCCGCGGGGGCCGTGGCCCCGTCGGTGACCTCGGAACTGGACGCGGGGCTGGCAGAGGGCTGCAGCGCCGCGGCAGAAGGGGCGGGCGCGGTGGCCGCAGCGGGCTGCGTAGCTGCTGTGGTCGATGCGCACGCAACACTGTCGTCGCAGACCGTGCGCTGCACCTCGCTGGTCTCGAAGCGCCGGCCCTTGAGCGCAGTGGCCTGGGTGTGCTAAATAGCGTCCTCCACCGTGCCCTTGCGGTTGGGCTCACGCACGCGGGCTGGGTCGGCTACCACCTCGCAGTGGGCCAGCGTGGCGGCATCAACAGGATTGAGGGCGGGCTCGTACAGCTCGGCCCAGATCTGCTGGCCGGAATTGCAGAGCACGCGCCGGAAGCTGCGCCGCGAGTATCGCAGCGTGGCCAAGAACAGGCGGGGTTTGCGATACCGGTTGCTGCCGGGCACGCGGGTTGGGCGCGCCCTCGCCGTAGTCGACCTGCATCTCTTCGCCGGGAGTAAACAAGAGGCGGTCGAATTGCTCGGGCTCCTTGTGGCGCAGTTGGGCCACGAAGCGCTTGACGGAGTTGTAGGCGCCATCGAAGCCGTGCAGGTCCACCAGGTCCTGGTAGATGGCGGTGGCGTTGCGGCCCAGGCGCAACTGGG
>NZ_JARJMT020000021.1 GCF_029335975.1 Tepidimonas sp.
TACATGTGTAGCCGTCTGAACTGGATCTCGCCCGAGGTGCCGCGCAGCGGCACGCTGCGCCTCAGGCCAGCAACCTTGGATCTCATCGAGCGGTAGGTTGCCCACCGTTCGACCAGCCGATGAAGATTCCCTTGCTGCCGAGAGACCTTTCGGCCCCCGCGGCCCGGCCTATCGGCCGACCGGTGCAAGGCTCGCCGGATTAGGCGGCGAGGGCGAAACGTTCGTCGTTCGCAGTTACTTTTTTGCTGCGGTTTTACGAGGTGACAGCACCTCGACATGCCCTGCTGCGGGTCCGAACCCACGTCGAAACCAATGCAGCCCCGTACTGCCTTAGTTTACGCCAGATCCAGAAAGTTCAAGAGAGCCTGCGGCGACTCGATGATGGCATCGGCTGCCCAGGCCTCGACATCAGCGGCCACGCCCAAATAACCGTAGCGCGCCGCCACGGTGGGCATGCCAGCCGCGCGGCCTGCGACGATATCACGCTCGTCGTCACCGACGTAGAGGCAAGCCTTGGGCGGCAGTGCCAAGCGCCGGGCGGCCTCCAGCAGCGGGGCGGGATGCGGCTTGGAGTGGGGCGTGGTGTCCCCACCGATGATGGTGGCAGCCGTGGCGAACAGGGGCATCGCAGCGGTCAGCGGCAAAGCAAAGCGCTCTACTTTATTGGTCACTACCCCCCACGCCACTTGCGCACGATCCAGCGTCGCAATCAGTTCGGCTACGCCGTCGAACGGCCGCGTGCGGCGGGTCAGTACCTGCCCATAGATCTCCAAGTACTCCGTTCGGTAGGCTTCGAACTCGGGATGCGCCGGGGTCAGGCCGAAAGCGACTTCGATCATGCCGCGGGCACCGCTGCTGGCGCGGGGCCGGTAGTTGGCCTCGTCCAGCGGCGGCAAGCCCCGACGCTGGCGCATCAGGTCGGCCGCGTGGCCCAAATCCGGGGCACTGTCCAGCAGCGTGCCATCCAGGTCGAACAGCACTGCGCGGATGCCACGCCAGCGGGTCATGCACCCCCCTTGCGCGTTGCAAACAAATAGTTGACGCTGGTGTCGTCGCTGAGCCAATAGCGGCGCGTCAACGGGTTGTACTCCAGCCCACGGGTGGCCTGCAGATCCAGGCCGGCACGCCGACAGTGGGCTGCCAGCTCGCTGGGGCGGATGAATTTGCCGTATTCATGCGTGCCGCGCGGCAGCAGGCGCAGCACATATTCTGCGCCGACAATGGCAAACAAAAACGATTTTGGGTTGCGGTTGAGGGTCGAAAAGAACACCCACCCCCCGGGCTTGACAAGCGTGGCGCAGGCCGCAACCACCGACGCCGGGTCGGGCACATGCTCCAACATTTCCATGCAGGTGACGACGTCGTAATGACCCGGCTGTTCGGCGGCCAACTGCTCGGCACTGATGCGCCGGTAAGTCACCCCGCCAACCCCTTGTTCCAGCGCATGCAACTGGGCTACCTTGAGGGGCTTGTCGGCCAAGTCGATCCCGAGCACCTGGGCGCCTTGTCGGGCCATGGCCTCGGCCAGAATGCCGCCCCCGCAACCCACGTCGAGCACGGCACGGCCACCCAGCGGGCCGACCAAACCCTCGATCCACCCCAATCGCAGGGGGTTGATCTGGTGCAGGGGGCGAAATTCGCTTTCAGGGTCCCACCAACGGTGGGCCAGCTCGGAGAATTTGGCCAGTTCGGCCGCATCGGCATTCAACGAAGTATCCATCGGTCAATTATCACGCGCCCGCGCGAGCGCCCGCCTGCGAAAAAACAAAAGCCCCGCCAAAGCGGGGCCATGGACAGGACGCAAGGCAGGGGCTGCGCTGCCACATCCGGCCACGGATGTACCAGGCGCGCGCCTGCCTAGCACCTGCCGATCAGCGCGTGCCGACGACTTCGATTTCTACACGGCGGTTTTTGGCGCGGCCCTCGCGGGTGCGGTTGTCGGCCACCGGCTGGCTCTCGCCTTTGCCCTCGGTATAGATGCGGTTGGCATCGATGCCCTTGCTCACCAAATAGGCCTTGACGGCTTCTGCGCGGCGCACCGACAGCTTTTGGTTGTAGCTCTCAGGACCCGTGGAGTCGGTGTGGCCGACCGCGATCACGACTTCCAGCTTGATCCCTTTGACCTTCTCGGCCAGATCGCCCAGGCGGGCCTTGCCTTCGGGCTTGAGGACAGCCTTGTCGAAGTCGAAGACCGCCTCGGCCGCATAGGTTACCTCCGCAGGCGCAGCCGGCGCCGGCGCGGGAGCGGGGGCCGGGGCAGGCGCCGGGGCTGGAGCAGGCGCCGGGGCCGGAGCAGGTGCCGGGGCCGGCACGATGGCACCGTCGCAACCTTGGGCGGCCGTGGCGGGCGTCCAGTTGGCGTTACGCCAGCACAGCTCGTTGGTGCCATTTTTCCACACCAAGTCACCGGTGCCGTTGCGCCAGTTGTCGATGGTCTGAGCGCCAGAGGCAGAGGCCATGGCGGCCGTCGCAAACAGCGCTGCGATCTTGGTCAACTTGTTCATTGGGTTCCTCTTGGTCTGGGAGACGAGACGGGAGATTGAGCGGGCCAACAGCCAAGCAAAACTTGTCTGGCCGTCATGCCATTGTGCCATAAGCGAATCCTATGCCAACCCCGCACCGGCCTCAGCGCGGCAAGAATACGACAGTGCGCGCCTTCACCGCCGCCCAAACTGCGGCTTTCCCCCTGTGTGCCCGCAGAGGGTGATGCACGCGCGTTCCTTACAATACCGGGGTTTGCCCGCCAGACCCCTGGCGGCGCGCGTCGGACGCGGGGCATCGGCCTGGCCGTCCGCACCCATGCGGCGTTCCCATGATTTCGTTTGCCAAAGAAACCCTGCCCATCAGCCTCGAAGAAGAGATGCGCCGCAGCTACCTCGATTACGCGATGAGCGTGATCGTGGGGCGTGCGTTGCCGGATGCCCGTGATGGCTTGAAGCCCGTGCACCGGCGCGTGCTGTACGCCATGCACGAGCTGGGCAACGACTGGAACCGGCCGTACAAGAAGTCTGCGCGCATCGTCGGTGATGTGATCGGTAAATACCACCCGCACGGCGACAGCGCGGTCTACGACACCATCGTGCGCATGGCGCAGGATTTCAGCCTGCGTCACATGCTGATCGATGGCCAGGGAAACTTCGGCTCGGTGGATGGGGACGCTGCGGCGGCGATGCGCTATACCGAGATCCGGCTGGCCAAGATCGCGCACGAGATGCTGGCCGACATCGATAAAGAGACAGTCGATTTCGGCCCCAACTACGATGGCAGCGAACGCGAGCCGCTGGTTCTACCCAGCCGACTGCCGAATTTGTTGGTCAATGGCTCGTCTGGCATCGCCGTGGGCATGGCCACCAATATCCCGCCGCACAACCTCAATGAGGTCGTCGATGCCTGTTTGCATCTGTTGGCGCATCCCGAGGCAACGGTCGATGACCTGATGGCCTTCATCCCGGCGCCGGACTTTCCGACCGCCGGCATCATCTACGGCATCCAGGGTGTGCGCGAGGGCTATCGCACCGGCCGTGGGCGAGTGGTGATGCGCGCGCGCTGTCATTTCGAAGACATCGACCGCGGCCAGCGCCAAGCCATCGTCATCGATGAGATCCCGTACCAGGTCAACAAGAAGGTGCTGCTGGAGCGCATCGCCGAGCTGGTGCGCGACAAGCGCATCGAGGGGATCAGCCACATTCAGGACGAGTCCGACAAGTCCGGCATGCGCGTGGTCATCGAGCTCAAGCGCGGCGAGCTGCCGGAGGTCGTCCTCAACAACCTGTACAAGCACACGCAACTGCAGGACACCTTCGGCATCAACATGGTGGCGCTGGTGGAGGGCCAGCCCAAGCTGTGCAACCTAAAGGATCTGCTCGACATTTTTGTGCAGCACCGGCGCGAAGTGGTGACACGGCGCACCGTGTTCGAGCTGCGCAAGGCACGCGAGCGCGGCCATGTGCTGGAGGGACTGGCCGTGGCGCTGGCCAACATCGATGCTTTCATCCGCATCATCCGCGAAAGCCCCACTCCGCCGGTGGCCAAAGCCGAGCTGATGGCGCGCCGCTGGGACAGCGCGCTGGTGCGCACGATGCTGACGCGCGCACGCGCCGACGGCGGCACGGTCAACGCCGATGATTACCGTCCCGAGGGGCTGGCGCGCGCCTACGGGCTGCAGGCCGACGGGCTCTACGCGCTGTCGGAGACACAGGCGCAGGAGATCCTGCAGATGCGGCTGCAGCGCCTCACCGGCCTGGAGCAGGACAAAATCGTCGCCGAGTACAAGGAGGTGATGGCGCAGATCGACGACCTGCTCGACATCCTGGCGCGGCCCGAGCGCGTGACCGCCATCATCGGTGACGAGCTGCGCGCCATCCGTGCGGAGTTTGGACAGAGCAAAGTCGGCACCCGCCGCAGCCACATCGAGCACAACGCGCAGGAACTCGATACGGAAGACCTGATCGCGCCGCAGGATATGGTGGTGACCCTGTCGCACGCGGGCTACATCAAGAGCCAGCCGCTGTCGGAATACCGGGCGCAGCGCCGCGGTGGCCGCGGCAAACAAGCCACCGCCACCAAGGACGACGACTGGATCGACCAGCTTTTCATCGCCAACACGCACGACTGGATTTTGTGCTTCAGCAACCGTGGTCGGCTGTACTGGTTGAAGGTATGGGAAGTGCCAGCCGGCGGGCGGGGTGCGCGCGGACGGCCCATCGTCAATATGTTTCCGCTGGCCGAGGGCGAAAAGATCAACGTCGTGTTGCCGCTGACCGGCGAGTTTCGCAGCTTTCCGGCCGACCACTATGTGTTCATGGCCACGGCGCATGGCGTGGTCAAAAAGACGGCGCTGGACGAATTCAGCAATCCGCGCAAGGCGGGCATCATCGCCGTCGATTTGGACGAGGGCGACTACCTAGTCGGCGCGGCGCTGACCGACGGACGGCACGATGTGATGCTGTTTTCGGACGCGGGCAAGGCGGTGCGATTTGACGAAAACGACGTGCGCCCGATGGGCCGGCAGGCGCGCGGCGTCAAGGGTATGGCACTGGAGGACGGCCAGCGTGTCATCGCCATGCTGGTGGCCGAGGACGAAAGCCAGAGCGTGCTGACTGCCACCGAAAACGGCTATGGCAAGCGCACCCCCATTACCGAATACACCCGCCACGGCCGCGGCACCAAGGGCATGATCGCGATCCAGACCAGCGAGCGCAACGGCAAGGTGGTGGCCGCGACGCTGGTGCGGCCGGAGGACGAAATCATGCTCATCACCGACCGCGGGGTGCTGGTGCGCACGCGGGTCGCGGAAATCCGCGAGTTGGGGCGTGCCACGCAGGGTGTCACGCTCATCAGCTTGGACGAGGGCGACCGCCTCAGCGGCCTGCAGCGCATCGCGGACGATGACGAAAGCGAACCAGCCGCCCCACTGGCAGACGCACACGGCACGGAAGGCTGAGACGGTGGCACGGCGTCCCTACAACTTCTCGGCTGGCCCGGCCACCATGCCCGAAACGGTGCTGGAACAGGCAGCCGCTGAAATGCTCGACTGGCACGGCAGCGGCATGGGTGTGATGGACATGAGCCATCGCGGCCAGGCCTTCATGGCCATTGCCGAGCAGGCCGAGCGCGATTTGCGCACCCTGCTGGCCATCCCGGCGCACTTCAAGGTGCTGTTCAGCCAGGGGGGAGCGTTGGCGCACAACGCCATGGTACCGTTGAACCTGGTGGGACGGCGCCCGGCGCGGGCGATGGATTTTGTGCTCACCGGCGCGTGGAGCCAGAAATCCGCCCAGGAAGCCAGGCGGTATGGCGAGGTGCGCATCGCCGCCAGCGCGGCCGACACGGGCTTTACCATCCTGCCCGACCCAGCCACGTGGCGGCTGAGCGCGGATGCCAGTTATGTGCACCTGTGCAGCAACGAAACCATCCACGGGGTGGAGTTCCATACCCTGCCAGACCTGGCCGCACTGGGCAGCGACGCGCCGCTGGTGATCGATTTCTCGTCACATGTACTGTCGCGCCCAATCGACTGGACTCGCGTGGGGCTGGCTTTTGGCGGGGCCCAAAAGAATATCGGCCCAGCGGGCTTGACGTTGATCATCGTGCGCGAGGATCTGCTCGGCCATGCGCTGCCGATCTGCCCCAGCGTGTTCGACTACCGTGCCCTGGCCGATGCCGATTCGATGCTGAACACGCCGCCCACCTACGCCATCTATATCGCCGGCTTGACCTTCCAGTGGCTGCTGGCGCAGCGCGAGGGGGCCCTCACCGGCGTGGCGGCGATGGAGGCGCGCAACACCGCCAAAGCGCAACGCCTGTATGACGCGATCGACCGCTCATCCCTGTATGTCAACCGGGTCGATCCCGCTTGCCGCTCGCGCATGAATATCCCCTTCTTCCTGCGCGGTGACGACGGAGCGCCGTTGCAGGACCCCGCTCACCCCCGCAATGTCGCGTTTCTGCGTGGGGCGCAGGAACGCGGGCTGCTGCAGCTCAAGGGCCACAAGTCGGTGGGCGGCATGCGCGCCAGCCTCTACAACGCCATGCCGATGGCGGGGGTGGAGGCCTTGGTGGATTACCTGCGGGATTTCGAGCGCAGCGCTTGAGCGCCGATGGCTTCGCTTTTCCACTGACCCGACGTGACCGACCGCCAAACCCCGTCCCCGACCGCCCCGCCCACGCCGGTCGCCAGCCCCCGGCTGCAGGCCCTGCGTGAGCAGATCGATGCCATCGACCGGCAACTGCTGGCATTACTCAACGAACGCGCCCGCATCGCCGAGGCCGTTGGCGAGGTCAAACGGGCCGAGGGTTCGCCCTACTTCCGGCCCGACCGCGTGGCGCAGGTCATTGCCAACATCGAAGCGGCCAACTCGGGGCCGCTGCGCAACCAGCATGTCGCCGCCATCTGGCGCGAGATCATGTCGGCCTGCCTGTCGCTGGAGGCCCCGCTGCGGGTCGCAGTGCTCGGCCCCGAGGGTACCTTCTGCGAACAAGCAGCGGTCGACTACTTCGGCAGCGCCGCCGATCTGATTTATTGCCCGAGCTTCGACGAGGTGTTCCATGCTACCGCGGCGGGTACCGCGCAGTTTGGCGTCGTCGGCGTGGAAAACTCCACCGAAGGGGTGGTGGCACGCTCGCTGGACCTGTTCCTGCGCTCGCCGGTGCACATCGTGGGCGAAATCAGCCTGCTGGTGCGGCACAACCTGCTGCGCCAGACCCCCAGCCTGGACGGCATCGAGGTGGTGATGGCCCACCCCCAGGCGCTGGCGCAGTGCCAAGGCTGGCTGTCCACCCACCTGCCCCATGCCGAGCGCCGCGCCGTCGCCAGCAATGCCGAGGGCGCGCGGCTGGCCACGACGAACCCGGCCTGGGCCGCCATCGCCAGCGAGCGGGCCGCCGCCCAATACGCGCTGCACATCGTGGCGCATGCCATCCAGGACGAGGCCTACAACCGCACGCGCTTTGCGGTGATTTGCCTACCGCAAACCATGGCCACCCCCCCGGCCAGTGGCCGCGACTGTACCAGTCTGGTGGTCTCGGTTCCCAACCGCCCGGGGGCGGTGCACGATCTGCTGCGCCCACTCAAGGCGCACGGTGTATCGATGACGCGCTTCGAGTCCCGCCCGGCCAAATCTGGCCAGTGGGAGTATTACTTTTACATCGATCTCGCCGGGCACCCATCCCAGCCCCCTGTGGCCGCCGCCCTGCAAGAACTGCAGGGGCTGTGCGCTTTTTACAAGATGCTGGGCGCTTACCCGGTATCGGAGTGAGGGGTCCATGAGCACGCGCCCCGCCACTGACCGCGACACGGCCGCGCCGTCGCCCGGCTTCGTTCGTTTGGGCGTGATTGGCTGTGGCCTGATGGGCGGCTCCTTCGCCCTAGCCCTCAAGGCCGCTGGTTTGGTGCAACAGGTGGTGGGTTACGCCCGCTCGCCAGAGACAGTGGCGCGCGCCCGCGCGTTGGGCGTGATCGATGAAGAAGCATCCTCGGCGCCGATGGCCGCCGCGGGCGCCGATCTGGTGCTGGTTTCGGTACCGGTTGCCGCAACGGGTGAGGCGCTGCAGGCCATACGCCCTCAGATCGGCCCGGGCGCCTTGGTCATGGATGTCGGATCGACCAAGAGCGATGTGGTGCAAGCTGCGCGCCAAACGCTGGCCGACCGGCTGGGACAATTCGTGCCCGCGCATCCGATCGCTGGCAAAGAGCGCGCCGGTGTGGAGCACGCCAGCGCGGACCTGTACCGCGGCTGCCAAGTGATCCTGACCCCACTGGCCGAGACCGACCCAACCCTGGTTGCGCGTGCCCAGGCGCTGTGGCAGGCCCTGGGGACGCGCGTGCGCACCATGACGCCACGGGCGCATGACGCCGCCTATGCCGCCGTCAGCCATCTGCCACACCTGTTGGCCTTTGCGGCCGTACGGGCGCTGGCGGGGCAACCTCAGGCGGCGGATTTCCTGGGGCTGGCTGGACCCGGCTTTCGCGACTTCACCCGCATTGCCGCGAGTGACCCCGACGTCTGGCGTGACATCCTGCTGGCCAACGCCACCGAGCTGCGGGCGCAGATCCGGCACTTCCGCGCGGCACTGGACAGCTTCGAAGCCACCTTGGATGCAGGCGACGCGCACCTGTTGCGCGAACTGATCGCCGAGGCCAGCCGCATCCGCACCCAATGGGCCGCCGGCGCCTACGCCGCCGCACCCCCGTCATCCGATCCCCCATGTACCGCACCGCCTTCCTCGACATCCCCCCGCTGATGCGCGCTGCCGGCAGCGTGCGGCTGCCCGGCTCCAAGAGCATCTCCAACCGCGTGCTGCTGCTGGCTGCGCTGTGCGACGGCGTGACGGTGATCGAGGACCTGCTCGACTCCGACGACACCCGGGTGATGCTGGAGGCGCTCGCGACACTGGGCTGCGGGCTGGAGCGGCTCGGGCCCACCACGGTTCGCGTACGTGGGCTAGCGGGTCGGCTGCATGTGCGCGAGGCGCGCCTGTTCCTGGGCAATGCAGGCACGGCGATGCGCCCCCTGACCGCCGCGCTGACGGTGCTCACCGCCCTGCAGGGGGGGCGCTTCGAACTCTCGGGCGTGCCACGCATGCACGAGCGCCCGATTGGCGACCTGGTGGACGCCCTGCGCCAGTTGGGCGGCATCATCGAGGACCTGGGCCAACCCGGCTATCCGCCGCTGGCGGTCGGTGCCCGCGCGCCGACACCGTTGCAGCTGGACGCTCCGATCCGCGTGCGCGGCGACGTCTCGAGCCAGTTTCTGACCGCGTTGCTCTTGGCCCTGCCGCTGGCCGCGCAGACGCGTGCCGTCACCATCGAGGTGGTGGGCGAGCTGATCTCCAAGCCCTACATCGAAATCACCCTGCGCCTGCTGGCGCGCTTTGGCGTGGATGTGCAGCGCGAGGGCTGGTCGCGTTTTACGATTCCCGCCGGGGCGCACTACTCCACGCCGGGGCGTATCCATGTCGAGGGCGACGCCTCGTCGGCCAGCTACTTCATCGCCTTGGGGGCGATTGCCGCGACCGACACCCCCGTCACTATTGAAGGCGTCGGGTTGAATTCGATTCAGGGAGATATCCGCTTCGTCGAAGCTGCCCGGGCCATGGGCGCTCTCGTCGAGGGCGAGGCCAACCGCCTGCATGTGCGCCGCGGCGCCTGGCCGCTGCGCGCGCTGGACCTGGACTGCAACCACATCCCCGACGCCGCCATGACGCTGGCGGTGATGGCGCTATATGCCGACGGCCCGACCACGCTGCGCCACATAGGCAGTTGGCGCGTGAAGGAGACGGACCGCATCGCTGCCATGGCCGCGGAGCTGCGCCAGCTCGGCGCCACCGTGGAAGAAGGGGCAGACTGGCTGCGCGTGCATCCGCTGGGTGCCGACGGACGCGGCTGGCGAGCCGCCGCTATTCGCACCTACGACGACCACCGCATGGCCATGTGTGCGTCGCTGGCAGCCTTCAACCCCGCGCGGCTGCCGGTGCGTATCCTGGATCCACAGTGCGTCGGCAAGACCTTCCCCGATTATTTCGAGACGCTGTGGTCGGTGGTGCAAGCCGAGCCGGCCGACATTCCCGTGATCTGCATCGACGGCCCCACCGCCTCGGGCAAGGGTACGCTGGCCGCTGCCGTGGCCCAGCGCCTGGGCTACCATGTGCTGGACTCCGGCGCCTTGTATCGGGTGGTCGGACTCGCCGCCGAGCGGGCTGGCTTGTCCACGGACGAAGCGGCGCTGGCCGACCCCGCGCTGGCGCAGCGCTTGGGGGCATTGGCCGAGCAGCTGCCGGTGCGCTTTGCCGACGGGCGCATCTGGCTGGCGGGGGACGACGTCACCGACGCGGTGCGCAGCGAAGCGGCCGGCATGGCGGCGTCGCGGGTGTCGGCTGTGCCAGCCGTGCGTGCTGGCCTGCTGGCGCTGCAGCGGGGGTTCCGGCGCCTGCCCGGTCTGGTGGCCGATGGGCGCGACATGGGCACGGTGGTCTTTCCGGATGCGCCACTGAAGGTTTTTTTGACCGCCAGCGCCGCCACGCGCGCCCAGCGGCGCCGCGAGCAGTTGATTTTACGCGGTGTAACTGCTAACATTGACAGTCTTTTGGCTGACTTAGAGGCACGGGATGCGCGCGATCGGATGCGCGCGGCTGCGCCGCTGAAGCCTGCCGAAGATGCGCTGACCCTCGACAACTCGGAACAAACCATCGAGCAATCGGTGGACACCGTGCTGGCGTGGTGGCAGCGCAGCCGGCCGTTTGGTGGCTGAGGGCGTCCGCCTCGGCCCGACGGCCGGTCTTGCAGGGCCCCGAGGGCGCAGCCGGATGGCATGTCCGCACGCCGGAGGGTTCGACAACCCACCGCCCGACGACTGTTCGGGTGACCACCCAATCGCCGCCGGTCCCGGACGACCGCGGCACCCAGGAATCTGCATGTCTGAATCGTTTGCCGCCCTGTTCGAAGAGTCGCTCAAGCGCGCCGAAATGCGCGCCGGCGAGGTCATCACCGCCGAGGTGGTGCGCATCGACCACAACCACGTGGTTGTCAACGCCGGGCTGAAGTCCGAGGCCTATATTCCCTTGAGCGAGTTCAAGAACGACCAGGGTGAGCTCGAAGTCCAAGTTGGCGATTTCGTTGCCGTTGCGGTCGAAGCCGTCGAAAATGGCTACGGCGACACCGTTTTGTCGCGTGACAAGGCCAAGCGTCTGGCCTCGTGGATGGCGCTCGAGAAGGCGCTGGAGTCGGGCGAATTCGTCACCGGCACCACGACCATCAAGGTCAAGGGCGGGCTCAAGGTCATGGTCAACGGCATCAGCGCGTTCCTGCCCGGCTCGCTGGTCGACACCCGCCCCGTCAAGGATTTGACGCCTTACGAGGGCAAGACCATGGAGTTCAAGGTCATCAAGCTCGACCGCAAACGCAACAACGTCGTGCTCAGCCGCCGCGCCGTCATCGAGGCCAGCATGGGCGAAGAGCGCGCCAAACTGCTCGAGACCCTCAAGGAAGGCGCCATCGTCACCGGCGTGGTCAAGAACATCACCGAATACGGTGCATTCGTCGACCTGGGCGGTATCGACGGCCTGCTGCACATCACCGACATGGCCTGGCGTCGCGTGCGCCATCCGAACGAGGTGGTGCAGGTGGGCCAAGAAGTCACGGCCAAGGTGCTGAAGTTCGATGCCGAACGCCAGCGTGTCAGCCTGGGCCTCAAGCAAATGGGCGACGATCCCTGGCTGGGCGTGGCGCGCCGCTATCCCGCCGGCACGCGCCTGTTCGGCAAGGTGACCAACATCGCCGACTACGGCGCCTTTGTCGAGCTGGAGCCCGGTATCGAGGGTCTGGTGCACGTCTCTGAGATGGACTGGACCAACAAAAATGTGGCGCCCAACAAGGTCGTCTCCATCGGCGACGAGGTCGAGATCATGGTGCTCGACATCGACGAAGACAAGCGCCGCATCAGCCTGGGCATGAAGCAGTGCAAGCCCAATCCGTGGCAAGAGTTCGCCGATACGCACAAGCGTGGCGACAAGGTCAAAGGCCCGATCAAATCGATCACCGACTTTGGCGTCTTCGTCGGCCTGGAGTCGGGTATCGATGGCCTGGTGCACCTGTCCGACCTGTCCTGGAACGAGCCGGGCGAGACCGCCGTGCGCAACTACAAGAAGGGCCAAGAAGTCGAGGCCGTCGTGCTCGGCGTGGACGTCGAGCGCGAGCGGATCAGCTTGGGCATCAAGCAGCTCGACGCCGATCCATTCACGACTTTCGTCTCCATCCACGACAAGGGCGCGACGGTCACCGGCACGGTCAAGAGCGTCGATGCCAAGGGCGCCGAAATCGACCTGGGTCAGGACATCGTGGGCTATCTGCGCGCCAGCGAGATCTCGCGCGACCGCGTCGAAGATGCCCGGAATGTACTCAAAGTGGGTGACGAGGTGACGGCCGTGATCGTCAACGTCGATCGCAAAAATCGCAGCATTCAGCTCTCGATCAAGGCCAAGGACGCCGCCGACCAGCAGGAAGCCATGGCCAGCCTGAGCCAAACCGCTGGCAACGCCGGCACCACCAATCTGGGCGCGCTGTTGCGCGCCAAGTTGGACGGTCAAAACGGCTGATCTTCGCCGACACGGGTTCGGGCCACCCCGAACCGCCGACCACAGCCCGGCCCGGGTGCGCCCGCCGGGCTTTTTTCATGAGCGCGCGCACGATCAACGCCTGCCGTCCATCCGCTTCGCTTGGGCATAATGGCGGTATGAACCGCAGCGATTTGTTCGATGCCCTGACCGAACGTTATCCGCATTTGACCGCAGCCGACGCGCAGGCCGCAGTCAAAACCCTGCTGGACGCGATGACCGAGAGCCTGATGGCCGGGCAGCGCATCGAAATCCGCGGTTTCGGCAGCTTCTCGGTTGGCGAGCGCGCCGCGCGGTTGGCGCGCAATCCCCGCACGGGCGAACCAGTCGACGTCCCCCCCAAACGGATGGTGCACTTCAAGCCTGGCAAAGCTCTGCGGGAAGCCGTCGACGGCCCGCAGCGGGGGGCGGCATGAGGGTACTGGGCTGGCTGCTCAAGGCGGCTGTGTTCTTGCTCATCTTCGCTCTGGCACTCAACAACCAGGCTCCGGTGCGCGTGCAAGGGCTGTTTGGAGCACAGTGGGAGGCCCCGCTGGTGCTGGTTCTGCTCCTCGCGCTGTTTGCCGGCGTTTTGCTGGGCATGGCGGTGATGGTGCCACTGTGGTGGCGCGCGCGGCGCACGGCTCGCCAGGCCGATGTGGCCGCCACCGGGCCTGCGTCCACTGCAACGGCGCCGGTGCCGCAAGAGCCACCCTATGGGGTTTGATCTCTCGTGGCTGCTGTGGGCGCTGCCTGCGGCGTTTGCGCTGGGCTGGCTGGCCTCGCGCTTCGATCTGCGGCAGTGGAGGCTGGAGAGCCGTCAAGCGCCGCGGGCCTATTTCCGCGGCCTGAATCACCTGCTCAATGAACAGCAGGACCAGGCCATCGACGCCTTCATCGAAGCGGTTCGGCATGACCCGGATGCGGCGGAGCTGCACTTTGCGCTGGGTGGGCTGTTCCGCCGCCGCGGCGATTATGACCGCGCGGTGCGGGTGCATGAGCACCTGCTCGCCCGGGCGGACCTGCCGCCGCGCGAGCGCGAACGGGCGCAGCACGCGCTGGCGTTCGATTTTCTGAAAGCCGGCCTGCTGGACCGGGCGGAGGCGGCCTTCACCGCGTTGCTGGGCACGTGCTACGACACCGACGCCAAAATAGCGCTGCTGGGGATCTACGAACGCTCGCGCGACTGGGCCCGTGCAGCCGAGATGGCGCAGGCACTGGAAGGCAGCGACCGCGGGAGTTTTCGCCTGCGGCTGGCGCACCACCGCTGCGAGCTGGCGGCAGCGCTGCATCGTCAGGGGCACACGACCGAAGCGCTGGCGCTGCTGGAAGCGCTGGTACACCAGGTGCCGCAGTCGGCGCGGGCGTGGGCGACGCTGGCCGATCTACGCCAGTCGCTCGGGCATGTGGATGGCGGTTTGGCCGCGCTGGAGGCCTTGGCCGACCATTGCCCGCAGCATGTACCGCTGATTGCGCACAGCCTGGCGCAATGGGCCCGGATGGCAGGTGCGCCCGAGCGGGCACGCGCCCGCCTGGCCGCCTGGGCGCAGGCGCATGCCCCATCGCTGGACGTGACGCAGGCGCTGGCCACGCTGGACCCGGATGCGGCCACCGCGCGGCAGCGCTACATCGCCCACCTGCGCCACGAGCCGTCGCTGGTCGCGGCCACCCTGTGGCTGGCCGGGGTGCCGCTTGGCACCTCGGACGAAGAGCCGCTGGTTCGGCGGGCGCTGGAGCGCGCGAGTGAGCCCCTCAAACGCTACCGTTGCGCGGCCTGCGGGTTCGAGTCCCGCCAGTACTTCTGGCATTGCCCGGGCTGCCAAGGCTGGGACACTTACCCTCCCCGCCGCATAGAAGAGCTGTGATCCGCCACAGGGCCTTCAGCCCGCCACGGCGGCCGCGAGTATCCCCTCATCGGCGATCCGATAGAGCCGGCCGTGACGATCCAGCGGCTCGATAGCCCCAGCGCGGACCAGGGCGCTGATTTCACGGCTGACGGTCTCGAGCTTGAGG
>NZ_JARJMT020000035.1 GCF_029335975.1 Tepidimonas sp.
GGCACGGTCGGCCAAGCGCCGATCACGCCGGATTTTGCGCTGCGGCTGGCACATGCGGTCGGCCAGGTGCTCAAGCGCAGCGAGGCGCGCCCCACCGTGTTGATTGGCAAGGACACGCGCATTTCTGGCTACATGTTGGAGTCGGCTCTGGAGTCGGGCTTCAATTCGGCCGGGGTGGATGTGGTGCTGCTCGGGCCGGTGCCGACGCCGGCGGTAGCGTACCTGACGCGCGCACAGCGGGCCAGCCTGGGCGTTGTGATCAGTGCCAGCCACAACCCTTACCCAGACAATGGCATCAAGTTTTTCAGTGCCCAGGGCACCAAGCTGCCCGACGAGTGGGAGCTGGCGGTGGAAGCGGCACTGGCGCAGCCCCCGGCGTGGGTGGAGTCGGCCGGATTGGGTACGGCGCGGCGCCTTGGGGATGCCGCCGGGCGCTACATCGAGTTCTGTAAAAGCACCTTCGACCAGGACCTGAGCCTGCGCGGCCTCAAGGTCGTGATCGACGCGGCACACGGCGCGGCCTACCAGATCGCGCCGGCGGTGTTCCATGAGCTCGGCGCCGACGTGGTACCGGTTGGCTGCAGCCCCAACGGTCGCAATATCAACGACGGTGTGGGTGCCACGCATCCGCAGACACTCGTCGCTGCGGTACGCGCGCATGGGGCCGACTTGGGGATTGCACTGGACGGTGACGCCGATCGGTTGCAGATGGTGGACGCCAGTGGCCGCCTTTACGACGGCGACGAGCTGTTGTATGTGCTCGCGGACGACCGCCTGGGCCGCGATGAGGTGGTCCCGGGCGTGGTCGGCACGCTGATGACGAACATGGCCATCGAGCAAGCGCTGGCCGCACGCGGCGTGCGACTGGAGCGTGCCAAGGTCGGCGACCGCTATGTGCTGGAAGAGCTGCATCGCCATCACTGGCTGTTGGGCGGGGAGGGCTCGGGCCACTTGCTCATCCTGGACAAGCACACCACGGGCGACGGCATCGTCTCGGCGTTGCAGGTGCTGCAGGCCTGTCTGCGCCAGCAGCGCACGCTCGCGCAGGTGCTGCAGGGCGTGGAGCGCTTTCCGCAGGTGCTGCGCAATGTACGGCTGGCCCCAGGTGCGGACTGGCGTGCCAACCTTGGGCTGCAGCAAGCGCAGCGCGAGGCCGAGGCGGCGCTGGGCTCGGACGGCCGCGTGCTGATCCGCGCCAGCGGCACCGAGCCTGTGCTGCGCGTGATGGTAGAGGCGCGCCGCGCCGACGATGCCGAGCGCTGGGTCGCGCGGTTGGCCGAAGCAGCCCACGCAGGCAGAACAGGTGTGGTCTGAATACCTGTCGGACATGCGTGATGACGCCCAGGGCGCCAACCTTGCTCAGTGGTGGGTTTACTGGCTATCGCGGATCGCGCTGTTCGGTGGTGCCGTGGGTTTGCGCAGCGTCTGGAACACCCGAAGCCATTGGCCCGAAATCCGGTACGGGGTCCACGGGTGGAAATCCCTGGCGTCCGCGCTGCATTAAATACGTTGCGAGCGTGACGATGGCCTGCAACTCCACGTCTGCGCCATGTACCGCTCATACCCGCGAGAGCTCCATTTGCTCGGGCGTGACCGGCTTCGTCCCCGGCCCGTTGAGCTTGCCCGCATCCAATGCCTTGACCCAGCTCCTTCGCTACCACCCCTGCCGTCTGGCCAGCCTTCACGCGCTTGACCGCCAACTCCCGAAATTCGGGCGTGGCGTGTATTCCTGCTTCGGTATCTTCCTCAACTTACTCTCTCCTTCCAATCTACCGGGGCCTCATACCCCATCCCTTGGAAGACGAAATTTCGGGGAAGCTCACACCACGGCTGGCAGATTGGTGTGACGGCCGAGTCGCTGGGGATCAGCCGTCAGAATTTGTGGGAGCGCATGAAGCGACTCGGCATCCACTGATGCTTCTGTTGGATGTCGCGGTTCAAACCTCCCGCCTCCACAGCGCCTGCCCAGCGCGGATCCGGCAGCCCGGCTCGACCCCGTCCGCCAGCCGCCACTGCGCTGGCACGAACAGGATGATCGTCGAGCCATGCTCGAACCATCCCATTTCCTGCCCGCGGCCCAGGCGCACATCGCAGGGCAGATTGTGTGCGCCGCGCCAGCGCAGATGCAGCGTGATGTCGAGGAAGTGCAGCCGGATGCTGGCCACCAGGATCGCCGCCACCGGCACCAGTGCGATCGGGCTGCCGTCTGGCAGCGCCGCTTCGATCAGCGCGCGCTCGTTGCGGCAGAACAGCGCCGGGATGCGCCGCAGCGCCGGCGGGTTGACGTTGAAGACGTCCCCGTTGACGTAGCGCACGCGCTGCACATGCAGGTCGGCCGGGGCGTGGAAACGGTGGTACATCGTCGAGGTCAGCCGCAGCGTGACAAACCGCCCATTGGCGTGCACGGCCGCAGCTTCGGGGCCGATCAGGTCCTCCAGCCGGTACGGCATGCCTTTGGCCTGCCAGGCGGTGGTGCCGTGCACGTCGCCACAGGCGCCCACAATGGCGTCGCACGGGCTGCACAGCACATTTGCGTCGGGGTCGAACGGGCGCGCGCCCTCGCGCAGCGCGCGCGTAAACACATCGCGCAGGCTGCGGTATTCGGCGGCAGCGGCCTCGCTCAAATCCAGGTCGGCAAACAACCGCCAGATCGACAGCATGAATCGCGTCAGCGCTGGGCTGTCGATGCGGCTTAAGCGGCCCATCAGCAGCGTCAGCGCCACACGCGGCACATGGTTGGTCAAGGCGTAGTTCAGCGTCTCGTGCTGCAGCACGCGGTCGCGCCAAGCGCGCCAGCCACGGGACGCCGCACCGATTTTCACAGGCGTGTCAAAGGCCATGCGTACAACTGTCGCCGAACCTGTTGAAAGAATGGTGACAACGATGATCGAACCGACCTGGTTGGGGGCTGCAGCGGCACTGGCCGCGGCACCGTGGGGTTGGCAGCGGCTGCGCCTGTCGCGTGCCAAGCATCCGTCGCTGGCCGGGCACCAGCGTATGGCCAAGCGTGTGGCCCGCTGGCTACCTGGCTATGCGCTGCAGGCGCCGCAGGCGTTTGCGCTGGACGGTGCCCCGGATCATGTGCTGCAGGCACGCTTACAGGGCTGGCAGGCGCTATCGCAACGCCTGCGCGCTGCCGCGCCGCAGACGTTGGCGCTGACCGCGCAGGCACGCGAAGGTATGCCGGATCTGCGCCTGACTGGGCGCTACCGCGTGCCTTATCCCTTCGCTGAGCTGGCGCGCGAGCTGCCGGTGGGGGCGTTTTGGGCACGCAATGACGGTCCGTGGCTGATCGACCTCGACGGCAACCGTTTCCTCGACTTGACTGGCTCCTACGGCGTCAACGTGCTGGGGCTGGACTTCTACAAGGACACGATGGAAGAGGGCGCACGCCTGGGGGCGGCGCTGGGCCCGGTGCTGGGCGGTCTGCACCCATGCGTGGCCGACAATGTCGCGCGGCTCAAGGCCCTCAGCGGCCTCGATGATGTAACGTTTCATATGTCCGGCACCGAGGCGGTGATGCAGGCGGTGCGGCTGGCGCGCTACCACACCGGGCGGCGCTACGTGGTGCGCTTTGCTGGCGCCTACCACGGTTGGTGGGAGGATGTGCAGCCCGGGCCTGGCAACCCGTTGCCGCCGCGCGAGACTTATACGCTGGCCGAGATGAGCGAGGCGACCCTGGAGGTGCTGCGCACCCGGCGTGACATTGCTTGCGTGCTGGTCAACCCGCTACAGGCCCTGCACCCCAACCGCGCCGCCCCGAGCGACTCCACGCTCGCCAGCGGCACGCGCGCAGCGGGCTTTGACCGCGAAAGGTACACGCGCTGGCTGCAGCGCCTGCGCGAGGCTTGCACTGAAGCCGGCATCGCGCTGATCTTCGATGAGGTGTTCGTTGGCTTTCGACTGGCCTTGGGCGGTGCACAGGCGTACTTTGGCGTGCAGGCTGACCTCGTTTGCTATGGCAAAACACTGGGTGGTGGTCTACCCGTTGGCGTGGTATGTGGCAAGCGGCGATGGATGGAGCGCTTCCGTCCCGAGCATCCGGCCGACCTGTGTTTTGCGCGCGGCACCTTCAACGCGCATCCCTATGTGATGGGCGCCATGAACGCCTTCCTGCGTGCGCTGGAGCGTCCGCAGGTGCGTGCCGCCTACGACGGCCTAGACGAGCGCTGGCGCGCGCGCGAGCGACGCTTCAACGCGGCGCTGGAGGCCGCTGGCGTGCCAGTGCGGGTGGCCGGGCTATCATCCATCTGGACGGTGCTCTACACCCAGCCGGGGCGCTACAACTGGTTACTGCAGTATTACCTGCGCGATGCCGGGCTGGCGCTGAGCTGGGTGGGCACCGGGCGCCTCATCTTCCCAATAGCGCTGGAGGAGGCCGTGTTCGAGGAAGCGTTGCAGCGCTTTGTCCGCGCTTGCCACCTGATGCAGGCCGATGGCTGGTGGTGGCGCGACGAGACCCTGCCGAACACGGCCTGGGCCAAGCGCCTGCGCCGCAGTCTGCTGCGCGAGGCGCTGGCCGCTTGGCTCAGCCGGCGCGAGGATGGCCCGGATCGAGCAGCTGACCGCGCAGCAGATACAGCGGCGCGCGGTGGTACAGCTTGATGTCGTGGAATGGGTCGGTGACGATTTTCGTTACCCAGACGAGACCGGTGTAGAGGTCTTTCTCGACCCACAATTGCAGCACCCGCACCAGCAGGCCGCCGATACCAATGGCGAACCACAGCCAGCCCACGTTATGCCAAAAGCCACGCCAGTCCTCGTGCGGCTGCAACCATCCGAAGGCCGTTGGGTCCCACACCAGCAGCAGGGGTGAGGCGGCCCACACCGCCATCAGCACCACTTTGCGCCGCAGGTTGTAGCCGACCTTGACCGCCTCCTTGTACTCGTGCGTAACTTGGTTGACGTGGTCATAGCCCTTCGGCTCGAAGAAAAAGTGCCCCGATTGGCGCGTCACCATCGAGATGCCCCAGGCGATCAAGGCTGCGGTGGCTGGATCCCGGAATAGCCAGGCGTAGGCGAGCACGAAGCTGATTGCACTGATGAAATGCAGCGTCTGGTTGATGCGGCTTTGATGGTAGTAGCGGTGGTCATCCCATCGTTGCTCATGCAGCGTATTCAAAAAGCGTTTCAACATCATTGTGGGTCCTCATCCAGGGGAGACAGGGGAGCGGAACTGCGTGTGCCAGGCAGGCATGACGGGCCCGGCGAGTGTCATGGTTGCGACATCGTGTGACGCCACGGTGACGTCCACGCCCGCAGCACGGACTGTCATATGCGTGTCGCACGCTGTGGCCAAGCTCACCGGTCATGGATGCACGCCTAACGATCGAGAGATTTCCGCCACGCCGTGCGCTGCTGCGCGTCTCGGTGGTTACCGAAACCTTCCCACCCGAAATCAACGGCGTGGCAACGACAGTGGAGCGGCTGGTGCGTGGGCTGCAGTTGCGCGACCACGATGTGCAGGTGGTTCGGCCGCGCCAGGCAGCCGACGCCTACGACCACGACGGCAGTCGCTTAGGGCTGGAGCAGGTCCTCACGCGCGGCCTGCCCATCCCGCGCTACCCTCAGTTGCGCATGGGGTTGCCGGCGCAGCGTGCGCTACAAGCGCTGTGGATGCGCCGCCGGCCTGACCTGGTGCACATCGCCACCGAAGGGCCGCTGGGATGGTCGGCGCTGCGCATCGCGCGCAAGCTGCAGCTGCCGATCAGCACGGACTTTCGCACCCACTTCGATGCCTACAGCGAACACTATGGTGTGGGCTGGCTGCGCCGCTCGGTGCAAGCCTACCTGCGGCGCTTTCATAACCACGCGGACTGCACGCTGGTGCCCACTGAGGGCCTGAGCCAGCAACTGCGCGCGGCGGGATTCGAGCGGCTGATCGTCGTGCAGCGCGGGGTAGACACACAACGCTTCACCCCAGCGCTGCGCCACCCAGCGTTGCGTGCGGTCTGGGGCGTGCAAGATGGCGAGCGTGTGCTGTTGTATGTGGGCCGTCTGGCGCCGGAGAAAAACTTGGCACTGCTGGTCAACGCCTACGAGGCCATGCGCGCCGCAGCGCCGAACTGGCGACTGGTGGTGGTGGGCGACGGGCCGCAGCGCGCCTGGTTGACACAGCGTTGCCCGCAGGCGGTGCTGCTGGGAGCGTTGACCGGCGAGTCGCTGGCCCAGGCCTATGCCAACGGCGACTTGTTGGTCTTTCCCAGCCTGACGGAGACTTACGGCAACGTGACGCTGGAGGCATTGGCCAGCGGCCTGCCGGTGCTGGCCTTTGACTACGCCGCAGCGGCCGAGGTGGTGCGCCAGGGTGACAGTGGCCTGTTGGCGCCGGTGGGAGATGCAGATGCTTTCCTGCAGCTCGCCCGCGCGGCGGCCGTCGACGAGATGCTGCTGCAGCGGCTGCGCACCGGCGCGGTGCAAGCAGTGCAGCACTTGAGCTGGGAGCGCATCGTCGAGCAGGTGGAGTCGATTTGGCTGCGGTTGTTGGCGGCGCACGCGGCCGGGCCGGCAGTGGTCAAGTCCTCCCCGTGGTGGGACGGTCTGCCCGCCACCGGCGCGTGAGCGCCCACAGCAGCGCCAGTCCCAGCGCCATCACCGCACCAAGCGCGGACAGCAGCGGCACCAACGGCCAGTCGGCGTGCATCGCCAAGGCGAGTGCCCCCAACATGACCAGCACGCTGGCGTTCTCGTTGAAGCCCTGGATGGCGATCGACTGCCCCGGCTGCAATAACCGGTGGCCGCGATACTGCAACAGCGCATTCATCGGCACCACGAGCATCCCCCCCAGCGCCCCGATGATGAGCAGCCCCGACACCGCCAAATCCAGCCTTCGGGCATGCACGGCCACTGCCAGCAGCATCCCCAGCGCCACCCCGAGAGGCAAAACGCGCCAGGCCCTGCGCAGTTCCACCCGACGCGCCACCCACATCGCGCCGGCCACCACACCCAGCGCAACAGTGGCCTGTAGATAGGCCGCTTGCGACAGTGGCAATCCCAGCCGCAACTCGGCCCAACGCAGCACGGCGATCTGCATCAATGCGCCAAAGCCCCAGAACCACGTCGTCACCGCCAGCGACAGCCCGCCGAGCGGGTCCCGCCACAGGCGCAGGTTGTCTCGCCAAAAGCGTGGCCACAGCGCTGGCCAGTCGCCCAGCCGCAGCACACGCCGTGCCGGCCGGGATGGGATGTGGCGGTTGCACCAGGCCGCCAGCCCATACAGCGACAGCACCGCTGCAAACGCTGGCAGCAGCGCCGTCGTGGTCAGCCAACCGTGCAGCCCCAGCGACGCAGGCGCGTGTGGCGACTGCCAGGTTGGCGACACCCACCAGCCACCCAGCGCGGTGCCCAGTAGCACTGACAACACCACCGAGACTTCCACCCAGCCGTTGGCGGCCACCAAATCGCGTCCCGGTGTCGACTCGGTGATCCAGCCATATTTGGCTGGCGCGTACAACGCCGCCGCCAGCCCCAAGAGCGCGAAAGCCGCCAATGGGTGCGCACCTGCCAGCAGGGCCACCACCGCTGCTGCCTTCAGCGCATTCATACGCCCCATCAGTACGTTCTTGCGCACGGCATCGGCCCAGGCACCGGCCACCGGCGCGAGCAGCACATAGCTCCAGGTAAAGGCAAACTTCAGCAGCGGGGCCCACCACTGTGGGTGGCGCTGCTCCTGTAGATAGGCGATCGCGACGATCAGCACCGCATGGTCGGCCAGCCCTGAGAGGAACTGCGCCGCCAGCAACCAAAAAAAACCCGCTGGCATGGGGGCTGCAGTCTGGCCAGGCTGCATGACATGCGCATGAAGCCTGTGGTTTTGCGCCCGGTGTCATGTCGCTGACACGGAACCGCCAAAGCCGTGTCACGCCGGCTATCCAAGATCCCCCCCGTAGGCGGCCTCGGCGCCGCCCGACACTCAAGCGGAGATGATGCCCGATGAAAGAGCTTCCGACGCCCACGCTGCACCTGTCCACTGTGGTTGGGGGCCAGACCCCGGGCCGTACGGCCGGGAGGTTGCTTCCAGCGCGCGCGGCCGCTGCTGCCGTTGCGTCCGCTGCGCGCTTGGAGGTGGCGTGGGCGCGCCACCTCGAGGACGTGCGCGCCGCCCAGCGACTGAGGTACACCGTGTTTGCCGAGGAGATGGGGGCGCGATTGCGTTCGCCATTGCCTGGGTACGATATCGACCTGTTTGACGACTACTGTGAACATTTGCTGGTGCGCGAAGCCGACACCGGCGAAGTGATCGGTACCTACCGCGTGCTCACCCCGGCTCAGGCCAAGCGGGTTGGGTGCTTTTACAGCGACACCGAGTTCGACTTGACCCGGTTGCGCGCGCTTCGCGAGCAGATGGTCGAGCTCGGCCGCTCGTGTGTGCATCCTCAGCACCGACATGGCGGGGTCATCATGGCGCTGTGGGGGGCGCTGGCGGACTTCATGGTGCGCAACCGGCTCGATGTGATGATCGGCTGCGCCAGCATCCCGATGCATTACGAGGGTCCGCACGGCATCGCTGGTGGCGGCCACGCCGCAGCCAGCATATGGCGTCAGGTGCGCGAGCGCCACCTGGCACCGGTGGAGTTCCACGTCACCCCGCGGTTGCCTCTGCCGGTGCACGAGCTGGATGACACGCTCCCGGTGGAGCCGCCGGCGCTGGTCAAGGGCTACCTGCGCCTGGGTGCCAAAGTGCTGGGTGCACCAGCGTGGGATCCAGACTTCAACACGGCCGACCTGCCGATGATGATGCGACTGGCGGACCTGCCGACGCGCTACCGTCGCCACCTGTTGGGGGTGTGATGCTGCGCAGCGACACTGTGGCGGGGCGCACGGCTCGCTGGCCGGATGCCGCGCTGGCGGCCAACCGGAGCGCGCCGACCGTGACGCTGGAAGGACACCGCATCGAGCCCGACGAGGATGACCATCCCGCCGAAGGTCGGGAGCGCCTGCGTACGGTGTTCATCTCCGACCTGCACCTGGGCACACCAGGCTGCCAGGCCAAGGCGCTGCTGGCGTTCCTCAAGGCACACCCAAGCGACCGGCTGTACCTGGTCGGTGACATCATCGACGGATGGCAGCTGCGCAGGCGTTGGTACTGGCCACAAAGCCACAACGACGTCGTACAGAAGATCCTGCGCCGCGCGCGCAAAGGCTGCCGAGTCGTGTTCATCCCTGGTAATCATGACGAATTTGTGCGGGAATTCGTTGGCCATCCGTTCGGCGGGGTGCATGTGGTGGCAGAAGCCGTACACGAGACTGCCGATGGGCGACGCTTGTGGGTAACGCATGGCGACCTGTACGACGGTGTGGTCCAGTACGCCAAGTGGTTGGCCTATTTGGGCGATACGCTGTACGAATGGGCGCTGCGACTAAACCGCCATGTCAACTCATGGCGTGCCCGCATGGGGCTGCCCTATTGGTCGCTGTCGCAGTACCTCAAGCACCGCGTCAAGTCGGCCGTCAGCTTCATCACCCGATTCGAGGAAACGCTGGCGCAAGAAGCGCGCAGGCGCGGGTTGGACGGCGTGGTCTGTGGCCACATCCACCGGCCGGAGATGCGTGTTATTGATGGCGTGCTGTATTGCAACGATGGTGACTGGGTGGAGAGCCTCAGCGCTCTGGTCGAGCATGCGGATGGTCGGTTGGAGATCGTCCACTGGGCGCAGGAGCCGCCGACCGTCCCCGCCCCGGTCAGGGCCTCACCCCATCGCGCTCGCGCCTGAGCCCCCAGCAGAGTCGGCACATCACAGATGGCGTCATCGATTGCAAGCCTGGAACGAAAATAATGATACGCTAAAGCCGCGTGGCCCACTGCCTGGTCACGTTCCTGTCCTCGACCATGATCCAAGCCGCCTTGAACTCCGTCCACCGTCACGTTTTTCTCGATCGCGACCAAAGCATCCTGGCCTTCAATGAGCGCGTGCTCGACTGGGCATATCGAGCCGATGTCCCGCTGCTGGAGCGGCTGCGTTATCTGGCCATCGTATCGTCGAATCTGGATGAGTTTTTCGAGGTGCGTTTTGCGCCGCACCACACAGCCCGCCTGAACAACGAACAGCGCGGAGTCGCCACGATCGATACCTACCGCGCCCTGACGCAGCGGGTGCACGCTCTGGTCGAGCGGCAATATACGATTTACAACCACGAGCTGCTGCCGGCGCTGGAAAAACGCGGCATACGCATCATCACCCACAGCCAACGCAATCCCCGTCAGCGCCGCTGGGTACGCGAGTACTTCGTCAACGAAGTGCAGCCGCTGCTGGTACCGGTGGGACTGGATCCGTCTCATCCATTTCCCCAGGTCGCCAACAAGTCGCTCAACTTCATCGTACGGCTGGGGGGGCGTGATGCCTTCGGGCGCGAAAACGAAATCGCCATCGTCAAGGTGCCGCGGGCGCTCAAACGGTTCGTCCCGATGCCCGGCGTCAAAGGCTCCAAGCAGCTGCATTTCGTCTCCATCTCCAGTATCATCCGCTCGCATCTGACGGATCTATTTCCCGGACGGTCGGTGCTGGAGTTTTCTCAATTCCGCGTGACCCGCCACTCCGACCTCGCGGTGGATGAGGAAGAGGTCAAAAATCTGCGCACTGCGCTGAGGCTGGGTCTGCAAAAGCGCCATTACGGCCAGGCCCTGCGGCTGGAGGTGTCGGCTGGTTGCTCCGACTTCTTGGCGGGCTTTTTGCTCGAGCAATTCAACCTCCCTCCCGAGAGTCTCTATCGCGTGGCAGGCCCGGTAAATCTCGTGCGCCTCAACCAGCTGGTGGACCAGATCGATGCGCCAGCGCTGCGTTTTGAGCGCTTTACACCCGGCTGGCCGGCGGCGCTGGCGCCTGGGCAGTCGTTCTTCGAACGGCTCAAGCAAGGGGATGTGCTCATCCACCAGCCGTTCGAGAGTTTTGACGCCGTGTTGGCCTTCCTGCGCGAGGCGGTGGAAGACCCTCAAGTGCTTGCCATCAAGCAAACCATCTACCGCACCGGCTCGCGCGGCGAGATGACCGAGCTGCTGCGTGATGCGGTGCGGCGCGGAAAAGAAGTCACCGCCGTGGTGGAGCTCAAAGCTCGCTTCGACGAGGAGGCCAACATCAACCACGCCGAGCGACTGGAGTCGGTCGGCGCGCAAGTGGTCTACGGCATCGTAGGCCTGAAAACCCACGCCAAAATGCTGCTCGTCACCCGACGCGAGGAAGGGCGGCTCGTGCGTTATGCGCATGTTTCCACCGGCAACTACAACCCGGGTACGGCCAAGGCCTACACGGACCTGAGCTATCTCACCGCCGACGAGGCGCTGACTGCAGATGTCGATCACATCTTCGGTCACCTGGCCAGCCAGAATCGGCTGCCCCGACTGCACAAGGTGCTCATGGCGCCGTTTCATCTGCACAAAGGGATGCTGGAGCGCATCGACGCCGCCATCGCAGCAGCCAAGGCGGGGCAACCCGCGCAAATCATCCTCAAGGTGAATGCCCTGACGGATGAGCCGCTCGCACGGGCGCTGGTCCTCGCCTCGCAGGCCGGTGTGCAGGTCGATGCAATCGTGCGCGGCGCGTGCATCCTGCCGGCCGGGGTTCCTGGACAGACGGACAATGTGCGAATCCGCTCGGTGATCGGGCGCTTCCTCGAGCATTCGCGGGTGTACTACTTCCGCTGCGGTGATCAAGAGGAGCTGTGGCTGTCCAGCGCCGACTGGATGAACCGCAACATGCTGCGCCGGGTCGAACTGGCCTGGCCTGTGACCGATCCCCATTTGCGCGCCCGCGTCATGGACGAGTGTCTGCATTTGTATTTGGCCGATCAGCGCGATGCCTGGCTGCTGCAGCCGGATGGCAACTACATCAAAGCCGCATCGCTGGCCACCAAGCCCTCGCGCGGCAGCGGCTTGCCATCGGCGCAAGCCAGCCTGATGGGCCGCTACGGCACCAAGGGATGAACCCGATGGATCTGATTCTGTGGCGACACGCCGAAGCCGAGGACCTGGATGAAACCGACGAAGGCGGCGGCGATGACCTGTCTCGGCGCCTCACGCCAAAGGGCGAAAAGCAGGCCGCTCGCATGGCAGCGTGGCTGGACCGCCAGCTGCCCGAGGGCACCCGCATCTGGTGCAGCCCCGCCGTGCGCACCGAGCAGACGGTGCTCGCGCTTGGTCGGCGTTATCGCGTCCGGCACGAACTGGCCCCGGATGGCACGCCCCAGGCGTTGCTGGATGTGGTGCAGTGGCCTGACGCACGCCATGCGGCCTTGGTCGTGGGGCACCAGCCGACGCTCGGCCGCGTCGTGGCCGCGTTGCTGGGCATGCAAAGCGGCGAATGCTCGATCCGCAAAGGTGCAGTCTGGTGGCTGCGGCGCCGCGAACGCCACCAAAGTTGGCAAACGGTGCTGCTGTGTGTGCAGTCGCCGGAATTGCTCTGATGATGGGCACACGCCTAGGCCGTGAGCGCCGCGACCCCATCAGGGCAGATCCACGGCCAGCCGCCACGCGGTCTTGTCCCAGGCGTCGGTTTCCTCCTGGAGCAGCCACGCCGACTGCGGATGCTGCCGGGCCCAGCCCGGCGGCGCGGTGAGCCGAAACTGCCGCGGCGCGTACTGCAAACGCATGGCGGCCACATCCGGGTCTTTGCGCGCATGGCACAGCAGCACGGCCAGGCGCAAGCACAGTAACTGCTTGGCGAACAGCTCCTCACCCAAGTGAGGCTCCAGCTTGCGCAATTTGCCCCGCTGACCCAGCACCAGCAGGCTCATGCGGTGCAGCTCAGGCAGCGAAAAACCCGGCGCATCCACATGGTCCAGGATATAGGCCCCGTGGCGGTGGGCGCTGGTGTGCGAGATGTGCGCGCCAATCTCGTGTAAGCGCGCTGCCCAGGCCAGTTTTTGCGAGTAGCGACCGTTGCGCGGGTCGGGCGTGGCCACTTGCTCGAACAGCCCGGTGGCCACACGGCGCACGCGCTCGGCCTGTGCCGTATCGACGGAAAACTTTTGTGCCAACCAGCGCACGGTCCGCTCACGCACATCGGTCTGATCTGACGCCCGGTCAATCAAGTCGTACAAGACGCCATGGCGCAGGGCCCCTTGCGCACGATGGACTACGGTCCAATCGAACAGCTCGAACAACGCCAGCAGCACACTCAAGCCGCCGGCCAGCACCGGCCGACGGTCATCCTTCAGACCTTCCAAGCGCACCGCGTCGACATGACCGGCACGAACCAGCCGATCCGCCACCCAATCGATCCCCTCGCGCGTGATCGCGCCTGGTGCAAAGCCAGCCAGTCCCAGCATGTCGGCCAGTGCCCCCGCTGTGCCAGAAGAAGCGTAGACAGCATCCCAACTCCCCGGCGCAAAGACGTCCAGCGCTTCGTCGACCACTGCCTTGGCCGCAATGACCGCTCTGCGTAAGGCCGCCTCCGTCACCCGCCCGCCGGGAAAGTAGCGCGCCGACCACGCCACGCTGCCCAAATCGTAGGACTCCATGCGCTGTGGGGTGTAGCCCTGGCCCAGGATCACCTCGGTCGAGCGCCCCCCGATATCGACCACCAGACGGCGTTCGTTCGACTGTGGCAACAGGTGCGACACGCCTTGATAGATGAGCCGCGCTTCCTCTCGGCCGCCGATGACGTCGATCGGAAAGCCCAAGATCGCCTGTGCGTGACCCAAGAAATCGTCGCGATTGCGGGCTTCACGCAGTGTCTGGGTGGCCACCGCCCGCACCTGCCGGCGCTCAAACGGACGCAGCTTTTCCGCAAAACGCGCGAGGCACTCCCAGCCGCGCTCCATCGCCACCAGGCTCAGCGTCTTGTGCGCATCCAAGCCTGCGCCGAGCCGCACCGTCTCTTTCAGGTACTCGATGCGTTCGATGTGACCAGCCTGGTAGCGCCCGATTTCCAGGCGAAAGCTGTTCGAGCCGAGGTCCAGTGCGGCCAGCAGGGTTCCGTTATGCATGCGAGGCGCCGTTTTGTCGTTTGACAGAGGTTGTTCAGCATACCAGAGTGGCTCGTCATCCCCTCTGCGGGCCCAGCGGCGAACAGAAACCGCCATGTCACGAACTTGTCATAAGCTACACCTATGCTCCGTCTCGGTTTGTCGATCGAGGCAACCGCACCGTTCAACCCTTGGAGAGTGTTTCCGATGAAAGTCAAGAAACTCGTGGCGCTGATGGGCGTCATCACGCTGGGCTTTACGGCCCCACAGGTTATGGCTCAGGCCGCACAAGTCGATCCCGCACTGCCCAAGTACGAAAAGGCAGCCGGTGTGTCGGGTAACTTCACGAGCATCGGTTCGGATACGCTCAACAACCTCATGACCTTGTGGGCGGAGGAATACAAGCGCCTGTATCCCAATGTCAACATCCAGATCCAGGGCGCGGGTTCGTCCACCGCGCCGCCGGCGCTGACGGAGGGCACCTCCAACTTCGGCCCGATGAGCCGTCTGATGTCGGCCAAAGAAATTGAGGGCTTCGAGAAGAAGCACGGCTACAAGCCGCACCCGGTGCCGGTGGCCATCGACGCGCTGGCAGTCTACGTCCACAAGGACAATCCGATCAAAGGCTTGAGCATCGAGGAAGTGGATGCGATCTTTTCCAGCACCCGCAAGTGCGGCGGCGCATCCGACATTACCAAGTGGGGCCAGCTCGGCATGACCGGTGAGTGGGCCAACCGCGACATCGCGCTGTACAGCCGCAATTCCGTGTCGGGTACCTACGGATACTTCAAGGAGGTCGCACTGTGCAAGGGCGACTTCAAGCGCAACGTTGCCGAACAACCCGGCTCCGCCTCGGTGGTTCAGTCGGTGGCGACACAGCTCAACGCAATCGGCTACTCCGGTATCGGCTACAAGACCTCTGGGGTGCGTGCGCTGCCGCTGTCGAAGAAGAAAGGGGATGCGTTCGTAGAACCCGATGCCAAGCATGCGGTCGACGGCAGCTATCCGCTGGCCCGGATTCTGTACGTGTACGTGAACAAAAAGCCCAATCAGCCGCTGCCGCCGCTGGAGCGAGAGTTTTTCAAGATGGTGCTTTCGCAGCAGGGGCAAATGGTGGTGGTCAAAGACGGTTTCGTGCCGCTGCCCGCTACGCTGGCGAAAAAGGCTATCGACGATCTGACCAAGTGATCTGGAGCGCCCAACGATGAATCGATTGCATTGGATGGGCGCGGCGGTGGCTGCTGCCTTTTTGGCTGGCTGTGCGACGCAGCCGGCCACCGCTCCAACCGCCGCCACCCAATCAGAGGCGGCCAAGCCAGCTGCGACCTCTGCCGCCACGCCCGCGGCATCCACGGCGCAGGCGCGCGAGTTCTATGTCGTGCTGCCCGAGGATGGTCGGTACTACGCATTTGGCACATTCAAGCTCTATCAGGACTACTTGGCGCATGGCGAAGTGCCGTTGACCCGCACCCGTATTGGCGCGGGGCCAAACGGTCGCACCGTGGTGTTTGCCATCACCAACGACGATGTCAAGCGCGGCCAGGCGAGTGTGCCGGAGCAAGTATTCGACGGCAAACTGGGCGCTGCCGCGGACTTCTATGGCGAAGTGTTCAAGGACGGTCGCTACTACGTGTTCGACGAGCTGAAGGACCTGATGGATTTCGCCGCCTTCGGCGAGGTGCCGTATTCGTTTACCGATATCGGCGCGGGCCCCAACGGCGCGACCGTCGTCTGGGTCATGAATAAGACGTCCTATGCCAAGGGGCGTCCTGCGGCGCGCATCGAACGCTTCAAGCGCTTGCGCCAGGGTGGCTAATTTTTAGCTGCCTGGAAGGGGCTGGCAGGCTGCGGCGTCTGTCGGCCTCTTGTAATTTTTCCGCCCGTGGCTTTTGGCGGAATGTGTTCAATCCAATGAATCCGTCCGCGCGACGGTCGTGCCATGAGTTCAACCCAAGCTTCGGAACCTGCTCCTCGCAGCCTCGTTGTCACCAGCGTCGATCGTGCCATGGGTCGGCGACTGTGGATCGACCGTTGGTTCAAGCATCTCATGACCGCCGGTGGTCTGGGTGTCATTGTGGCGATTTCCGCCATTTTTTTCTACTTGGCCAGCGTCGTCGTTCCGTTGTTCACGCCGCCGGACATCGATCGCGCGACCACGTATGCAGCGCCTGGCCAGGGCGGGCAAGTGGTGGCTCTGCAAGCCGATGAGCGGCTGGAGGAGATCATCCGGGTACAAGCCGACGGCAATGTCACATATGCGGATTTTTTTCGGGGCGATGTACACGCTAATCAACGCATCGCATTGCCGCCACACGTGCAGGTGAACTCCATCGCTTTGGGAGATCGGGCCTCACGCACACTCGCGTACGGCTTATCCGATGGTCGGGCGGTGGTCGCCCAGGTCGGCTTTAAAACGCGTTTCGATGCCGACGCGCGTCGCATCATCGAGCCCGATATCGAATATCCCGCCGGCCAGGAGCCGATCGTACTCGATTCACAAGGACACCCAATCATTCAACTCGCCGTGCAATCGGGCGCTGATGGCACCACCGTCGTAGGCGCAAGCCAAGACGGTCGGCTACTGGTCAGCGGCATTGCGATTGAACGCAACCCCATCACGGGCGCCGAAACGGTCGACACGCGCAGCGCTGAGGTCTTGCCTGCACCCACCGATATTCGCGAGATCATGATCGAATTCAAGCAGCGCGAAATGTATGTGCTAGCGGGCGCTCGCGAGCTGTGGCGGTACGATATTTCCGACAAGAGCGCACCCGTTCTGCTGGAAAAGATAGCGTTGGTTCCCCAAGGGGAACGGGTAACGGCGCTGACACTGCTTTCCGGGGGATTTTCGCTCATTGTTGGAAGTGATCGTGGTCGTCTCGAGCAATGGTTCCCGGTGCGAGAAGAGGGGACCCGGTTTCGTTTGACTCGAATTCGCGAATTCGAACCCATGCCGTCCGCGATCACCGTGTTGGAGCCCGAGTATCACCGCAAAGGCTTCATGGCCGGTGACGACAAGGGTAACCTCGGCAGCTATTTTGCTACGTCCAAACGGCTGCTCTTCCAGCGCGCGGTGTCTGACCAGCCCTTGGTACGTCTCGCGTACCCGCCGCGCGGTAATGCTTATATCGCTGAAGATGCGGCCGGCCGTTTACACGTTGCCCATGTGGAAAATGACTATCCCGAAGTGTCTTTCTATGCCACTTGGCAGAAAGTTTGGTACGAGAGCTATGAGGAGCCCACTTACGTATGGCAGTCATCGGCCGCCAATGCGGATTTTGAGCCGAAATTTAGCCTCGCGCCACTGACCTTCGGTACGATCAAAGCCGCCTTCTACGCGATGATCGTGGCGGTGCCGCTGGCCTTGTTGGGCGCGATTTATACCGCATATTTCATGTCGCCCAGAGTGCGCGGATTCGTCAAGCCGACGATCGAGGTCATGGAAGCCTTGCCGACCGTGATTCTGGGTTTCCTAGCTGGACTGTGGCTGGCGCCCTTTGTAGAGAATAACCTCGCTGGCGTGCTGCTGACGGTGTTGACATTCCCATTGACATTTTTCGTGGCGGCATGGCTGTTTTATCTGTTACCGCAGAATGTTCGATTGCTCGTACCGCCAGGCTGGGAGGCGGCCCTGTTGATTCCAGTGCTGATCGTACAGATTTGGTTGTGTTTGGCAGTGGGCCATCCAGTGGAAGCCGCTTTTTTTGGTGGTGACATGCCCAACTGGCTCAGCAATGTGGCTGGGATCAAGTTTGAGCAACGCAACTCTCTGGTGGTCGGTATCGCGATGGGCTTTGCCGTGACGCCCGCGATCTTTTCGATTGCTGAAGATGCGGTGTTTTCCGTGCCCAAGCATTTGACGACGGGATCGTTGGCCCTAGGGGCTACTCCGTGGCAGACCTTGACCCGCGTGGTTCTGCTAACGGCCAGCCCAGGGATTTTTTCGGCTATCATGATCGGTTTAGGTCGGGCCGTCGGTGAAACGATGATCGTACTGATGGCTACGGGTAACACAGCGGTGATGGATTTCAGTATTTTTACGGGCTTCCGAACTCTGTCAGCGAATATTGGCGTAGAAATGCCAGAGGCAGGTGTTGGCGAAACACATTATCGCTTGTTGTTTTTGTCGGCGCTGGTATTGTTCGGCTTCACCTTCGTGGTCAATACATTGGCTGAACTGGTGCGACAGCGGTTGCGCCAGCGATATCAAACCATTTGATGACAACCCCTACAAGATCGGATCTAGCGATGAAAGATTGGCTCAAAACGGGGGCGCCTTGGATATGGATGACCAGTGGCGCCGTGGCGTTGTCGGTGTTGTCGGTATTTTTCGTATTATGGATGACCGCTGCCAAAGGGTTGACACATTTCTGGCCGAAAGCGGTGCTGGAGACCACGTTCCGCGACGGTGACCAGCAAGTTCGTATCATCGGCGAGCTGCGAGAACGAGAGGAGGTGGCGGTGCGTCGCCTCCAGGAGGCGGGGTTCAAGATCGAAACGGACGAGGCCTTCGTCGAGCGGGTGCTGATCAAACTTGGCAATCGGGACCTGACCGGTCAAGATTTTCGTTGGTTTCCGCAGCCGCTCTTGGGAGACCTGGCATATCCGAAAGATATTCTCACGGTAGAACGTCACGAATGGGGAAACTTTTACGGCCATCTCAAAGCGGTCAAAGAAAATGATCGCGTCGTTGCAGAAGGGCCGCAAGCGTGGCCAGAGTTGCAAGCGCGCGTGGCCCGTGCTCAAGCGCTGTTTCGTGAAATCTTGCGCATTGAAAAATATGACATCGGTGATGTCAATTACCGTATCGAACAGCTTCGCTTGCGCGAGCGCAAGGCGCAGCTCAGGGGGGTCCTCGATGACCGTCTGAAAGCCGAGCTCGTGCAACAGCGTGAGGCTTTGGACGCTGAGTTTGCGCAGTTGCAGGAGCGGCTACAAAAGCTTCGAGACGACATTGGACGCGATGTATTGGTCGCCGAGGTCGCCGATGGACGCGATGTGGAAATCAAACTGGCTGTGGTTGCTGATGTCTACCAAGCAAACGCCATGGGTGTGTCCCAGAAGATCGGACATTATGTACGAAAGTTCTGGGAATTCTTGAGTGATGATCCGCGCGAAGCGAATACGGAAGGTGGTATTTTCCCGGCAATCTTTGGTACCGTGGCCATGGTGCTGGTGATGTCGGTGATCGTGACACCGTTCGGTATCATGGCCGCGGTGTACATGCGCGAGTATGCCAAACAGGGGCCCCTCATTCGGGTCATCCGGGTGTCTGTTAATAACTTGGCTGGGGTTCCGTCGATCGTTTATGGTGTTTTTGGTCTGGGCTTTTTCGTGTATGTGTTGGGTGGAAATATCGATCGATTGTTTTATCCGGAGGCATTGCCCGCACCAACCTTTGGTACCCCGGGTTTGCTTTGGGCGTCGCTAACGCTTGCCATTTTGACCTTGCCCGTGGTCATCGTGGCTACCGAGGAGGGCTTGGCGCGTGTTCCGCGTTCGGTGCGCGAGGGAAGCTTGGCGTTGGGGGCCACGAAAGCCGAGACGCTGATCCGTACCGTTCTGCCAATGGCCAGTCCTGCGATGATGACGGGTTTGATTTTGGCGGTGGCGCGCGCCGCGGGTGAAGTGGCACCCCTGATGTTGGTGGGCGTGGTCAAATTAGCCCCATCGCTGCCAATTGACGGTTACATGCCATTCATTCATTTGGAGCGTAAATTCATGCACTTGGGGTTCCATATTTATGACGTGGGCTTTCAGAGTCCCAACGTCGAAGCGGCGCGTCCGTTGGTTTATGCGACAGCGCTGTTGCTGGTTCTGCTGATCATGGTATTGAATCTGGCGGCCATTAAGTTGCGCAACCATCTGCGCGAGAAATACCGCGGACTCGAGAGTGTTTGATTCGTTTCATCCGGGGTTGTGCAACGCACAACGCAGCGCTACGCTTCCACGTCGAGCATAAACATGACTGAGCAAGCCAACAAAACCACTTTCGTCTCAACCCAAGCGAATTTCCACCAGGCCGAGCCCCTGGATTCGCTTCACAAGGCGCTGGAGGTGAAAAACCTCAATCTTTGGTACGGCGACAAGCACGCGCTGCACGACATAACCATGGGTATCCCGAAGGGTAAGGTCGTGGCCTTCATCGGTCCCAGCGGATGTGGTAAATCAACACTGCTGCGATGCTTCAATCGCATGAATGATCTGGTCGACAACTGTCGCATCGAAGGCGAAATCCTGCACGAGGGAATCAATATCTACGACCGCAAGGTTAACGTCGCGCAGTTGCGCCGCCGCATCGGTATGGTGTTCCAGAAACCCAATCCGTTTCCGAAGTCGATCTATGAAAACGTTGCATACGGCTTGCGCCTGCTGGGGGTCAAGAACAAAGCCTACATCGACGAGGTCGTGGAAAAGTCGCTGCGCGGTGCGGCGCTGTGGGACGAGGTCAAGGATCGGCTCGAGGCCAACGGTCTGAGTTTGTCCGGTGGTCAGCAGCAGCGTTTGGTGATCGCGCGGGCGATTGCGCTCGAGCCGGATGTGTTGTTGTTGGATGAGCCGTGCTCGGCGCTGGACCCGATTTCGACGGCCAAGATCGAGGAGTTGCTGATCGAACTGAAGGAGCGATTCACGATCGTGATCGTGACGCACAATATGCAGCAGGCAGCCCGCGTGTCTGACTACACCGCCTACATGTACCTCGGCGATCTGATCGAATACGATGCCACCGATACGATCTTCACACGGCCGAAACGCCAGGAAACCGAGGACTACATCACCGGTCGCTTCGGCTGATGGCCGCTGTTTGAGGAGCAACCCATGAATAAGCATATCTCCAGCCAGTTCGACGCCGAGCTCAACTCCATTTCCACGCGCGTGCTGGAGATGGGCGGTATCGTCGAGCGTCAGATCCAGTGGGCGGTGCAAGCCCTGGTCAGCGAGGACGGCGGACTGGCCAAGCGGGTGCTTGACGTCGAGCGCGAAATCAATGAGCTCGAGCTCGGCATTGACGCCGACCTGACGACCACCATCGCTCGGCGTCAACCCACCGCACGTGACTTGCGTTTTTTGATCGGCATCTCCAAGACGGTCAGCAATCTGGAGCGTGCCGGTGACGAGGCCGCGCGTATCGCGCGCATGGTGACGTCGATTGTCGAAAGCGGCTATGGCCGCCGCCTGCCGGTGTCGGAGCTGCGCTTGGCCAGCGAGTTGGGCACCGTTATGTTGCGCCGCGCGCTAGACGCCCTGGCGCGGTTGGACGTGGAAGAGGCGGTAGCCATCATGCGCGAGGATGACCGGATCGATGTGGAGTTCAACGGGTTTGTGCGCAAGCTCGTCACTTTTATGATGGAGGATCCGCGTACGATCTCGCCGAGCTTGGATCTGCTGTTCGTTGCCAAGGCCATCGAGCGCATTGGTGATCATGCTAAGAACATAGGCGAGATCATCATCTATATCGTCAAGGGGTTGGACGTGCGCCACGCCCCGATCGCGCAAGTGGAGTCGGTGGTGCGATGAGGAAATTGCCCCGTGTTCTGGTGGTCGAGGACGAGCCTTCGATCGCCGAGTTGATTGCTGTGAATCTGCGGCACAATGGGTTTTCGCCCATCGTTGTATTCGACGCCGATGCCGCGCAGCGCGAAGTCGACGCCGTACTGCCGGATGTCGTCTTGCTGGACTGGATGCTGCCGGGTATGAGCGGAGTGCAATTGGCCCGGCAATGGCGCGCCCACGAGCGCTCCAAGGCGGTACCAATCATTATGCTCACCGCCCGCTCCGAGGAGTCCGACAAGGTGCAGGGGCTTGACGCTGGTGCAGATGACTACATCACCAAGCCGTTTTCGACGCAAGAGCTGCTGGCGCGTATCCGCGCCGTGCTGCGCCGCCGTGCCCCGGAGGCGGTCAACGACACGGTACAAGCGGGCGGGCTAATGTTGGACGCTGCAGCGCATCGGGTTTCGTTCGAAGGACGCGAACTCAAGGTCGGACCAACCGAATTTCGATTGTTGCATTTCCTGATGAAGCATCCGGAGCGGGTCCACACACGGGCCGCGTTGCTCGACCGCATTTGGGGCGATCATGTTTTCATCGAGGAGCGCACGGTGGATGTTCACATCAAGCGCCTGCGCGAGGCGCTCGGTTCGGCCGGTGCGTTGATCGAGACGGTGCGCGGCGCGGGCTACCGCTTCTCCCCGCGGGCGTTCGAGTCGGTTGCTGACGCCCGTTCGGCGTGACGTTGTCGGGCCATTGCCGCGCGCGTAAGGCTGTGGCAGCCTACGCCTCGCTATGATGTTGCGCCGATGATGCGTCGCTCGTTCGAACTCATCGGCGCAGTGCTCGCCGGTGGCGCCGTGACCTTGTTGTGGTCCGACGGATCCGTCTGGAGCTTTCTGGGAGCTGTCGCGGGCTCATTGGCGTGGCTGGCCGTGGACAACTGGCGCGCGCGCCGAGTCCTGGCATGGTTGCGCGAGCCCTCAGCCTCGACATTGCCCGCCGTCGGATCCATCTGGGGCGATGTCGTTGACCGCTCCCGACGGGTATTCAAGCTGCTGAACCGTAAGGCGCGGAAAAGCAATGCCCGGTTGCAAGAATTGTTGGCGGCTATTCAAGCCTCCCCGGACGGGGTCGTATTGCTGAGTAAAGAGGGCACCATCGAATGGTCCAACCTGATGGCGGGTGAGCATCTTGGATTTGACGCCAAACGCGATCTGGGTCAGCGCATCCGTAACTTGGTCCGCGATCCCGCCTTTATCGCCTACCTCAATCGACGCGATTTTAGTCAGCCGGTGGAAATCGACGGTCGCAAGGCCAGGCCAGGTCATCCGCAGCGCATCGCAATTCAAATATTCTCTTACGCCAAGGGGCGGCGCCTGCTGCTGACGCGCGATATCACGGCGATTGAGCTGGCCGAAACGATGCGGCGCGACTTCGTCGCCAATGTCTCGCATGAAATACGCAGTCCGCTGACGGTCATCGTCGGTTTCATCGAAACGCTGCAGACACTGCCGTTGCACGAGAGGGAACGTGCGCATTTTCTCGATCTGATGCGGCAGCAAGCCCAGCGCATGCAGGCCCTGGTAGACGATTTGTTGACGTTGTCACGGCTTGAGGGCAGCCCGGATCCCGACGATTCACAATGGGTGGCTGCGGATGATCTGTTGGCTGAAGCGGGGTCACAGGCGCAGGCCTTGGCCAATGTGTTGCATGGGGGGCAGCAGACAATCGAACTGCGGCCTGGTCCAACGCTGGATGTGGCCGGCGTCCGAGGCGAATTGCTCAGTGCGATCGGCAATCTATTGTCCAACGCCATCCGGTATACCCCGGCGCAGGGTCGAGTCGAGGCCGGCTGGCGACTGTTACCCGACGATTCGGTCGAGTTTTATGTTTCCGATACGGGACCAGGCATTGCAGCGGAGCATCTTCCGCGCTTGACCGAGCGTTTTTACCGCGTGGACCGTAGCCGCTCGCGCGAAAGCGGTGGCACAGGCCTGGGGCTGGCCATCGTCAAACACGTCGCCCAACGGCACGGTGGCCAGCTTCTCATCGAGAGCACACCGGGCCTTGGATCGACGTTTCGCTTGCGTTTTCCACCGGCGCGCGTACTCGTGCGCTGAACGATGTGCGCTCACCAAAGCGCGCCTATGTTTTTGGGCAAGTCGTCAGCGTACAGGCGGGTTTGAGGCTCCAGCAGGTAAACCAGTGTAAGTCCGAAGACCTGATCACGGTAGGCTGGGCCTCTTCGGTAACCCAGGCTTGCGGTTACTTGCCATTGGTCAGAGAGGCGGGCCACAGCACGAAGTTCCACCTGGCCAGCCAGACCATTTTTGCGCTCGCCGGGATAGGCGTTGGTGCAAATCGTCGGTGTGGCCGGTGCGGCAAGCGGGTGACAAGGGGCACTGTCGCGCTCGATGCTTTGCCACTGGGCACTCAATCGACCGGAAAGTAGCCAGCGTGAATGGCTGACGGTCTGAAATTGCAAAGCTGCTCCGGCACTGACAAAACTGCGCGGGCTGAAGTAACCACCATGGCCCCAGGTGAACGCAGACAAGTCGCGCCGATAGCCTTCCCAACCCAGGCTCGGCCCCGCTTGTAGGAAGTAAAAACCGGCTGCGTCGAACGTGCGCATCAGCTCCACGCGCACAGCCGCTTGTTGGTTGTCCTCAACCGAGCGTCCGGTCAGGCGTGCGAAGCGTACTTGACCAGCCAACGACCATTGATCTGTCCAGCTGAGTCTGCGGTAACCGTCGACCAGTACGCCATCGCTTATCACCCTCCCCCAAGGCTGGCCACTGTTTGGGTCGCGCAATCCGATGAGCGAAAGAGCCGAGTCGCGAACCGGCTCGCGAAAGAGCGCGCTGCGCCATGCATGGTTCTCCGCTGTCTCCCGCCAGGCCAACTCGAAAGTAGCGGTAGCGGGTATGAGCGCGCCAGCGGGGGTCGTGCCGATGGCGAATTCAGGGCCGCTGCCTCCCAAATACGACCAGCGCAGCTGCACCGCGGGATGCGTTCCAGTTCGAGTGCTGACGGCAGGTTGTCCGAGAACGGCAGATCCGAACGGAAGACTTTGCGCAGTCATCCCGGCATCGGCCCCGATTCCGCTGAGCTCGGCCTGGAACCAGCCATCGGCGAGCGGTGCCGCGAGTTCGAGCTGTGGTGCATGGCGCAATCGGAGATGGCTGCCCCCCGAGCTGCCTGATTTATCGCGCGCTGCCCATCCCACGCTGATGCGCGGAGCCAGCACGCCCCTCAGCTCAGGCAGTCGTCCCGCTGGGGCGACATGCGCAGCAGAACGAGCCCGCCCTTGACTCAATAGTTGCTGCGCTCGCCAGCTTTGCCATTCATCGGCCAAGGGCCCGGGATCGACAGCGGCCAGGCGTGCGAGTTCCTCTGTCCGATTCAAGCGAATCAGGTGACCCGCCAAAGCCGCGGCCGTCGCATCGTCAGGACGCAGGCTGTAGGCGCGAGCCCAATACTTCGCTGCGTCCTCATTCGACAACCGGGCTTCAGCATTGGTGGCCAACAAGATGTGTTGGTCCGCACTGTCGGCGTCATCGCGCAAAGCCGCAACAAGCCAGCGGTATTCCTCTTCGTACCGCTGTTGGGCGCGCGCTTGCTGGGCGAGCCGGTTGGCCATTGCCGCTCGCTGCTGCTCGGCCTGCGGCAAACCGTGCAGCAGCTCGTAGGCGGCTTCGATCTCGCCCTGTTCCTGGAGGGCAGCTGCGAGTGCTTTGCGCCATTCGATGCGCGGTTCGGCGACCAAAAGAGACCGCCATAACGCGACGGCTTCGGCCCAGAGTCCCCGCCGTTGTGCATTCCAGGCCAACCGCTCGCGCAGTCCGATTGCGTCACCGTCGGCGTTGGCCAGAGCGCGCCGCAGCCAGTCGGCCTCGGCTGCTTCTTCTCCATTCATGCGTGCCTGCTCGGCTAGGGCGTCCGCCAAATCTCTGAGTTCCGCAGCCGCCCCTGGCAGCGGCTCCAGCAGCGCATAGGCCTCCTGCCCAGCTCCCCTGCGCACATAGATTTGTGCAAGACCGCGGCGCGCCGGGGCGTTGTCAGGTTCACGTGTTAGGGCCTGGGTAAACCATCGTTGAGCTTGGTCCTCACGGCCCGCGGTCAAGAGCACCCAGCCCAATCGTTGCAGTAGGTCGGCGCTGGCCACGGTTTCTAACCAATCGCTGTCCGCTTCTATGCGAGCGAGCAAAGCGCTCACGGAGTTGGTGCTTTCCGCCTCTGTCAGCAATGTGTGCCAAAGCGCTTGAGGAGCCAAGGTGCGGGCGTTGGCAGAACGCCGCGACATCTTTTTCTTGGGAGGAGTTCGCACCTCGGGGTTTTGCTGAGTAGCGGCCACCGCTTTGGACGGGGGGGCTGGCGCCTGTTTCGACGGAGGGGTGGCTATCTGGACATCAGATCTGTACACTCGATCATCACGGCGCACGATGGCAGCGCCAGAATTTGGCTGACGCTCCAGCTGAAGGTCGTGTTCTTGGCGCATCAGGAGCTGTGGTAAACCGGCGGCTTGGGCGCTCCAAGCGTAGGCTGCGACTAGGGCGATTGACCATCTCATGGCGTACCCTCGCGTGCGGCCAACTGGGCCAATAGGACGAGCGTGGCTGGATAGTAGTCGAGATCCTCGAAGCGGGGCATGACAGAGCTGGGCACTTGAATGCCCAGCAAGGCTGCGATGGCCGTCACACCAGCAAAGCCACCCCAGCCATCGACAGCATCCAAATCGAAATCGGTCCAGGCGGGCAGCCGTTTGGTGCAGGCGTATCCCCCCCAAAACGCGCGGAAGGGCGCCAGTACGAGCTCGTCGCGCTCTCCAGCCCAGGCGAGGTAAAGGGGAATGCGCAGTGCGTCGTATCCGAACCGCGCCGGCCACCCAGGAGCTGGGCGCAGCGGATCGGCCAGAAGCAGCCAGTCGGGCGGCAGACTCCAGCGGCCGAAACGCGCCAGCCGAAGCAGCTCGCGGCCGCTGGTACGCAGGGCAGGCCATACGGGATCGGGGTCGGCGCGCGCCAGCTCCTCGATGGCGGGGAACACCCAGTAAGAAAGGTTAACCACCGCTCCTTCCGGCCGATCGAAGCCCGCGGGCGCCGGCTTGAGCACGGGCCCCCAGGCACTTGCGGCGATGAGGTGGTGCCGGATGGCCGACGCTAAAGCCAGTCCTTGTTCGCGATAGTCGGCGCGTCCAAAGCGCTCGGCGGCGCGAAGCAAGGCCCAGGTAACGAGGAGGTCGCCGTCTGCCGCGGCGTTGGCATCTTCCACACCGCGCTGCGGATGGTAGCGCCAGGCAAGCAGGCCGTCTTCACGTATCGCCAGATGCGTTCGGGTCCAATTCCACAGGCGATCGAAATGGGCGGTGTCAGCAGCCGCTTCAGCGAGCAGCATGCCGTAGCCCTGACTCTCTGATGTACTCACTCCACCCTGACCGGTATCGATCACCCGCCCGTCGGCAGCGACGAAGCGAGTGCGCCATGTCTGCCACAGCGCAGGATCCAACGCATGGGCAGGGAGCACAAAACTGGCCATGAGGCAGCAAAGAACGAAGCTGAGCAAACGCCTCATGGCTTGGGATCTCCCTCTTCGACCAAATTCGGACGCTTGCGGGCTTTGAAGCGCAAGAGGAGCATACGAGAAGACCAGGCGAGAAGGAGAATCACGAGCGCCGTGCCCATCCAAGACACGGGTTTTTGGCTGAATAGGTAGCTCAAACGCATGGACCAGCCGGCGCTACCGCGCATACCTACCGCGCCGACGCGATCGGTGTAGACGGCATCGGCATCGCGCCAGAGCATGACATCCCCTGCCAGCCGACTCCATACAGCTGGCTCGATCAGTGTCGAGACGCGCTCTCGCAGCACCATCGTCTCGTCGGCGGCAAGCCAAGTGAGCAGTCTCCCCTTTCCATCGAGCCATTGCAACAGCGCAGCCTGCCGGCCTAGCGTGGGTCCTTGAAGCGTCATGTTCACGGGATCAGGACGGGTTGGGACAGTGGGCACCCCGAGCGCGAGCCAGTGCAGCCACTTGCGCCAGGCAGGCGCTGGCGTCTCCAGTAAAGGCTCCAGCCCGCTATACGAGATCCGTTTGATCGGATCGAGCGGCGCGTTTGCCAAGATCTCCGCGGGAAACTGTTTGGGGGTACCAACCAAGATCCAGTCTTCCGCCGAATTCGGTCGCGCCTGTCCGACCTGCACCTGCAGCGGTGCCAAAATTTTGGCGCGGATTTGGGCCAGACGCGCCAGCAATGTCCAAGCCGCCCCAAGGGTCTCGGAGTCGTCGTCACCCAGCCAAAGGCCCACACTGCGCGCATCCGCATAAGGGTAGGCGCCACGTCCGACCAAGCGTAGGTCTGGCACGGCGGCGACGAGCGCATGAGAAGGCAGTTGAATGGTGGAGTCGGCGCGCACCGTCAGCCGCATGGACTCGACAGCCTGCTCGACACATTGCCCGCCTTCGGCTGGGATTAAAGAGGCGTTCAATTCGAGCCGATTGAAGCCCGGCTGCAGAAGGGCCACAGGGATCTGCACTTCATAGTCGTCATAGCGTGCCCCGTGCAGCTCGTGGAGTGGAACGGCGTGGGCAAAACGGCCGTTGACCGCTATATTCAGCGCGGAGTCCTTGCGCAGACCGCTGCCGTAGGAGAGATTCAGGCGCAGGGACAAAAAGTCTTCTCTTGGGGTGTAAAAGTCCACCGGTAAATTGAATTCGATGGCCCGACCGCCAAAACGCCCCCGCACTTCCAGATCTTCATTCCAACCCAAAGTGCTCAAGCGCACTGGCCGATTGGCCGGCAGGTTGACCGACGCAGGCAAAGGGAAAACCCTGTCTATGCCTGTTTCGGAACGATCGGGCAGCGGCATGCGTGGGATGGCGAGGGCTTGCAGCGCACGCTCCATCTCCTGGACAGTGCCCCGTACCACGAGCAAAGGATCCTCCGGCCGCGCTGGGTGCCGCAGTAAAGCGAGCTGTGAGTCACCCGCCAGGGCCCCTCCCAGGACGACGCCAATCGCGTCGGGTGCGCCCAGCAATACTATTGGTCCGAGCGGACCAGCTGACTGGAGCAGGGCCTCAAGAGCGCCTGGACGCAGCTCAAGCGACCGGTGCATGACGCGCAGCGGTCGATACCGCAGCTGCACAGCGGCGGCTTGGCTGGCGATGGCGCCCAACCGGATGGTATCGGAAGTGAGGGGACCGACGGTGACGACAGTAAGTGGCTGTGATCCCCAGCGCCTCGGATCAAAGAGACGGTCGAGCTCGGCAAGGCTCAGCGGCCCATCCTGCCACCGGCCATCGAGCTCGAGCCAGGACCGTTGCGTATCGATCTGCGTCCATAGCTCAGGTGCCGATGGATCTTCGCATGCCACTGTATAGTGCTGAGCGGCGTCAAAAACCAGTCGGTGATAACCGGGACTGAGCCGTTGCACCGGCAATTCGACGCTGGCTTCAATGCGTGGTAATTTGGGGTCGAGTGGAATCTGTGCAACCAAGGAATCGCCCAGTAAAACCCTCAATACCGAACGCTTGGGCATGAGGGCTACCGAATTGGCTGCCGCCAAATGCAGGATCAACCTCTTGGGCTCAAACCCCGCAGGGATGGGAATGGATACCTCGGCGCGCGCGTGTACGCCGCGCAGATCGATCGGAGTGGGCGCCGGCATGAAGTGCGCCAGCGCGGCGCCCGATGGAGTCGGTACGGGTGGTGCCGCGGGCAGGGCGGCCACGGTCGGATGCCACCCAAAAAAACCTAGCGTAGATAGCAATAAAAAGCGTCTCATTCGAGATCCGGGGTTTGTGCGATAGAGTGGCTCGAGGGTGCGCCATACAATGCGCGACCCATCGGGCCGGCTGTGGAGAGGGTATTTTCCCTCCTCCCGATTTTAGATGGCGACCAGCGAGCGAGAGCGGTCAGGCATCGGTCCATCCATGCTGAAAGTCGTGCCAATACAGCGGTAAAGTGATCGGCGGCGGCGCGGCCGCCGAGGATCACCAGTCGGAAGAACGCTCCTATTACCCCCAGTCGGTCGGCCTCTTCTTGCCGGTTCAACTGTATATTCCGCCAGCGTTGGCTGTCCCCGTAGGCCAGGGCGACGATGGCGCGCTTCTGCGCCAGGTCTTGTGGCTCGAAATACAGACCGAGCGCGCCGTCACGCTGCCAGGCAATCGAGACAGGCAACTGCACCGAATAACCCAGTGCAGCGGGGGTGACCTCGATATGCAGACGACCCGCCGGGAGAAATGCGGTCGAGTCGACACCCAACTGCAGACCCGTCGCGGAAACATCGAGAATACGCGCATCCAGGGACGTACCCGAGGTACCCATCAGTCGAACGCGCTCCTCCGCCGGCACGCGCGGCGCGCCGCGGCGCTGCCGACGCTCGTACATGGCGCCCAGCACCCCATGCTGCAGCAACAAATTGAGCACCTCCCAACTCAGGGTGATCAGGGTGACATCGCGCGACATGGGCTGTTCAAACCAGCGCCAGACACCAAATGCAAGCGAAACCCATGCCAGCCCATAAAAAGCGTAGAAGGGCTTGACCAGCGAGGAGATGAAATCTTCATCATGGGTCGTGCCCTTGGGCGTGACTTTGAACCGCGGCGCGCGCGGGTTGCAAAACACTCGATTGATGGCACGCAGGCTGTAGAAGGACTGCAGCATTTCATAGAGCTCGGAGACGAAGCTCCAACGAACTCGACCGTAGAGCAGGTGGCCGGCGAGTAGCATCCCAGCTAGGTGCGGTAGGGTGTAGGCAGCAAATTGGGTAAGGTTGGCGTGGTAGACCTGTAGCCCAAAGATCAGCCAAGCGGAAGGTACCAGTATAAAGATTGTGCGCGCGTACGGGAATAACCAAAACAGGGTACTGTTGAAATAAGCCAGCTTTTGCCATGGCTTGAGACCGGTTCGCAGCAACGGGTTTTTCAGCAGCAGGATCTGCGTCATGCCTTGGGCCCAGCGCACCCGCTGAGTGATGAAGCCGGAATAGGTCTCCGGTTGCAGACCGGCGATGAGCGGACGGCCGTAATAGGCGCTGCGCCAGCCGCGGCTGTGCAGCTCCAGCGCCGTCTCGGCATCCTCGGTGATGGTCTGGCCAGTGAACCCTCCCACCTCGTCCAGGGCGGCGCGCCGCAATACCGCCGCCGAGCCGCAGAAGAAGGACGACTCCCAGAAATCCAGGCCGTGCTGGATGGCGCCGTAGAACATCTCATTCTCCGGCGGCATGCGCCCGAAGATACGCAGGTTATGCTCGACTGGATCGGCATTGATGAAAAAGTGCGGGGTCTGCACCAAAAAAAGACGATCGTCAGCGAGAAAGGCGCCGACGGTGCGTTCGAGGAAATCGACGGTCGGGACGTGGTCGGCATCCAGCACTGCAATGAGTTCGCCGTCGATGTGCGGTAGCGCCGCGTTTAGGTTGCCCGCCTTGGCGTGCTCATTGCGCGCACGGGTGAGGTAGTGCGCGCCGATCTTCGCGCACAGCGCCTGGAGCTTCTCGCGGCGTAACCGCGCCGCCGTCGCCTTGGCCGGGTCGGGGTCATTGCATTTCTGGTCAGTGCCGCCGTCGTCGAGCAGGTAGACCCGGCAACGACCTTCGGCATAGCGCATGTTCAGTGCCGCCAGCAGCGTGGTCTCCAGCAATGCAGCGTCTTCGTCGTAACTGGGCACCAGCACGTCCACCGTCGGCCAGCGGGCGCGGTCGACCGGCAGAGCTGGCATCCGGCGGTCCAAGGGCATCAGATTGACGAAGTTCCCAAGAAAAAAAATTGCGACTGCATACAGTTCGGCCAAAAAAAGCCCGAGCATCGCTAGGGTGGATAAGATATCGGTCACCACCAAGGTTTCGCTAGCCCGCCACACGATGTAACGCGCGCTCAATAGCCCCGCCAAGGCGAGAAAAGCCAAGCGCAATTCGGGTTGTGTTCGAGCCTTACGGCGTAAGGCGAACAAAATCGCGACCGCGGTGTAGGCGAATAGACTGTGGCTGATTTCCGCGACCGGCAAAGCAGCCAGCGTCAGCCATCCCAGCGCGGCGACGGCCCACGACAGAGTGCCTACCGAAGCGGCCAGGGTGCGCTTAAGCGCGATCCAATCGGTGCGTGATTTCGGCATCGCGCGGGTAGTTCATGTTCGGAGACCCCAACGTTGCGGGCTGCTCGTCGCGTTGATTGCCCTCGAACCACAGCGGAGCGGGCGTACACGGACGCTTAGCCAGTCGCTGGCAATGGTCGGGTTCTGAATGATATGTTCGTTATTATATGTGGCCCTCGTTTGCCGAGGGCACCTGTGTCCACGTGGCGCCCCAAGTCGGCTCCCGGTCGTTTTTGGGAGGAGCAGGTAGCCAGAGCTTGCCCGTACAGCGGTCGTTTCGTTAGCAGGCGATCGCGCCGGCGTCACCGAGGGTTCGGCATGGAGTCGGTGCGCAGCCCATCGCCGTCGGCTTGCGCGGGGGCTTCCGAACGGCGCTCGAAAACCAGCCACCTCTCGCGGTTTTCTCTCAAGCGTGGGAGCTCGGTGCGCAATTGCCAATCAGAAAGATCTTCCTTGCGTGCCAGACCCGGGAAGTCCGCCGGCATGGCTACCAGCCAGCGGCAGCGCGGCGCATCTGGTTGTCCAAGGCGCCACACTTGCAATCCGCCGTGGTGCTGCAGTCCGGCGATGCGCGCGGCATCCAGCCCGTGCACCAATACACAATCGCCTGGTGCCACCAGTGCGGCCATCCGCTGCGACACCGGGGCCTGTCCAAGGCCGTAGTTGAGCAGCGGCAGCCACAGCGTCATAAGCAATACCCAGTTCAACGTCAGACCTGAGGCCGACAGCACCACCCCTCTCCACAGAGCCGGCGCGCAGCGCCCCAAGCGCCATGCCACCGCACCAATCCAGGCTGCCGTGGCGACGAGGGCCGGCAGCACCAGACGCGCATCGAGTGTGGGTTCGAATCCCGGAAGCAGTCGGGCGATATTCGCTGCCGGTTTGGGGGGTATGCCGGTTTGCATGGCGATCCAGATCAGCCAGACAAGAGTCGCCGCTCCGGTGAAAAACAGCACCGCAAACCAGTCGACGAGCGCGCTAACGCTGCGCCGTAGGGTTGGCAAGGCAAAGGCTGCCAGGGCGGCCAGTGGCGGAAGCGCCAGAAGCAGACTGCGGTCATCGCCGCCGTTGAGGAAGGTGATACCCACCGCCAGGGCCGCCGCGGTCGCGGGCCAGCCGATGTGTGGCTCACGCCAGCGACCGCGCCACCGCCACAGCGTCCAGAGTGCGAAGGCTGCGGCCGGCCACAGAAACCACGCCAACAGCCGTCCAAACCCCTGCCATGCTGCGAGGTTGGACCATGCCCCCAACCGCAAGGGGATGAGTTCGATGGCTCGATCGGCTGCCAGGGCGAGTGCAAACGCTGCACCGGCTGCGCCGAGACTACCCAACGCCGCGCTACCCCAAACTCTGGCGGGATGACCGCTGCGCCACCACCACCACGCACCCGCTGCAGAAACCACCAGCATGGGCACGGGGCCACCGGATAATGCCCATCCCCATACGCCCGCCCACCACAGTGCCACACTCATCCAGCCGGGGACAAGCGCAGCGTTGCGGGGGGAGCGCAGACCCAGCGCTACCGCATAAAACACCAGGGCCGCAAACCCCAGTTGCGCCGCCGTGGGGGTGGCTTCATGCGCCAACATGGCCAAGCCTAACGTGGCTACCATGACGAGAAGGGCGCCGTCAGCCAGGGCGCGCGCATAGTCCGCGGGATGGGCTTCGCCGCCGAAGGCCAGGCTCAGCGGTTGCGCGGCGGGTTCGCGCGCCAAGTGGTAGGTGGCGTACCAGGTGGCTGCCAGCGTCAGCCCAAGCAGCCCTGCGAAGGGTACCCGAACGGCCAGTTCAGCCGGCAAAGGCAGGACGCTCAGAGCGAGTGCGCCCAGCCAATAGGGCAGCCACGCGAGCGCGTCCGCGGGCGCGCCCAGCACTTCGGGGGTCCACCATGGTCCCCCGCGGTGCATGTCGAGCATCACGGCAAACGCCGAGAGGTCTTGCGTACGCCACGGATCCCGCCCCAGAAAACCCGGCAGGATATACGCGGCCATCAACACCCAAGGTACCCAGCGGGGCAGACGACGGGCGGTATCTGCGGTAACGAGGGCGGGATTGAGGCGCTGCACGAGGCGGGGTGACGGGGAGGCCATGGTTGCGAGCCTACCGGGATCGGACAATAAAAAAGCAGCCACCGGGCTGCTTTTTTGTTGGGCGCTCGGCCGCAAGGGGCTGCGGCCGATGACCCCCAAACCTTATTTGCCGACGCGTGCGTAACGGTTGCGGAACTTCTCGACACGGCCACCCATGGTGTCCACGCTCTTTTGCGTGCCCGTGTAGAAGGGGTGCGACTCGCTGGAAGTCTCCAGCTTGAACAGCGGCAGCTCCCGGCCGTCGTCGAGCTTGATGGTCTCTTTGGTCGGCGCGCACGAGCGAATGACGAACTGGCTGCCGTTGGACAGATCGACGAAACAAACGTCGCGGTAGTTCGGGTGGATGCCTTCTTTCATGGTTGCTTCCTGATGCAGTAGCCACAACCGGCCCATCCGGTGCACTTGCTGCAAAGTCCACCATTATACAGCCGGCCGAGCTCAACCGCCACGGCGCATCAGCTCGAAGAACTCTTGATTGTTCTTCGTCTGCTTCATGCTCTTGAGCACCATCTCCATCGCCTCGATCTCGTCCATGTTGTAGAAAAACTGACGCAGGATGCGGGTTTTCTGCAGGATCTCCGGTGACAGCAAGAGCTCTTCGCGCCGCGTGCCGCTGCGGCTGAGTTGGATCGACGGGAACACACGCTTTTCATAGAGCCGGCGGTCGAGATGCAGCTCGCTGTTGCCGGTCCCTTTGAACTCTTCGAAGATCACTTCATCCATACGGCTGCCGGTGTCCACCAGCGCCGTGGCGATGATGGTGAGGCTGCCGCCTTCCTCCACGTTGCGCGCCGCCCCGAAAAAGCGCTTGGGCCGCTGCAGCGCGTTGGCGTCCACGCCGCCGGTCAGCACCTTACCGCTGGAGGGCAGCACATTGTTGTACGCGCGCGCCAGCCGTGTGATCGAGTCCAGCAGGATCACCACGTCCTTTTTCAACTCCACGAGCCGTTTGGCCCGCTCGATCACCATTTCGGCCACGTGCACATGGCGTGCGGCCGGTTCGTCGAAGGTGGATGCAATGACCTCGCCGCGCACGGTGCGCTGCATTTCGGTGACTTCCTCGGGACGCTCGTCCACCAGCAACACCATCAGCGTTACCTCGGGATAGTTGGCTGTGATGGCGTGTGCCATGTGTTGCATCATCACCGTTTTACCACTCTTGGGCGGCGCGACGATCAGCGCACGCTGGCCCTTGCCGATCGGCGCGATGATGTCGATGATGCGACCAGTGATGTTTTCTTCGCTTTTGAGGCCCTCGCGCTCCAGCTTCATCTGCTCCTTGGGAAACAGCGGCGTGAGGTTCTCGAACATGATCTTGTGTTTGTTCTGCTCCGGGGGCAGCCCATTGATCTTGTCGAGTTTGTTGAGGGCGAAGTAGCGCTCGCCATCTTTGGGAATGCGCACATCACCTTCGATCATGTCGCCGGTATGCAGGTTGAAGCGGCGAATCTGACTGGGCGAGATATAGATGTC
>NZ_JARJMT020000040.1 GCF_029335975.1 Tepidimonas sp.
CTTTTGCGCAAACCAGGCTTTGCTAGAGGCGTCGGCAAACTTTTTGAATTGCCAGCTCACACTGCCCATGTAAGTCGGGCTGCCCATGACGATGGCGTCGGCTGCGTCGAGTAGCTCCCAGCCACCTTCGGGCAGGTTGCCGTCGGCATCGATGGCCAGCAGTTGGGCGCCTGCGCCTTCGGCGACGGCCTGCGCCATCCGCTGGGTATGGCCGTAGCCCGAATGGTAGATGACGATGATGTGAGGCATGAGAAGACTCCTTCAGGTCGATGGTCAGCCTCCCGGCGGGAGGAACTGGGCGATCACCCGGGGGCGATCGGAACTATGTGGTGCCCGCGCGCAATCGTCTGCGCGCCAGATCGAACAGCAACACCTCGGCGTCCTCGCCCTCGGTGAGGGTGACGACCGCTTCGTCGGCGACCATAGCCGCATCGCCGCGGCCAGCACCCATGCGCTGCACCTCACCGGCGCGGATGGTCTCGACATGGCCCATGCTGTCGCGGTGCGCCAACTCGCCTCCCGACACATAGGTCAGAATCTCCATATCCCGATGCCCATGCATGGCACAGCCCGACCCCGGCATGATGACGTGTTTGTTGATCACATGCAACGGCCCCCAACCCGTGTAGCGGGGATCGAAATCGCCGGCAAACGAAAACGAATGGTGGGTCCGCAGCCAACCATGGTTGGCCTAGCCTCGCTCTTGACTGGCACGCTTGATAAGCATCACAGACTCCCGGTGGAGTGGACGATCGGTGAACTGTAGGGTGATTGGAGCGCACTCACAGCCCATATCGTTTGAAAATGACGTTCAAATATTTCCAATATCAAACATCCGATGCAGCTCCGAGTCCAGACCCCGACCACTCACGCCGCGCGAGCCGCCCGTGGCCCACAGCATCTTGCCTTGCTGGCGAGCATCGCCCGCTGCGGCAGCTTTGCCGCAGCCGCCCGCGAACTGGGCCTGGTCCCGAGTGCGCTCACCTACCGCGTGCGGCAGATCGAGGACGCACTGGACGTGCTGCTGTTCGACCGGCGCGCGCGCCGCGCCCAGCCCACCCCCGCTGGCGAAGAGCTGCTGCGCGCCAGCGAACACCTGCTGCGGGAGTGGGACGCCGTGGCGCAACGCGTGCGCCGCGTTGCGACGGGGTGGGAGTCGGAGCTGACCATCGCCGCCGATGCCGTGATCGACCCACGCACCCTGCTGGAGCTGTGCGAGGCCTTCTATGCGCTGGGTGCACCCACCCGCTTGCGGCTGCGCAGCGAAACGCTGTCGGGCACGCTGGAGGCGCTGCTGACGGGCCAGGCGGACCTGGCGCTGGGCGTGGCGTTGGACCGGCCTGCGGGCGGCGACGTGCGGATGGAGTTGCTGGGCGAGGTGGCCTTCTGGTTCGTCGTGGCACCCCGCCATCCGCTCGCCGATGCGCCCGAGCCGCTGACGCCACAGCTGATTCGGGAGCACCGCATCGTCGCGGTGGCCGACTCCGCCCCACGCGGCGGGCTGACCTTCGGGCTGCTGCCCGGCCAAGATGTGCTGACCGTGCCCACCATGCAGATGAAGCTGGAAGCCCAACTGCGCGCCCTGGGGTGCGGCTGGCTGCCCCAGCCCCTGGTGCAACCGTATCTGGATGCAGGCCAACTGGTCCTGCGCCAGACCACGCTGCCGCCGCGCACCGCGCACACAGCCTACGCCTGGCGCCCCGGGCCGTCCCGACGGGGCGCCAGCCACCCGGTGGGCCCGGCGCTGCAGTGGTGGCTGCAACGGCTGGCCGAACCCGTCACCCGCGAGGCCCTGCTGATGCGCCGACCGCGAGGCCAACCGAGGGGTCCACTGCCCTGGCCAGCCGCCCGCAGCAGCCCCACGGTCTGCTAGATTGCGCCTCATCTCTCCATCCGAAAGCCTGCCATGCCCCGCCGCCATGCTGCACCATCCCCTCCGCCGCGCGCTCGACGTCTGCGGCGCCCCTCCTCCGCCTCTGCGCCGGCGGCCCCGGCCCACGCCGCGCCGCGGCATGTGGGGGTGGTGGGAGCGGGGATCGCCGGCATCACAGCGGCGCGCGCGCTGGCGCAGGCGGGCTGGCGGGTGACGGTGTTCGAAAAAAGCCGGGGCGCCGGCGGGCGCATGGCCACGCGCCGCACCCCCTTCGGTGGCTTTGACCACGGCGCGCAGTTCTTCACCGTGCGCGACGCGCGCTTTCGGCTCGCCCTCGACGCCACCGGCGCGCCCGTGGCCCCGTGGGACGCCAGCCTGGTGCGGGTGCTCGACGATCTGGGCCACCACATCGTCGCTGCACCCCTGACGCGCGAGACGCACTGGGTCGCCACCCCGGGGATGAGTGCGCTGGTCAAGGCCTGGGCCGAACCACTGGCGGATAGCCCGTCCGGGCGGTGCCACTGGGAATCCCGCGTGGTGCGGCTGGAGCCGGACGCCATCGCCCCAGCGCATTGGCAAATCCGAGTCGAAGGTCCGGACGACACCCCCGCTGTGCACAGCGGCTTCGACGCCGTGCTGCTCGCCATCCCCGCACCGCAGGCGCTGGAGCTCCTGCGCACCAGCGGTCTGGCCGCGGACTGGCAGGCACGCCTGGCGCACGAGGTCGTCATGGCCCCCTGCTGGACATTGATGGCGGCCTGGCCCCAGGCCATGCAGCCCGGGCTGGACGGCCTGGGGCCGCGCTGGCACGCCGCCCGCAGTGAGAACCACCGCATCGCCTGGGTAGCGCGCGAGCCCAGCAAACCGGGACGCGACCCCGGGGAGCGCTGGGTGGTGCAGGCCAGCCCGGCGTGGTCGGCCGAGCATCTGGAGGACGATCCCGACCGCATCACCGCCAAGCTGCTCAAGGGCTTTGCGGAGATCACCGGCATCCACGCCAGCCCCAGCCATGCCGTCGTGCACCGCTGGCGGTATGCGCAGACCCAGCGGCCCCTGGGCGAGCCCTGCCTGTGGGATGCCCGACGCGGGCTGGGCCTGTGCGGCGATTGGTGCCTGGGGCACCGGGTGGAGAGCGCATTCCTGTCCGGGCTGGAACTGGCACTCACCGTCTTGGAGAGCTGAGGGTGCGGCCCAGCACGGCCTATCGCGGACGCTTTGCCCCCTCGCCCACGGGTCTGCTGCACGCCGGCTCGCTGGTCGCGGCCCTGGCCAGTTGGCTGGACGCACGCGCCCACGGCGGCACCTGGCTGGTGCGCATCGAAGACGTGGACCGGCCGCGTTGTGTGGCAGGGGCGGATGTGGCCATTCTCGAGCAGCTGCGCGCCTGCGGCCTGACACCAGACGAACCCGTGTGGTGGCAGTCCCAGCGGCAGGCCGCCTACGCGCACGCGCTGCAGCGCCTGATCGACGCGGGATGGGCCTATCCCTGCGCCTGCACGCGACAGGACATCGAGGCCGCCTGGCTCGCCCGCGGGGTGCCGCGCGAACGCCACAGCGCCCGCCCCTACCCCGGCACCTGCCGGCCGGAGCAGGGCGGCCTGCGTGGCCGCGCGCCGCGCGCCTGGCGGCTGCATGTCGGACGGGTGATCGCCGACCGGGGCCTGCCGGCGCCCTTGCCTTGGCAGGACCGGCGGCTGGGCCCCCAAACCCAGGATGTCGAAACGGCCGTGGGCGACTTCGTGCTCAAACGCGCCGACGGTCAGTGGGCCTATCAGCTCGCAGTGGTGGTCGATGACGCCGCACAGGGCATCACCGACGTGGTGCGGGGCGAGGACTTGGCCGACAACACCCCGCGCCAGATCGTGCTGCAACGCGCGCTGGGCGTGCCGACGCCACGCTATCTGCACACCCCGCTGGTGCGGGGCGACAACGGCGAGAAACTATCGAAGCAAAACGGCGCGCAGGCGCTGGATCTGCGCGACCCCCTGGCCGCACTCGCAGCCGCTGCGGCCGCCCTCGGGCTGCCGGGGCCAGCGGCCTCGGGCGTCCCGCACAGCCTGCAGGGCTGGATCGATGCGTGGCGGCAGCGCTCTCTACAATTCGGGCCGTGACCGAATCTCCCACTCTCCCTGCTGCCTGCGTGGCCCCGCCCGGGGTGGCCCACCCCAAGACCATCCGCAGCTTCGTGCTGCGGGCCGGCCGCACCACCACCGGCCAGGCCAAGGCCCTGCAGACGCTGGGGCCCCGCTATTTGCTGCCTTATGCCCCAGCGCCGCTGGATGCAGACGCGGCCTTCGGCCGGCGCGCGCCGCTGGTGCTGGAGATCGGCTTCGGCATGGGTGAGGCCACGGCCCACATTGCGCGCCTGCGGCCGGACGACAATTTTTTGTGCTGCGAGGTGCACGAGCCTGGGGTGGGTGCTTTGCTCAAGCGCATCGGTGAGCAAGGCATCGACAACATCCGCATCGTGCAGCACGACGCGGTGGAGGTCCTCAGTCACATGCTGTCGGAAGCATCGCTCGACGGCGTGCATATCTTCTTCCCCGACCCGTGGCACAAAAAACGCCACCACAAGCGCCGCCTGATCCAGCCACCGTTCGTCGCGCTGCTGGCCAGCCGGCTCAAGCCCGGCGGCTATGTGCACTGCGCCACCGACTGGCAGCCCTATGCCGAGCAAATGCTGGCCGTGCTGTCGGCCGAGCCGCGGCTGCTCAACAGCAACACCGATCCGGTACGGGCCGGCTATGCGCCACGCCCCGACTACCGCCCCTTGACCAAGTTCGAGCAACGCGGCCTGCGCCTGGGCCATGGCGTGTGGGACCTGGTCTTCGTGCGTCGCCATGGATGACGCACGGATTTGGAACGAGCTGACCGCCCTGGCCGAGCGCGCCGTGGGCCTGTCGGACCCCAACCCGCGCGTGGCCTGCCGCCTGGTGTTGCCCGACGGCCGCGCCTTCGACGGCCACACCCAGGCCGCGGGCCAAGCCCACGCCGAGGTGATGGCGCTGCGCGCCGCCCAGGCCGCCGGTGCCGATGTGCGCGGCGCAACCGCCTATGTCACGCTGGAGCCTTGTAGCCACCACGGGCGCACACCCCCGTGCTGCGATGCGCTGATCGCAGCGGGCGTAGCGCGGGTGGTCGTGGCGGCGGTGGACCCCAATCCCCGCGTCGCGGGCGCCGGCTTGCATCGTCTGCGCGCCGCCGGGGTGGCAGTCAATCTGCTGCCCGACGACCATCCGGCCGCGCGGGCCACGCGCGAGCTCAACATCGGCTTTTGGCAGCGCATGCGTCACGGCCGTCCCTGGGTGCGCATGAAAGTGACGGCTTCGCTGGACGGCACCACCGCACTCCCCAACGGTGTCAGCCAATGGATCACCAGCGAAACCGCGCGGGCCGATGGCCACGCCTGGCGGCGCCGGGCCGGTGCGCTGCTCACCGGCATCGGTACCGTGCGCAGCGACGACCCGCGGCTGGACGTGCGGCATGTGCCCACGGCCCGGCAGCCGCTGCGCGTGGTGCTCGACTCGGCGCTGGAGATCGACCCCGCGGCGCGCATCCTGCAACCGCCGGGGGCGGTGATCGTCTACACCGCCAGCGACCCGGCCAGCGCCGCAACCCAGGCCGGCAAGCGGGCGGCGCTGGCGGCGCTGGGCGTGACCGTGGTGGACCGTCCCGGCCCGCCCAAAACGCCAGGCGGGCCAGCCAATGTGGATCTGGCGGCGGTGCTGGCCGATCTGGCCGCGCGCGAGGTCAACGAGCTGCACATCGAATCCGGGGCCAAACTCAATGCCTCGTGGTGGCGCGCGGGGCTGGTGGACGAGTTGCTGTTGTATCTGGCACCGCGCCTGCTGGGCAAAGGCGTCGGCTTGACCGACCTGGGGCCACTGACGCGGCTGCAGGACGGCTGGCCCCTGACCTTCATCTCGGTACAGCCGGTGGGGCCCGACCTGCGCGTACTGGCGCGCGTGCCGGGCCGCACCCCGTTTTGACGACCGTTCCCTGCGATGGCCCGGCTGCCCAAGAACGCGGACATTCCCATGCGCGACGGGGTATCGCCCAGTTGCGTGGCGCTGCCCCGGCTGCGCCACAGCCCCTGGCCGACGATACTGGACTTCCTGGCAGAACGGATGCCGCGCATCAGCCTCGACGAATGGGCGCAGCGCATGGACAGCGGCGAGGTGCTGGACGACGACGGACAGCCGCTGCCCCCGCATACCCCTTACCGCCACGGCGCACGGGTGTACTACTGGCGCACCCTGCCCCAAGAGCCCGATATCCCTTTTGAGGCCCAGGTGCTGTTCCGCGACGAACACCTGCTCGTGGCCGACAAGCCCCACTTCCTACCCGTGACGCCCAGTGGCCGCTACGTGCGGCAGAGCCTGCTGGTGCGCCTCAAGCACGCGCTGAACCTGCCGGACTTGAGCCCCCTGCACCGCATCGACCGCGAAACCGCCGGCCTGGTGGTGTTCAGCCTGCGCCCGCAAGACCGCGACGCCTACCAACGCCTGTTCCGGGAACGGCGCGTGCACAAAACCTACGAAGCCATCGCCCCGGCCGTCGCGTACCGGCGCTGGCCGTTGACCCGGCGCAGCCACATTCTGGAATGCGAAGCGGCGTTTTACAAAATGCGCGAGGCCGCCCCGCACGAAGGGCGCCCACCCAACAGCGAAACCCATATCGACTGTATCGAGCAGCGCGGCCCGTGGGCGCTGTACCGCCTGCACCCAGTGACGGGACGGCGCCACCAACTGCGCGTGCACATGCAAGGGTTGGGTCTGCCCATCGTGGGCGACCAGTTCTACCCCTTGGTGCGCCGCCAGCCGGACGAGCCGGAAGATTTCGCTACCCCGCTGCGCCTGCTGGCCCGCGCCATCGCCTTCGACGACCCACTCACGGGCGAACACCGGTGCTTCATTAGCCAGCGCCAGCTCGACTGGCCCGCGACGTCATAACCAATGCAGCCGCGCGATCACTCCGCCGCACTCGGGCTCCAGAGTCATGGCGTGACGAAACACATTACACTGGCGCAGCTTTTGGGGGAGTAGCCGCCCGCTGCCTTCGCGGGGCCACGATCAACACACTTGCCGCCCACCGGCATGGCCGTGGCAACTCACGAGTCTGGCAATACCCGTGGCCGTCGTCCCTCGGTTTCGGGCTGGGAGGGCTGCGTCCATGGAACCGCTGCCAGCCCCAGGATGCCTCATGGAAGCTTTTCTCACCTCCACCGGCCTGGTGGCCCTCGCCGAAATCGGCGACAAGACGCAACTCCTGGCCCTGCTGCTGGCCGCCCGCTTTCGCAAGCCGTGGCCCATCGCATGGGGCATCTTCGCGGCCACACTGGCCAACCATGCACTGGCCGGCGGCATCGGCCTCTTACTGGCGCGCTGGCTCACCGACGACGTGCTGCGCTGGGTGCTGGGCATCGGCTTTCTGGCCATGGCGGCCTGGATGCTCATCCCCGACCGGCTCGATGACGACGCACCCTCGGTACGCAGCCGCTGGGGTGTGTTTGGCACCACCTGCGTGGTGTTCTTCCTGGCCGAAATGGGCGACAAGACCCAGGTGGCCACCGTCGCCCTGGCAGCCCGTTTCCAGGACTGGCTGGCCGTGGTAGCGGGCACCACGCTGGGCATGATGATCGCCAATGCGCCGGCCGTCTGGCTCGGCGACCGCATGGCACACCGCCTGCCCGTGCGCGCCATCCACTGGGGCGCGGCAGCCCTACTCGCGGCGCTGGGGCTTTGGGCTTTGCTGGATTGGTAAGCCCGTTGTTGAGCCACAACGGGATTTCACGGGCCCGCTAGGAACCGGGCGGGTCACACCCGCTCGGCCACCCAGGCTGCCACCGACTCCAGCGCCAGCGGCAAGGCCTCCGGGTTGTTGCCGCCGGCCATGGCCATGTCGGGCTTGCCACCGCCCTTGCCGCCCACCTGCTGCGCCACCGCATTGACCAGCTCGCCTGCCTTCAGTCCCCGGGCCACCGCGTCGGGGGTCACCCCCGCGGCCAGCTGCACCTTGCCGGCCTCCACGCTGGCCAGCACCACCACGGCGTGGCCCAGCTTGTCCTTGAGCTTGTCCACCGTTTCGCGCAGGGTCTTGGCATCGGCACCGTCCAGGCGCGCGGCCAGCACGCGAATGCCTTTGACCTCCTGCGCCTGTGTGACCAGCTCGTCGCCCTGAGCCGACGCCAGCCGGCCCTTGAGTGCGGCCACTTCCTTCTCGAGGGTGCGGATCTGCTCCAGCGACTGGCCGATGCGAGCCACCAGGTCGGACACTGGCGCTTTGAGCGCGGCAGCGGCCTCGTGCACCTGGGCTTCGAGCCCTTGCAGGTACGCCAGCGCGTTCTCGCCCGTGACGGCCTCCACGCGCCGCACGCCAGCCGCCACCCCGCTTTCGGCGACGATCTTGAACAGGCCGATGTCCCCCGTGCGCCGCACATGCGTGCCGCCGCACAGCTCGCGGCTGCTGCCGATGTCGAGCACGCGCACGGTCTCGCCGTACTTCTCGCCAAACAGCATCATCGCGCCCGCCGATTGGGCGGACTCCAGATCCATGACGCGCACCTGGGTGTCGGTGTTGGCCAGAATCTCGGCGTTGACGCGCGCCTCGATCGCGCGGATCTGCACCGCGGTCACAGGCGCGTTGTGGGCAAAATCGAAGCGTGTGCGCTCGGCATTCACCAACGAGCCCTTTTGCTGCACATGCTCGCCCAGCACCTCGCGCAGCGCCTTGTGCAGCAGATGGGTGGCGGAGTGATTGCGCATCGTCGCTGCGCGCCGCGCCAGATCCACCTGCGCCTGCACATGGTCGCCCACCGCCAGCGTGCCCTGCTCCAGCGTGCCGTGGTGACCATGCACATCCGCCTTGATTTTCTGGGTATCGGTAACAGCAAAACGCGCCGATCCGCTGACGATAACGCCCGCGTCGCCGACCTGACCGCCGCTTTCGGCATAGAAGGGCGTGGTGTCCAGCACCACGACACCGCTTTGGCCGTGCTTGAGTTCCGCCACCGGCGTGCCCTCGACATACAGCGCCACGACCTTGGCCGGGGCCTGCAGCGACTCGTAGCCGACGAAGGCATTCGACGGGCCGACATAGTCCAGTACGCGGTCCATCTTGAATTTGCCCGCGGCACGCGCTTGCGCCTTTTGGCGCTCCATCGCCGCCTCGAAGCCCGCCACATCCACTCTCACCCCGCGCTCGCGGCAAACATCGCTGGTCAGGTCCAGGGGAAAGCCGTAGGTGTCATGCAGCTTGAACGCCACATCGCCCGGCAGCGTCCCTTGGCCACTGGCCAGGGCACCGTCCAGGATCTCCATACCGTGGGCCAGCGTCTCGAAGAAGCGCTCCTCCTCCGCCTGCAGCACCGCCATCACCCGCTGCGCGTTGGCGGCCAGGTTGGGATAGGCCTCGCCCATCTGCACCACCAGGTCCGGCACCAGCTTGTGGAAGAAAGGCGCCGTGCAGCCCAGTTTGTAGCCGTGGCGAATGGCGCGGCGGATGATGCGCCGCTGCACATAGCCGCGCCCCTCGTTGCCAGGGATGACACCGTCGGCCACCAGGAAGGCGGTGGCACGGATGTGGTCGGCAATGACGCGCAGACTGGGACTGGCCAGGTCAGAGGTGCCGGTGACACGCGCGGCCGCGGCGATCAGCGTGCGGAACAAATCGATCTCGTAATTGCTGTGCACGCCTTGCAAAATGGCGGCCAGCCGCTCCAGCCCCATGCCGGTGTCCACGCAGGGCGCCGGCAGCGGCCGCACCGTGCCGTCCGGCTGCATATCGAACTGCATGAACACGTTGTTCCAGATCTCGATGTAGCGGTCACCGTCGGCGTCGGGGCTGCCGGGCGGGCCACCAGGCACCTCGGGCCCGTGGTCGTAGAAGATCTCTGAGCACGGGCCGCACGGGCCGGTGTCGGCCATCATCCAGAAGTTGTCACTTTGGTACTTGGCGCCCTTGTTGTCGCCGATGCGCACCACGCGCTCGGGCGGCAGGCCGATCTCCTGGGTCCAGATATCGTAGGACTCATCATCCTCGTGATAGACCGTCGCCCACAGGCGGTCAGGCGGCAGACGGAACACGCCAGTCAACAGCTCCCACGACCACTTCAGGCTCTCGCGTTTGAAATAGTCGCCGAACGACCAGTTGCCCAGCATCTCGAAGAAGGTGTGGTGGCGCGCGGTGTAGCCGACGTTTTCCAGATCGTTGTGCTTGCCGCCGGCGCGCAGGCACGCCTGCACCGACGCCGCGCGCACATACGGGCGCTTGTCGGTGCCGAGGAAGACGTCCTTGAACTGCACCATGCCGCTGTTGGTGAACATCAGCGTCGGGTCGTTGGCCGGGATCAGCGGGCTGGAGGGCACCACCGTGTGCCCACGCTGGGCAAAGAAGTCCAAAAACGTGCGCCGAATGTCGGCGACAGAAAAAAACGGGCGGTCGGCGGCTTGGCTCATGTCGGTGGGAAGCGTTGGGCTAACCTGCCATTTTACGGGGCGGCAACAGCTGCAGTGCTGGCCCTCGGGGCGCTGACGGGATAATGACTGCCATGCGACTCAATCTGATCCTGGCCCGCGCCGCCAACGGCGTCATCGGCTGCACCCGAGACGGCCACCCCGCCCTGCCCTGGCACCTGCCGGAGGATCTGGCGCACTTTCGCCGCCTGACGCAGGGCTGCCCGGTCATCATGGGGCGCACGACATGGGCGTCGCTGCCGCCGCGCTTTCGCCCGCTGCCCGGGCGCGTCAACCTGGTATTGACGCGTGATGCGGCGCGCGCTGCGGAGCTGGCCGCCGCCGGCGCGGTGCCGCTCGACGGCCTCGAGGCGGCGCTGGCACACTGCCGCACGCTGCATGGACCGCACGGGCAGCCCCCCGCAGAGGTGTGGGTGATCGGCGGTGCGCAGGTGTATGCGCAGGCCGAGCCCCTGGCGCGGCGCGCCATCATCACCGAGATCGCGCGCGCCTTCGACGGCGACGCCTTCGCGCCGACGTTCGGCCCCGGCTGGCACGAGACGGCGCGCGAGCCGCATGTCAGCGCCAGCGGGCTTGCCTTTGCTTTCGTGACCTATGAGCGCAATTGACAGGTGACGGCATCACGCCTTGGGCGGTGGGCGCAGGTAGCGCTCGTCGGACCAGGTGGCCAGCCACTGCGGGGCAAATGCCACGAACACCGCCGCAAACAGCCCCGTCAGGAACGCATCGCCCCACGCCATCAGCCAACGCGCCACCAGTGCCTCGTGCACGGTGACACCGTCCATCAGGTGGTGGATACCCTCGTACAACACACCAGAGATGAACAGCGCAACCGCAGTGCCGATGAAACCGCGCCCAAGCGTGTAGATGAACACATTGGGTGGCAGCCAGCGCCGCAGCGCCCAGCCGATGAGCAAGGCCAGCGTCGCCGGCACCAGCCCGACCCAAACCCATTGCGACAACACCGCCTCCCAGCCTGCCTGGCCCAGCAGCCACACGGCAACCGCCACAGCCGCCAACACCGGCACCGCCAACGGCCAGCCCAACATCAACACCAGCAAACTGGCCCCGGAAAACTGCACCGCCATGCCCTGCGGCAAATGCTGCGGCAACAACCAAAACCAGGGCAACAAGGCCACTGACGCCAGCGTGGGCGTGAGCAATGGGCCGCCGAGCAGCCGCCACGGCCGCACGGCCAGTGCGGCCACCAGCGCAAGCCCCGTCAGCAGGAGTTCAATCGTAACCACAGCCACCGCATCGTACGCTGCCAAACGTTTGCGGGGCTTGCGCTGGATCAATACTCCCAGTCAATACCCCGAGTCGCGCCGACGGGTCCGGACCGAGATCACAAGCCGGGCAACCCGCCGGGAAGGCCCTTCATACCGCCCAGGCGCTTCATCATCTTCATCAGGCCGCCGCCCTTCATCTTCTTCATCATCGCCTGCATCTGCTCGAACTCTTTGAGCAGGCGATTGACTTCTTGCACCTGCACGCCGGCGCCGGCGGCGATGCGGCGCTTGCGGCTGGCCTTGATGAGCTCGGGCTTGCGCCGCTCCTCAGGCGTCATCGCACAGATGATGCCTTCTTTGCGGCGAATATCCTTCTCGGCGCGGTCGAGGTCGGCCTCGCCAGCCTTGGCCGCCAACTGCGTGGGCAGCTTGTCGAGCAGGCTGGACAGCCCCCCCATTTTTTTCATCTGCCGGATCTGCTCGAGGAAGTCCTCCAGGTCGAAGCCACCACTCTTGACCTTGGCGGCGAGCTTTTGCGCCTGCTGCAGATCGACCCCGGCGGTAACCTGCTCCACCAGCGCCACGATGTCGCCCATGCCGAGGATGCGCCCGGCGTGGCGCTCGGCGTCGAACAGCTCCAGCCCGTCGAGCTTTTCACTGACGCCGGCAAACTTGATCGGCGCGCCGGTGACCGCGCGCACCGACAGCGCTGCGCCGCCGCGCGAATCGCCGTCGAGCTTGGTCAGCACGATACCGGTCAGCGGCAGCGCCTCTTTGAATGCGCGCGCCGTGTTGACCGCGTCCTGCCCCTGCATCGCATCGACGACGAACAGCGTCTCGACAGGCTTGAGCTCGGCGTGCAGCGCACGGATTTCCTGCATCATCGCTTCGTCGATCGCCAGCCGGCCAGCGGTATCGACGATCAGCACGTCGACGTAATGCTTGCGTGCGTAGTCCAGCGCCGCGCGCGCGATGTCCAGCGGCTGCTGGTCTGGCGAGCTCGGGAACCACTCTGCCCCGACCTGTTGGGTCACCGTGCGCAGCTGCTCGATCGCCGCTGGGCGGTACACGTCGCCGCTGACGGTCAGCACCTTCTTCTTGCGCCGCTCGATCAGCCACTTGGCCAACTTGGCAGTGGTGGTGGTCTTGCCGGCGCCCTGCAGGCCGGCCATGAGGATGACCGCTGGCGGTTGCGTGGCCAGATTCACGTCGGCCACGCCCTGGCCCATCATGGCGGCGAGTTCCCGGTGGATGATGCCCACCAGCGCCTGCCCCGGGGTCAGCGAGCCGACCACCTCTTGCCCCAACGCCTTGTCTTTGACACGGGCAATGAAGTCGCGCACCACCGGCAGTGCCACATCGGCCTCGAGCAGCGCCAGGCGCACCTCGCGCAGCATGTCTTGGACGTTGTCCTCGGTGATGCGGGCCTGTCCGCGGATCTGCTTGACCAGGCGCGACAGTTTTTCGGTAAGGGCGGATGCCATGGCGGGGCTTCGTTACACTAAGGGTATGATTGTACCGATCAGCCCTTGGTGGACGGCTGCGCCCGCACTGGGCGCAGCGCTGGGCTACGCCGCGCTGGCTGCGGGCGCAGCCCGGCTGGGGCGCCTTGCGATTGCTTGGCTGACACTCGGCACGGTCATGCTGCATGGTCTGGCGTTGGTGGCGGCCTTCTCGGCCACACCGGTGCGCTTCGGCTTTGCGCTCACCTTGTCGGTCACGGCCTGGTTGGTGCTGGCCATCTACGCGGTCGAGACGCGGCTGTATCCCCAGCTCCGCAGCCGCTGGACGCTCGCGGGCTTGGGGGTCCCCGCCGTGTTGCTGTCGCTGGTCTTTCCCGGCACGGTCTATCCGGCGCTGGCGTCACCGTGGCTGCCGCTGCACTGGGCGCTGGGCTTTGCCTCCTATGGCCTGCTGGGCGCGGCCGTGGCTCACGGCTGGATGATGCAGCGCACCGAACAGGCCATCCGGCGCGGAGACACTCCGCATGCCGCGTTGCCGCTGCTGGCGCTGGAGCGGCTGACGTTTCGCTTCGTCACTGGCGCCTTCGTGCTGTTGACGCTGACACTGTTGGCGGGGTGGTATTTCACCGAGTTGCTGCAACCAGCAGCGGGTTGGATCACCCACAAAACCGTCTTTACCGCGCTGTCGTGGGTGGTGCTGGCGGTGCTGCTGTGGGGCCGCCGGCGTTGGGGCTGGCGCGGCCGCCTGGCGGTGCGCATGCTGTACACGGCGGGGGGGCTGCTGCTGCTCGGCTACGTCGGCTCGCACTTCGTGCTCGAGGTCATCCTGCGCCGCGGCGGCTGACCCCACCGCGCCCGATTCCATGTTCAAGTGGCTGCTCGTCATCGCTGTCGTCGTGCTGGGGTATGTCTGGTGGCGACACCAACGCCATCAGGCCATGCACGACCGCGCTGCCGAACGCGCGCGCCACGCCGCTGGCCGCCCCACCCCGAGCCAGCCTGACACCATGGTCCGTTGCCGCCACTGCGGCGTGCATGTGCCAGCCGCCGACGCGGTGCGTGGCGGACTCGGGCCCTATTGCTGCGATGAACACCGCCACCTCGCCGAAGGTTGAGGATCCCGACGGCCCACCCTTTGCCCCGTCGTGGTACACGCCG
>NZ_JARJMT020000097.1 GCF_029335975.1 Tepidimonas sp.
GCGTGACGCCGCCGTTCCAGCTCGACGACGAGCACCTGTCCGAGACCACACGCCTGACGCACCGCGTGCTCGACCTGCGCCGCCCCTATATGCAACGCAACCTGATGCTGCGCTACCGCGTGGCGATGGAGGTGCGCAAGTGTTTGGATGCCCACGGCTTCATCGACATCGAGACGCCGATGCTGACCAAGAGCACGCCGGAGGGCGCGCGCGACTACCTGGTGCCCAGCCGCGTGCACGACGGTATGTTCTACGCGCTGCCGCAGTCGCCGCAGCTGTTCAAGCAGCTGCTGATGGTGGCCGGTTTCGATCGCTACTACCAAATCATCAAGTGCTTTCGCGACGAGGATTTGCGCGCCGACCGCCAGCCCGAGTTCACACAGATCGACATCGAGACCTCGTTTCTGACGGAGCAGGAGATCCGCGATCTGTTCCAGGGCATGATCAAGACGGTGTTTGCCAACACCATCGGCGTGGATTTGGGCGAGTTCCCGGTCATGCCGTACGCCGAGGCGATGGCACGCTACGGCTCGGACAAACCCGACCTGCGCGTCAAGCTGGAATTCACCGAACTCACCGACGCGGTCAAGGATGTGGACTTCAAGGTGTTTTCGGCGCCGGCGCAGATGCCAGGCGGACGCGTCGTCGCCCTGCGCGTGCCGGGTGGCAGCCAGCTCTCGCGCAGCGAGATCGATGCTTACACCGAGTTCGTCAAGATCTACGGCGCCAAGGGGCTGGCCTGGATCAAGGTGAACGACCTGGCCGCCGGCCGCGACGGGCTGCAGTCACCGATCGTCAAGAATCTGCACGACGCTGCGCTGCAGGCCATTCTGCAGCGCAGCGGTGCACAGAACGGGGACCTGCTGTTCTTTGGCGCCGACAAGGCCAAGATCGTCAACGACGCCATCGGCGCGCTGCGCGTCAAGATCGGCCACAGCGAGTTCGGCCGCAAGCATGGCCTGTTTGAGGACCGCTGGGCGCCCCTGTGGGTGGTTGACTTTCCGATGTTCGAGTATGACGAGGACGAGGGTCGGTGGGTGGCGGTGCACCACCCCTTCACCGCGCCCAAGGACGGCCACGAAGACCTGATGGACACCAACCCCGGGGCGTGCCTGGCCAAGGCCTACGACATGGTGCTCAACGGCTGGGAGCTGGGTGGCGGTTCGGTGCGCATTCACCGTGCCGATGTGCAGAGCAAGGTGTTTGCCGCGCTCAAAATCGGCCCCGAAGAGGCGCGCGCCAAGTTTGGCTTTTTGCTCGACGCGCTGCAATATGGCGCCCCGCCCCACGGCGGACTGGCGTTCGGGCTGGACCGTCTGATCACGCTGATGACGGGGGCCGAGTCGATTCGCGACGTCATCGCCTTTCCGAAAACGCAGCGCGCGCAGTGCCTGCTGACGCATGCGCCCAGCCCCGTCGATGAGAAGCAGTTGCGCGAGCTGCACATCCGCCTGCGCAATCCGCAGCTGGCGTGATACAGTGGAACAAGTCTGATCACAGGAGCCTTCTCATGACCGACAACACGCTGCAACCCAAGGACAAGCTCGTCGCCGACCTGAAGGTGGTCGTGGCGGATGCCGAAGAACTGCTGGCGGCCACCGCCCACTCGACAGGGGAGAAGGTGGCCGAACTGCGCGAGCGGCTGCAGGAGAATCTGCGTACGGTGCGCTACCGTCTGGCCGATGCCGAAGCGGCGCTGCGCGAGCGCACGCGCGAAGTGGCCAAAGCCACCGACCACTATGTGCACGAGCATCCCTGGAAAGCCATCGGCGTGGCTGCCGGCATCGGTTTGCTCGTGGGTATGCTGATCGGTCGTCGCTGATCTTCTGAGCCGGGCGGTTGCCGCTCAGCGAGCCAACGGCATGGCACGAAACGACGAGTCGTCGAGCCGCGCAGCTTCGGAATCGCTCGGGTCCGCCGTTCGGGGCTGGCTGCTTGACGCCGCAGAGCTGCTGCGGGTGCGCCTGGCGCTGCTGAGCGTCGAAGCGGCCGAACACGCCCAAGCCGTTGCCGAAGCGATGGGTGCTGCGGTGGCTGCCGCGGTGCTGTTGGCGCTCGGGTTAGGTTTTTTGGCCGTGCTGCTGACGGTGCTGCTTTGGGACAGCCACCGATTGCTCGCCCTGGCGGTATTCACCGCGGTTTTCTTGACACTGGGGGGCTTGGTGCTGGTGTGGGCACAGCGCCGCCTGCGCGGGGTGCACTGGTTTGCAGCCAGCACCGCGGAGCTGGTCCGTGACATGGAGCGCTTGCGTGGCCGCGGCTGATGCGCATGACCGGCTGGCTGCGCGGCGGCATGCGCTGCAGCAGCGCTCGGCCGAGTTGCGTGAGCGCCTGGCGATGCACAGCGCCGCGCTGGCACCGGCCATCGGCTGGGCTGATCGTGCGCGCGAGGGTTGGCGCTGGCTGCGGACCCACCCCTGGGTCCCCCTGGCTGGTGCCGTGGTGCTGGTTTTGCGGCGCCCCCGCATGGTTTGGCGGGGGGGCTGGTGGGTGTGGCGGGCGTGGCGGTTGTGGCAACGCTACAGCCCCTGGCTCTCCAGGGTGGGTGTGCGACCAGGGCGTCCCTTCCCGTCGGCAAAGCGCCGTGCGGACCGCATCTAACCCATTGGGGTATGCCGATACAATGGACGACCACATTTAGGCAGGGTACGCTCCATGTTTGTCATCGTCGGCTGGCTGGTGGCCATCGTTTGTATTTTTGGCGTCTTCATCATCCACGGCGGCAACATCGGGGTCATCATGAAGGCGCTGCCCTTCGAGATGCTCACCATCTTCGGAGCGGCCATCGGGGCCTTTGTGGCCGGCAATATGATGAAGGTACTCAAGGGCGTCGGCCGCGGGTTGGGGGCCTGTTTCAAGGGCTCCAAGTACACCAAGGCCCGCTTCATGGACCTGCTGGCGCTTTTGTTCGATATCCTGCAAAAAGCGCGCAAAGAGGGTCTGATGGCGATTGAAGGGGATGTGGAAAATCCCGAGCAGTCCCCGCTGTTTCAAAAATACCCGACGATTGCGAGCGATCACCATACGGTCGAGTTCATCACCGACTATTTGCGCCTGATGGTGTCGGGCAACCTCAATGCCCACGAGATCGAAGCCATCATGGACGCCGAGCTCGACACCCACCACGCCGAGGAGCATGCGGCGGTCGCCGCCCTGCAGCGGCTGGCCGGGGCGCTGCCAGCTTTCGGTATCGTGGCGGCGGTGCTTGGCGTGGTCAACACGATGGGCTCGGTCGGCCAGCCGCCGGCCGTGCTGGGCGGCATGATTGGTTCAGCCCTGGTCGGGACCTTTCTGGGTATCTTGCTGGCGTATGGCTTCGCGGAGCCCTTGGCCAGTTTGCTCGAGCAAAAGGTCGAAGAGAGCAGCAAAGAGTTTCAGTGCATCAAGACCACGCTGCTGGCCAGCATGCAAGGCTATGCGCCGATGACTGCCATCGAATTTGGGCGCAAGGTGCTCTTCTCCACCGTGCGTCCCTCGTTCAACGAACTCGAAGCCCACGTCAAGAAAAAATAACGCCCTAGACCTGACCTTGCTTCGCTTCTATACGTCCCATGGCCTCCTCCGGCAAACCGCTGCAGCCCATCATCGTCAAGCGCGTCAAAAAAGGCGGGCATGGCGCGCACGGGGGCGCATGGAAAATCGCTTACGCCGACTTCGTGACGGCGATGATGGCGTTTTTCCTGCTGATGTGGCTGCTGGGCTCGACCACCGAAGGCGACCGCAAGGGGCTGGCGGACTACTTCAACCAGCCGTTGAAGGTGATGCTCTTTGGCGGGCCTGGGTCGGGCGGCGCGACGAGTATTTTGGACGGCGGGGGTGATGATCTGACCAAGAGCGTGGGTGAGGTCGCCAGCGGCAACATCGAGGAGAAGCTGCGCGAGCTGGGGTCCCAGCTCGCCCGGGCCGAGGCGATCCGGCAAGACAAGCAGCGCATCGCCACCTTGCGGGACAAGATCGAGAACATCATCAATCTCAACCCCCAGCTGGCCGAGTACCAAAATCAGATCCGTCTGGAAATGGTGCAGGACGGCCTGAACATCCAGATCGTCGACGATCAGCGGCGGGCCATGTTCGACACCGGCAGCGCGCTGGTCAAACCCTACATGCGCGATATCCTGCGTGCCATCGCGCAGGCGTTGGCTGAGGTGGACAACCGCATTTCGCTGTCCGGACACACGGATGCCACGCCGTACGGCAGCGGCGAGCGCGCTTACAGCAACTGGGAGTTGTCGGCTGACCGGGCCAATGCGTCTCGCCGCGAGCTGGTGGCCGCTGGGCTGCCCGAGGGCAAGCTGGCGCGCGTGGTCGGCATGGCCGACAAGCAGCTGCTGTTTCCCGACCAGCCGTTCGATCCGCGCAACCGCCGCATCAGTATTCTGGTGCTCACCCGTGAAGCGGAGGAGCGTATGTCCAAATCCCTTGAGGCTGCACCCACGGTCAACGACGAGAGCGACGCTCGCTCGGCGCTGGAGGCGGCGCAAAATCCTGCTGTCAAGGCCTCACCCGCTGCCGATGGGCGGGTCATGCCCTTAAACTAAGGCCGTTCCGGACGGAGTCTTCCATGGCCGATGTGCGTTTTTTGATTGTCGACGACTTTTCCACGATGCGCCGAATCGTGCGCAACCTGCTCAAGGAGCTTGGGCATGGGGATGCCGACGAGGCGGAGGACGGCTCGGCCGCGCTGCACAAGCTGCGCAACGGCAAGTTCGACATGGTCATCACCGATATCAACATGCCCAATATGAATGGCTTTGAACTGCTCACGCAGATCAAGTCAGACGAAAAGCTCAAACATCTGCCGGTGCTGATGGTCACGGCCGAGGCGCGAAAGGAAGACATCATCGCCGCGGCCCAGGGCGGGGCGGCTGGCTACATCGTCAAGCCGTTCACCAAAGCCACGCTCGAAGAAAAGCTCACCAACATTTTTCGCAAGATGGGTTGGGCCTGACGGCACCACGGGGAGGGTAGGTCATGAGCGATGCGGCATCCGAAGCGCCCAAGCCCGACGGCAAAGGCGATATCTATCAGCGACTGGGCGAGATCACGCGGGAGTTGCATGAGGCGCTCAAGGCGCTGGGCTATATGCCCGCACTCAAGGACGCCGTCGGCGAGCTGCCCGATGCGCGCAGCCGGCTGGAGTACATTGCACGCCTGACAGGCGAGGCCGCCGAGAAGGTGCTCAACCGTGTGGATGAGGCCAAGGCGGAGCAGCACACGGTGATCGACAGCAGCCGCCAGTTGGTCGAGACCATCGGCGCGGTGCCTGGCCTGAAATGGGCCATGCCGGAGCTGTTGGAGTGGTCGCAAAAAATCCAGGCGGCGGCCGAGCGCACCGACCAGCATCTCACCGAGATCATGATGGCGCAGGATTTTCATGACCTGACGGGGCAGGTGATCAAGAAAGTGGTGGCCTTGGCTGGCACGCTGGAGCAGCAGTTGCTGCAGCTCTTGATCGAAACCGCCCCGCCTGCGGCGCCGACGGAGGCGTCCGGCAGCACCGCGGCAGACGAGCCGAAGCGGCCAGAGCTGTCCGGGCCCGTGGTCAACCCCGAGGGGCGCACCGACGTCGTTACCAGCCAGGCACAGGTAGACGACCTGCTGGCCAGCTTGGGTTTCTGATCGCTGCCCCCGGGGTGGGGGCGCAAAAGTGGCGGGTTCTGGCAGCCTTTTTGGGCTTTAGAAACCCTGGGTCCAGCCGGACAATGCGGCCGTCAGCCACCGAGCGGCCGCCATGGAATCGACCCAGGATAAGAATCAACCCGCCACCCCACGACGCTTGCAAAAGGCGCGTGCGGATGGTCAGGTCCCCAGATCCAAGGATCTGACGCATTTGGCGGTCTTGGGTGGAGGGCTTGCGCTGCTGTGGGCGAGCTTGCCATGGGCCTTCGAGCGCATGCGCAGCGCCATGCGCGAGGGTTTGCGCTTTGACGCCGTCTCCGTGCGCGAGCCGCAACGGATGCTCGAGCGCCTGGCCGATGCCTTGCAATGGGCCCTGGGTTACTACCTGCCGCTGGGCCTGGCGGTGATCGCCATTGCCATGACGGCGCTGATCACGGCTGGGTCGTATGCGCTCAGCGCCAAGCCCCTCATGCCCGACTGGTCCAAGATCGGCCTGCTCAGCGGCCTGAAGCGCTTGTTTTCACGACAGCAGATGATCGAGGTGCTCAAGCTCCTGGCCATCACGGCCATGATCGCGTTCATCGGTGGGCTGTATGTCGAATCGCACATCGGTGCATTCGCCAGTCTGTTGCTGCGCCCGCTGGAGGCGGCGCTGGCCCAGTCGCGCGAGTGGTTCATGGTGGGTGTGGCTTGGATGCTGGCTGTGGTGCTGCTCGTGGCGCTAGTGGACGTGCCGCTGCAGCAGTATCTGTATCGCCACCAATTGCGTATGTCGCTGCAAGAGGTGAAAGACGAGCACAAAGAGACCGAGGGCAACCCCTTGGTCAAGAGCAAGCGCCGCCAGCGGGCGCGTGAGATCGCTTATGGCCAGAGTGTGCGGCGCGTGCCCGAGGCCGATGTGGTGGTGATGAACCCGACCCACTATGCGGTCGCGTTGCGCTACGACGAGCGCACCATGGCAGCGCCCCATGTCATCGCCAAGGGGACCGATCTGCTGGCCTTGCGCATCCGCGATGCCGCCCGCGATGCGCACGTGCCCGTGTTGGAGTCGCCCATGCTCGCTCGGGCCCTGTACGCCCACACCGAACTCGACCATCCCGTCCCGGCCGCGTTGTTCACGGCCGTGGCGCAGGTGCTGGCTTATGTCTATCGACTGCGCGCCGCGCTCAAGGGTCAAGGGCCGATGCCCAAACCACCCCGCCCCGACGTGCCTGTCGAACTCGATCCCTTGCACGGTCGCCAACCGGCCAGAACCTTGTCTTGAGTCCTTGACCCATGAACGCCATTTTGCAATCGCTGCAACAGTCGCTTCGCCCCTGGCAGGGCCATGGTCAGGCGCTGGCTGCCCCGGCTCTGGTGATGCTGGTGCTGGCCATGTTGGTCTTGCCCCTGCCCCCGTGGCTGCTGGACAC
>NZ_JARJMT020000108.1 GCF_029335975.1 Tepidimonas sp.
TACCAAAGGGCAGCAGCCCGCTGCGGCGCAGATCGTCCAGCAGGGCCTGGCCCGAGCCGCTGCGCGGGAAGGCGTCACTGCAGATCACCAGGTCGAAGGCATGGCGCTCGATCTCGCGCCGCGCATCGGCGATGCGGCCGACCTGGCTGATGGAGGTGAAACCAAAGCTGCGCAATTGTCCGGCCAGCGTCATGCGGGTGGTGGGGTTGCCGTCGACGACCAGTGCGGCCGATCGGGCCATCTCCACCGGCCGCCCCATCCCCGGCTCCGACCCCGACATGCTCAAACCACCGCGCCCAGCTTGAAGATCGGCAGGTACATCGCTACGACGATGCCGCCGATGATGGTGCCCAGGATGACGATGATGATCGGCTCCATCAGGCTCGACAGACCCGCCACCATGTCGTCGACCTCCTGCTCGTAGAAATCGGCCGCTTTGCCTAGCATGTGGTCCAGGGCCCCCGATTCCTCGCCGATCGCGCACATCTGTAGCACCATCGAGGGGAAAACGCCGGCGTGGGTCATGGCCTGCGTGAGCGCAGTGCCGGTGGCGACTTCCTGCTGGATCTTGGCGGTGGCTGCTGCATACACTGCGTTGCCGGCCGCGCCACCGACAGAATCGAGGGCATCGACCAGCGGCACGCCAGCGGCAAACATCGTCGACAGCGTGCGTGTCCAGCGCGCGACGGCCGACTTTTGCACCAATTGACCAAAGATCGGTAGGCGCAGCAGCAGCCGGTCCATCCAGTGCTGCACCTGCTCGCTGCGCTTCCAGGCCTGGAGAAAGAGGAACAACCCGCCACCCAGCGCTCCGAAGATGAGCCACCAGTACGCCACGAAGAATTCGCTCATTGCAATGACCGCCAGTGTCGGCGCCGGCAGGTCGGCGCCGAACGAGGTGAACACCTCCTTGAAGGCGGGCACGACGAAAATCATGATCACCGACACCACGACGAAGGCCACGACCAGCACCGCCGTCGGGTACATCAGCGCGGATTTCACCTTGCTCTTGATGGCTTCGGTCTTCTCGAGGTAGGTGGACAGGCGATCCAGAATGTCCTCCAGGATACCGGCGGCTTCCCCCGCCTGCACCAGGTTGCAGTACAGGGAGTTGAAGTAGACCGGATGCTTACGAAACGCCGCCGACAGCGAGGTGCCGGTTTCGACATCCGTGCGGATCTGATAGAGCAGCCGCGCGACGCTCGGATTGGGGTTGCCGCGGCCGACGATGTCGAAGGCCTGCAGCAGCGGCACGCCTGCCTTCATCATCGTGGCCATCTGGCGGGTGAGGATCGCGATATCCCTGGGCTTGATACGCTGGGTCGAGACGAAACGCTTGCGGCGCACCTTCTGCACCACGATGCCCTGGCGGCGCAGCTGGGCCTGTACCTGTGCCTCGCCGGCGGCACGCATTTCGCCTTTGACCGGTTTGCCGTTGCGGTCCTTGCCTTCCCATTCGAAGAGGCGGTCTTGGGCGGCAGGGGTTGCGGTAGCCATGGGCGATCCCTCTGTGGATGTCGGCGATAAACGGGCGCGGGCAAATCGGGCCATCAGTCGTTGGTCGCCGACAGCACCTCCTCCAACGACGTGATGCCCATCTTAACCTTGCGCAAGCCGCCTTCGCGCAGTGTGCGCACGCCCTCGCGGTGGGCTTGCTCGGCAATTTCCAGTGCGCTGGCGCCGCGCAGGATGAGTTGCTGGATTGCTTCACTCACCGGCATGACTTGGTAGATACCAATGCGCCCCTTGTAACCGTCGTGGCAGGCGGAGCAGCCCACTGGTTTGTACGGCTGCCAGTCACCCTCCAGATCCTGCTCGGTGAAGCCGGCCTCCAGCAGCGCTTGGCGTGGCAGGTCGTGGTGCGGCACCTTGCATTTCGGGCACAGGCGCCGCGCCAGGCGTTGTGCCGTGATCAGGTTGATGCTGGCGGCGATGTTGAACGGCGCCACCCCCATGTTGACCAGCCGCGTGAGGGTCGAGGGCGCATCGTTGGTGTGCAGCGTCGAGAGCACCAGATGCCCCGTCTGCGCGGCCTTGATGGCGATGTCGGCGGTCTCCAGATCGCGGATTTCGCCGACCATGATGATGTCGGGATCCTGGCGCAGGAAGGCGCGCAGCGCCGCAGCAAAGGTCAGGCCCGCCTTTTCGTTGACGTTGACCTGGTTGACGCCAGGCAGGTTGATCTCGGCCGGATCTTCGGCGGTGCAGATATTGACACCGGGCTGGTTGAGCAGGTTCAGGCAGCTGTACAGCGACACTGTTTTGCCCGAGCCGGTGGGACCAGTGACCAGCACCATGCCGTACGGGCGCTGGATCGCCGCCAACAGCTTGTCCTTTTCGTCGGGCTCGTAGCCCAGCGCATCGATGCCCATCTGTGCGCTGCTCGGGTCGAGGATGCGGATGACGACCTTCTCGCCAAACAGCGTCGGCAGGGTGCTGACGCGAAAGTCGATCACCTTGTCCGCGCCGACCTTGAGCTTCATGCGGCCGTCTTGGGGCACGCGTTTTTCGGAGATGTCGAGCTTGGAGATGACCTTGATGCGCGAAGCGAGCTTGTCTTTGATCGCCACCGGCGGCGTAGCGATCTCGCGCAACTGGCCATCGATGCGCATCCGTACCCGATAGTGGTGTTCGTAGGGCTCGAAGTGCAGGTCGGAGGCGCGCATGGTGTACGCATTCAGCAGCATCTTCTGCAGGAATTTGACGATAGGCGCGTCTTCGACCTCGGCGGCCACCTTTTCCGTCGGCTCGGTCCCGGCTATCTCGAGGCCCTCGGCCTCGAAGTCGAAGGTCTGGCCGACGATTTGCGCGTTGCGCTGCCCGGCGCTGGCGGTGTAGGTCTCGACCAACTTGCCGAGCTTGTCCACCTCGGCAATGATCCAGTCGACAGCCAGTTGCGTCTCGAACTTGACCTTTTCTGCCGCCTGCAGATCGGACGGGTCGGCGGTGGCCACCGACAGGCGGTTGCCGCGGCGTGCCAGCGGCACGATGCGGTACTGCTGACAGGTCTTGGGGTCGAGCACATGGTGTGGCAGCCGTTGCGGGTCGATCGCGTCCAGATCGATCAACGGCGCGGCAAACGCCTCTGACATGGTGTGCGCCAGATCGCTCGGCGAGATGAGGGCGCTGTCGATCAGCTCGGAAATGAAGCCGGATTTGTGGCTTTGGGCCCTGGCATAGAGCATTTCGGCCTGCTGCTGGGACAGCGCGCCCGCGGCGATCAGCGCGCGCGCCAGCCCTGGCAGGGCCATCGTGGTGACGGCGTTGTCATCGGTCATGGCAATCCCTGGGGGCGGTGGTGGGCATTGGCTCGTGTATATTTCGCGCTCTTTCCGCGACGTTCGCGGCAAGATCAACACAAATTCGGTGCATAGTACGGAGTCGCCATGGATTTGCGCAAACTCAAGACGCTCATCGACCTGGTCTCGGAGTCGAATATTTCCGAACTGGAGATCACCGAAGCCGAAGGCAAGGTCCGCATCGTCAAGGCCGCTGCGGCTGCAGCGGTCATGACGCCCGTGGCGGTGCCGGCGGTGGCCGCCCCGGCAGCACCCATCACCCTGACGGCGCCCGCACCCGCCGAGGCCGCCGCCGCGCCGGCACGCGCCGAGATCCAGGGACACGTGATCAAGTCGCCCATGGTCGGTACTTTTTACCGCGCGCCCAGTCCAGGCGCCAAGCCGTTCGTCGAAGTCGGCCAGGCGGTCAAGGAGGGCGAGCCAGTGTGCATCATCGAAGCGATGAAGATTCTCAACGAAATCGAGGCCGATCGTGCGGGCGTGATCAAGGAAATTTTGGTCGAGAACGGTCAAGCCGTGGAGTACGGCCAGCCGCTGTTCGTCCTCGAATGAGGGCGTCGCCATGTTCAAGAAGATCTTGATCGCCAACCGCGGCGAGATCGCCCTGCGGGTGCAGCGCGCCTGTCGCGAGATGGGCATCCAGGCCGTCGTCGTCTATTCCGAGGCCGACCGCGAAGCCAAGTACGTCAAGCTGGCGGACGAGGCGGTGTGCATCGGTCCGGCGCCTTCGGGCCAGAGCTACCTCAGCATGCCGGCCATCATTTCGGCCGCCGAAGTCACCGACGCCGAAGCCATCCACCCTGGCTACGGCTTTCTGTCGGAAAACGCGGACTTTGCCGAGCGGGTAGAGAAAAGTGGCTTCGTTTTCATCGGCCCGACCCCGGAGTCGATTCGGCTGATGGGCGACAAGGTCTCGGCCAAGCAGGCGATGCAGCGCGCCGGTGTGCCCACTGTGCCGGGTTCGGATGGTGCGTTGCCGGACGACCCGGCCGAGATCAAGCGCATCGCGCGCACGATCGGCTATCCCGTCATCATCAAGGCCGCTGGCGGCGGCGGCGGGCGTGGTATGCGCGTGGTGCATACCGAGGCGGCCTTGCTGCATGCGGTGCAGACCACCAAGAGTGAAGCGGCAGCGGCTTTCAACAACCCCGAGGTTTATATGGAGAAATTTCTCCAAAATCCTCGGCACATCGAGATCCAGGTGCTGGCCGATCAGTACCGCAATGCGGTTCATTTGTTCGAACGCGATTGCTCCATGCAGCGCCGCCACCAGAAGGTGATCGAGGAGGCGCCCGCCCCGGGGATACCGCGCCGTCTGATCGAGCGCATCGGTGACCGCTGCGCTGCGGCGTGTAAGAGGATGGGCTACCGGGGGGCCGGTACATTCGAGTTTTTATACGAAAACGGCGAGTTCTACTTCATCGAGATGAACACGCGCGTGCAGGTAGAGCACCCGGTGACGGAAATGATCACGGGCATCGATATCGTGCGCACCCAGATCCAAATCGCTGCGGGACAGAAGCTGCCCTTCACCCAGCGCCAGATTCAACTGCGCGGACACGCCATCGAGTGCCGCCTCAACGCCGAGGATCCGTACAAGTTCACCCCGTCGCCCGGTCGCATCACGGCCTGGCATGCCCCAGGCGGCCCCGGGGTTCGGGTGGACTCGCACATCTACAGCGGCTACTGCGTACCACCAAACTACGACTCGATGATCGGCAAGATCATTGCGTATGGCGACACGCGTGAGCAGGCGCTGGCGCGCATGCGCGGAGCGCTGGCTGAGGTGGTGATCGAGGGCATCAAAACCAATGTGCCGCTGCATCGAGAGCTGATGGTGGACGCCAATTTCGAGGCTGGCGGCACCAACATCCACTATCTCGAGAGCTGGCTGGCGCAACGTGAGCGGGGATGAAGCGATGGCGGCTGCGCCGCGCTGGCACGAACTCCTGTTGCGCGTGCCCGAAGCGCGTGTCGAGTACGTCTGCGATGCGCTGCAGGCTCTGGAAGCGCTCAGCGTCTCGGTCGAGGATGCCGATGCGCACACCCCGGCGGAGCAAGCGCTGTTTGGCGAACCTGGGCTGCCGGCGCCAGCATCCGGCTGGCAGCGCTCGTTGATCGTCGCGCTGTTTGACACCGAGGAGCAGGCGCATGAGGCGGCCGCTTTGCTGGCGCCGCAGGATTTTTTTGCCGACTGCAAGGTGATCGGTGTGCGGCCGGTGGTCGACACCGACTGGGTGCGCCTGACGCAGTCCCAATTCGACCCCGTGCCGATTGCGCCCGATTTTTGGATCGTGCCGAGCTGGCACGAGCCGCCGACCGGGGCCCGCACCATCATCCGGCTCGACCCTGGGCTAGCGTTTGGTACGGGCACCCATCCCACCACCCGCATGTGCCTGCGTTGGATCGCTCACCACGACATGACCGGGCGGCGCGTGCTCGACTACGGCTGTGGCTCTGGCATTTTGGCCATCGCGGCGGCCAAGCGGGGGGCCGCGGCGGTGGATGCGGTGGATATCGATCCGGCCGCCGTGGAGTCCACCCGGTTCAACGCGGCAGCCAATGCGGTGGCCGTGAACGCCGGCCTGCCGGAGGCGGCGCAGGGTCGCTACGGGCTGGTATTGGCCAATATCCTGGCCACGCCGCTGAAGGTGCTGGCCCCGTTGCTGTGCGCGCATGTCGACGATGGGGGGGAGCTGGTGCTGGCGGGCATTCTGGAGCGCCAGGCCGACGAGCTGCGCGAGGCTTATGCCCCGTGGTTGGCGCTGGCAGTCGCCGACGCCGAGGACGGCTGGATCCTCATGACGGCCCAGCGCCGCTGAACAGGCCCTGGCGCCTGCCCGCACGCCGCCGTCATAATCGTGGGCATGAGCTTCATCACCCGCTGCCCATCCTGTGGTACGGCCTTCAAGGTCGTGGCGGATCAGCTCAAGATTGCCGA
>NZ_JARJMT020000140.1 GCF_029335975.1 Tepidimonas sp.
GCGCCACACGCCGTTTTTCAACAACTACCGGCCGCAGTTTTACTTCCGCACCACGGACGTGACGGGCTCCATCGAGCTGCCCAAGGACAAAGAGATGGTGATGCCGGGCGACAACGTCTCGATCACGGTCAAGCTGATTGCACCGATCGCGATGGAGGAAGGCCTGCGCTTTGCGATCCGCGAAGGCGGCCGCACCGTCGGCGCCGGCGTGGTGGCCAAGATCATCGAGTAATGGTGTAGCGGGATCGGTCGGTTTTCTGGTCGGTCCTATAGGGGTATAGCTCAATTGGCAGAGCGTCGGTCTCCAAAACCGAAGGTTGAGGGTTCGATTCCCTCTGCCCCTGCCAGCCGGTGACAAGCGCCACAGTGCCGGCATTGTTGTTCAAGCCCGCCCGTGTCCTCGGACCGCAGCGGGCTTGTGTTTCTGGAGCGCAGCAGGGGCTGCGCAGCGCAAGCTTGTGAAGGTGTGAGGGCAATGGCCTCAACGGATGCTGAAACCGTGAGCAGCGGTGCGGACAGGGTGAAGCTGGCTGCGGCTGCGCTGTGTGTGCTGCTCGGGTTTGTGGGTTTTTACTGGCTGACGGCTCAGGGCGCCTGGGTGCAATGGGCGGTATTGTTGGTGGCGACAGCGTTGGCCCTGGGCATCGGTGCCACCGCCACGCCGGGCCAGCGGCTCATCGCCTTTGGTCGCGACGCGGTCAAGGAAGTCAAAAAGGTCGTCTGGCCGACCCGCAAGGAGGCGACGCAGATGACCGCGTACGTCTTCGCATTCGTCGTGGTCATGGCGTTGTTCCTGTGGCTGACGGACAAGCTTCTGGAGTGGGTGCTGTACGGCCTCATCCTTGGATGGAGGTGAATATGAGCGAATCGAATGCGGCGCCGGCCATGAGTGCCACCCCCGCCGAAGGCATGCGCTGGTATGTCGTCCATGCCTACTCCGGCATGGAGAAGGCTGCCGAGCGCAACATCCTGGAGCGGGTGCAACGTGCCGGCATGCAGCACAAGTTTGGCCGCATTTTGGTGCCGACCGAAGAGGTGGTCGAAATCAAGAACGGGGTCAAGCGCACCGCCGAGCGCAAGTTCTTCCCCGGCTATGTGTTGGTCGAGATGGTCATGGACGACGATACCTGGCACCTGGTGAAAAACACCAGCAAGGTGACGGGTTTCGTCGGTGGGGCGCGCAATCGCCCAACGCCCATTTCGGAGGAAGAGGTGCAGAAGATCATCGGCCAGATGCAAGAGGGTGCCGATCGCCCGCGCCATAAGGTCGAGTTCGAGGTGGGCGAGCTGGTGCGCGTCAAGGAAGGCCCGTTTGCCGACTTCAATGGTTCGGTCGAAGAGGTCAACTACGAGAAAAACAAGCTGCGCGTGTCGGTGACCATTTTCGGCCGGGCCACGCCAGTGGAGCTGGAGTTCAATCAGGTCGAAAAGACCTGATGGACAGGGTTTGCGAAAACCGCTACAATGTAGGGTTTACTGCTTGCGCTGCAAGCCACAGGGGTGGGTGCGGCGCTAGCGATACCGCTGTCGAAGTCGGCTCGGCGACCGCGGCCCGTCCAGCGATTGCTCATCTGCGGCGGGGTGAGACCGGGTCTTCGCGCGAGGAGGCGCTCGGCTTCGTGGCATTGCGAAGCGTGCGCCGTCTGCACTCGCAGGAGCATATCACTCATGGCTAAGAAGATTGTCGGCTTTATCAAGCTGCAGGTGCCAGCAGGTAAGGCCAATCCCTCTCCTCCGATCGGTCCGGCGCTGGGTCAGCGCGGTCTGAACATCATGGAGTTCTGCAAGGCGTTCAACGCCCAGACGCAGGGTATGGAGCCCGGTCTGCCGTTGCCGGTGGTCATCACCGCCTATGCGGACAAGAGCTTCACCTTCATCATCAAGACGCCGCCGGCCACGACGTTGATCAAGAAAGCGATCAAGCTGGACAAGGGCTCGTCCAAGCCGCATGCGCAGAAGGTCGGCAAGATCACCCGCGCCCAGCTCGAGGAAATCGCCAAAACCAAGATGAAAGACATGACGGCGGCCGATTTGGAGGCTGCCGTCAAGACCATCGCTGGCTCCGCCCGTTCGATGGGTGTGATTGTGGAGGGCGTCTGAGATGGCCAAGCTGACCAAGAAACAAAAGGCTTTGCAAGGCAAGGTCGATTCGACCAAGCTGTATCCGCTGCCCGAGGCGCTGGCGATCGTCAAGGAGTGCGCGACCGCCAAGTTTGATGAGTCCGTCGATGTGGCGGTCCAGCTGGGCGTGGATCCGCGCAAGTCGGATCAGGTCGTTCGTGGAGCCGTCGTGCTGCCCAACGGAACGGGCAAGACCAAGCGCGTGGCCGTGTTTGCCCAGGGCTCCAAGGCCGAAGAGGCCAAGGCGGCTGGCGCCGACGTCGTGGGTTTTGACGATCTGGCCGCGCAGATCAAGGCCGGCAACATCGACTTCGACGTCGTGATCGCGGCACCCGATGCCATGCGCGTGGTGGGTGCGCTGGGGCAGATTTTGGGGCCACGCGGCCTGATGCCGAACCCGAAGGTGGGTACCGTCACGCCCGATGTGGCCACTGCGGTGCGCAACGCCAAAGCCGGGCAGGTCCAGTTCCGTGTGGACAAGGCTGGTATTGTCCACACCACCATCGGCCGCCGCTCGTTCGACGCCGACAAGCTCCAGGGCAACCTGGCGGCGCTGATCGATGCCTTGAACAAGGCCAAGCCCGCAGCGGCCAAGGGGCAATACCTGCGCAAGGTCGCGGTCTCGTCGACCATGGGTGTGGGTGTGCGCGTCGATCCGCAGACCATCGCGGTTGCGGGCTGATTCGAATGGGCGCCGCGCCGCGGGTTGATCCTTCGGTGTGGCGCAGTGGTGGGTTCGCCGTCTCCGGGCGGCGAAGCCATCCAAGACCGCTGGTGCGAACACCCGTTCGCCTAAGTGTCGGCCCTTGCGGGCCGGCGGCCAGCGCAGATGGCGATCCCGCCGCGGATGGAGTCGGGCGCTGGCGCGAGCCGGCGCCACTTCCGAAAACGGTTGATCGCTGCAACAGGTGCGCGGCCTCTTTCTTTTGTAGGGTGGCCGTGTTTTTAAGGAGTCAACCTTGAGTCTGAACCGCAGTGAGAAGCAGGCCGTCGTCCAAGAGGTGTCGGCCCTCGCCGCCAAAGCGCAGACGCTGGTGATGGCCGAGTACCGCGGCATCACGGTGGCAGACCTCACGAAGCTGCGTGTCGAAGCCCGCAAGGCAGGGGTGTCCATCAGCGTGCTGAAGAACACCCTGGCCCGCCGTGCGGTCACCGGCACGCCCTTCGAGGTCGCCGTCGAGCAGATGACCGGTCCGCTCATCTACGGCTTTTCGGAAGATGCCGTGGCTGCCGCGAAAGTGGTGGTCGAGTTCGCCAAGACCAACGACAAGATGGTCTTGCGCGGCGGTGTCTATGCCGGCAAGCCGCTAGATGTCAACGGCGTGAAGTCCCTGGCGAGCATTCCTTCCAAGGAAGTGCTGCTGTCGCAGTTGCTGGGCCTCATGCAGTCGCCGGTGTCCCGCCTGGCGCGCGTCGTGGCGGCCCTGGCCGAGAAAAAGAGCGAGGCGCAGCCCGCCTGATACGGCCTTCGTCCCTAATCCAACCGTTTGTAGGAAATCATCATGGCATTTGACAAAGACGCATTCCTGGCCGCTCTGGACACCATGACGGTGATGGAGCTCAACGACCTGGTCAAGGCGATCGAAGAGAAGTTCGGCGTGAGCGCCGCGGCGATGGCCGCGCCGGCCGCCGCTGGCGCTGGCGCTGCCGCGCCGGCCGCCGAAGAAAAGACCGAGTTCGACCTGATTCTGAAGGAAGCGGGCTCGAACAAGGTCGGCGTGATCAAGGCCGTGCGCGAAATCACCGGCCTGGGCCTGAAGGAAGCCAAGGACCTGGTCGATGGCGCCCCCAAGACCGTCAAGGAGGCGATGCCCAAGGCCGACGCCGAAGCTGCCAAGAAGAAGCTGGAAGAAGCCGGCGCGAAGGCCGAACTCAAGTAAACGGTTCGCCATCTAAGGGCTGGAGTGCCTCGCTGGGGCCTCCAGCCTTTGCCGCTTGCAGAGCGCACGGCAAAACGGTCGCCCGAGACCGCTTTGCCGTGTCTTCTGACCCCGACTGCAGCAAGACCGCTTGGTTCGGGCCCGCGCATCACGTGCGGGCCGTCTGCCCAGAGACCGGTAGGGGCCGGTCGCCAAGAATTCCCCCATGGGCGCCCCCGACGGCGCGCTCCACCCAGTCGCCGCAGACCTCAATCCGGAGATCTCATGGCCCCGTACTCCTACACCGAACGCAAGCGCATCCGCAAAAGCTTTGGCAGCCGCGACAGCGTGTTGGAAATCCCCTATCTGCTGCAGATGCAAAAGGACGCGTACACCGCGTTTTTGCAGGCCGATGTCCCCCCGCGCCAGCGAAAGCCGGTCGGCTTGCAGGCCGCATTCGAGTCGGCCTTTCCGATTGTGTCGCACAACGGCTTTGTGGAGATGAAGTTTGTCGAGTACACGCTGGGCAAGCCGGTATTCGATGTGCGTGAGTGCCAGACACGCGGCCTGACCTATGCATCGGCCGTGCGCGCGCGTGTGCAGCTCATCATCTATGACCGCGAAGCCTCCACACCGCAGTCCAAGGTGGTCAAGGAGGTCAAGGAGCAGGAGGTGTACATGGGCGAAGTGCCCCTGATGACCGACAAGGGCTCCTTCATCATCAACGGCACCGAGCGCGTCATCGTCAGCCAGTTGCACCGCTCGCCAGGGGTATTCTTCGAGCACGACAAGGGCAAGACGCACAGCTCGGGCAAGCTGTTGTTTTCGGCGCGCATCATTCCCTATCGCGGCTCGTGGCTGGACTTCGAGTTCGACCCGAAGGATCTGCTGTACTTCCGCGTGGACCGGCGCCGCAAAATGCCGGTGACCATTCTGCTCAAAGCGATCGGCCTGACGCCAGAGAGCATCCTCGCCAACTTCTATGTCAATGACCACTTCCGCCTGATGGACAGCGGCGCGCTGATGGCATTCGTGCCCGAGCGCCTCAAGGGCGAGATGGCGCGCTTCGACATCACCGACAAAACGGGCAAGGTGGTGGTGGCCAAGGACAAGCGCATCACGGCACGCCATGTGCGCGAACTGGAGCAGTCCGGTACCACCCACATCAGCGTGCCAGAGGACTATCTGATCGGCCGCGTGGTGGCCAAGAATATCGTCGATCCAGACACCGGCGAGATCATTGCCCGTGCCAATGACGAGTTGACCGAAACGCTGCTCAAGAAGCTGCGCGCCGCCGGCATCCAGGAGCTGCCCTGCATCTACACCAACGAGCTCGACCAGGGCCCGTACATCAGCCAGACGCTGCGCACGGACGAAACGGCCGATGAGTTTGCCGCGCGCGTGGCGATCTACCGCATGATGCGCCCTGGCGAACCGCCCACCGAGGATGCGGTGCAGGCGCTCTTCCACCGCCTGTTCTACAACCCGGAGACCTACGACCTGTCGCGCGTTGGGCGCATGAAGTTCAACGCCCGTGTCGGCCGCGACAGCGCCGAAGGCCCCATGGTCCTGACCAACGAGGACATCATGGCCGTGGTCAAGATCCTGGTGGATCTGCGCAACGGCAAGGGCGAGGTGGACGACATCGATCACCTGGGCAACCGGCGCGTGCGCTGTGTCGGCGAACTGGCCGAAAACCAGTTCCGCACCGGCTTGGCGCGTATCGAAAAGGCGGTCAAGGAGCGGCTCGGCCAGGCCGAACAAGAGCCGCTGATGCCGCACGACCTGATCAACTCCAAGCCGATTTCCGCGGCGCTCAAGGAGTTTTTCGGCGCCAGCCAGCTCAGCCAGTTCATGGACCAGACCAATCCGCTGGCCGAGATCACTCACAAGCGCCGCGTCTCGGCCCTGGGCCCGGGCGGCCTCACGCGCGAGCGCGCTGGCTTCGAGGTGCGCGATGTGCACGTCACGCACTACGGCCGCGTCTGCCCGATCGAAACGCCCGAAGGCCCCAACATCGGCCTGATCAACTCGCTGGCGCTGTACGCGCGCCTCAACGAGTACGGCTTCATCGAAACCCCGTACCGCCGCGTGGTGGACGGCAAGGTGACCAACCAGATCGATTATTTGTCCGCCATCGAGGAAGGCAAATACATCATCGCGCAGGCCAATGCCGAGCTGGATGAAGAAGGCCGGTTGGTCGAGGAGCTGGTCTCGGCACGCGAGAAGGGCGAATCGGTGCTGACCACGCCCGACCGCGTGCAGTACATGGACGTCTCGCCGGCCCAGATCGTCTCGGTCGCGGCGTCGCTGGTGCCGTTCCTGGAGCACGATGACGCCAACCGCGCGCTGATGGGCGCCAACATGTCGCGCCAGGCGGTGCCGGTGTTGCGCCCCGAAAAGCCACTGGTCGGCACGGGCATCGAGCGCGTGGCCGCCATCGACTCCGGCACCGTGGTGGTGGCCAAGCGCGGCGGCGTGGTGGATTATGTCGATGCCACCCGCATCGTCATCCGCGTCAACGACGACGAGGCGGTGGCCGGTGAAGTGGGCGTGGACATCTACAACCTGATCAAGTACCAGCGCTCCAACCAAAACACCAACATCCACCAACGCCCCATCGTCAAGAAGGGCGAGCGCATCCACAAAGGCGCGGTGATTGCCGATGGCGCCTCCACCGACCTGGGCGAGATCTCGATCGGCCAAAATATGCTGATCGCCTTCATGCCGTGGAACGGCTACAACTTCGAGGACTCTATCCTCATTTCCGAAAAGGTGTTGGCCGAGGAGCGCTACACCAGCATCCACATCGAAGAGTTGGTGGTGATGGCGCGCGACACCAAACTGGGGCCGGAGGAGATCACCCGCGACATTCCCAATTTGTCGGAGCAGCAGCTCAACCGCCTGGACGAGTCCGGCATCATCTACGTCGGCGCCGAGGTGCAGCCCGGCGACGTGCTGGTCGGCAAGGTCACGCCCAAGGGCGAGACGACGCTCACGCCCGAGGAAAAGCTGCTGCGCGCGATCTTCGGCGAGAAGGCCTCCGACGTGAAGGACACCTCGCTGCGTGTCGAGCAGGGCAGCCAAGGCACGGTGATCGATGTGCAGGTCTTCACCCGCGAAGGCATCCAGCGCGACAAGCGTGCGCAACAGATCATCGACGATGAGCTCAAGCGCTACCGCCTGGACCTGAACGACCAGCTGCGCATCGTCGAGGCCGATGCCTACGACCGGCTGGAGAAGCTCTTGATCGGCAAGACCGCCAATGGTGGGCCGAAGCGGCTGGCCAAGGGGTCGGTGTTGACCCAGGCCTATTTGGCCGAGGTGGACAAGCACCATTGGTTCGACATCCGGGTGGCTGACGACGACCTGGCCGCGCAGATGGAGTCGATCAAGAACGCGTTGGAGGCCACGCGCCACAGCTTCGACCTCGCGTTCGAGGAAAAGCGCCGCAAGCTGACCCAGGGCGACGAGTTGCCGGCGGGCGTGCTGAAGATGGTCAAGGTCTATCTGGCCGTCAAGCGCCGCCTGCAGCCGGGCGACAAGATGGCTGGCCGCCACGGCAACAAGGGTGTCGTGTCCAAGATCGTGCCGGTCGAGGACATGCCCTACATGGCCGACGGCACGCCGGTGGATATCGTGCTCAACCCGCTGGGCGTGCCCTCGCGTATGAACATCGGGCAGGTGCTGGAGGTGCACCTGGGCTGGGCCGCCAAGGGGCTGGGCGAGCGCATCGGCGAGCTGCTGGAGCGCCAGGCCGCAGTGGCCGAGATTCGCGCCTTCTTGGAGCGCATCTACAACGGCGAAGGTCGCCCGGAGCGGCTCGAAGAGCTGACCGACGACGAGATCGTGGCGATGGCGCGCGAGTTGACCAAGGGCGTGCCATTTGCCTCGCCGGTGTTCGATGGCGCCAGCGAAGCGCAAATCCGCGCGATGCTCAAGCTGGCCTATCCGGACGAGGTGGCCCGCGCCAAGGGCTTGACCGAAAGCCGCACCCAGGCGCAGCTCTACGACGGCCGCACGGGTGATCCGCTGGAGCGCAAGACGACGGTGGGCTACATGCACTACCTGAAGCTGCACCACCTGGTGGACGACAAGATGCACGCGCGCTCCACCGGCCCGTACTCGCTGGTCACGCAGCAGCCGCTGGGTGGCAAGGCGCAATTTGGCGGTCAGCGCTTCGGCGAGATGGAGGTCTGGGCGCTGGAAGCCTATGGCGCCTCTTACGTGCTGCAGGAGATGCTCACCGTCAAGTCCGACGATGTGCAGGGCCGCACCAAGGTGTACGAGAGCATCGTCAAAGGCGAGCACGCCATCGACGCCGGCATGCCGGAGTCGTTCAACGTGCTGGTCAAGGAAATCCGCTCGCTCGGTATCGACATCGAGCTGGAACGCAACTGATAGAGCCAACCGAGGACGCAAGCCATGAAATCCTTGCTCGACCTGTTCAAGCAGTTCAAACCCGACGAGCACTTCGACGCCATCAAGATTGGTCTGGCTTCGCCGGAGAAGATTCGGTCGTGGTCGTTCGGCGAGGTCAAGAAGCCCGAGACCATCAACTACCGCACCTTCAAGCCCGAGCGCGACGGCCTGTTCTGCGCCAAGATCTTCGGTCCCATCAAGGACTACGAGTGCCTGTGCGGCAAGTACAAGCGCCTCAAGCACCGCGGTGTGATCTGCGAGAAGTGCGGCGTGGAAGTGACCCAGACCAAGGTGCGGCGCGAACGCATGGGCCACATCGAGCTGGCCGCACCGTGCGCGCACATCTGGTTCCTGAAGTCGCTGCCCAGCCGCCTCGGCCTGGTGCTGGACATGACGCTGCGCGACATCGAGCGCGTGCTGTACTTCGAAGCCTACGTGGTGGTGGACCCGGGCATGACGCCGCTGAAGAAATTCAGCATCATGTCGGAGGATGACTACGACGCCAAGCGGCGCGAGTACGGGGACGAGTTCGTCGCCAAGATGGGCGCCGAGGGCATCAAGGAGTTGCTGCAAAGCATCGATTTGGACACCGAGATCGAGAGGCTGCGCAACGACCTGACCGGCTCGGAGATGAAGGTCAAGAAAAACGCCAAGCGCCTGAAGGTGCTGGAGGCGTTCAAGAAATCCGGCATCAAACCGGAATGGATGATCCTGGAGGTGCTGCCGGTGCTGCCGCCGGATCTGCGGCCGCTGGTGCCGCTGGACGGCGGGCGTTTCGCCACCTCGGATCTCAACGATCTGTACCGCCGCGTTATCAACCGCAACAACCGCTTGAAGCGCCTGCTGGAGCTCAAGGCGCCCGAGATCATCGCGCGCAACGAAAAGCGCATGCTGCAGGAGGCGGTCGACAGCCTGCTGGACAACGGTCGCCGCGGCAAGGCGATGACGGGCGCCAACAAGCGCGCGCTGAAGTCGCTGGCGGACATGATCAAGGGCAAGAGCGGCCGCTTCCGCCAGAACCTGCTGGGCAAGCGCGTGGACTACTCGGGCCGCTCGGTGATCGTGGTCGGCCCGACGCTCAAGCTACACCAGTGCGGTCTGCCCAAGCTGATGGCCCTCGAACTGTTCAAGCCGTTCATCTTCGCGCGGCTGGAGCAGATGGGGATTGCCACCACGATCAAGGCCGCCAAGAAGGAGGTCGAGGCCGGCACGCCGGTGGTGTGGGACATCCTGGAGGATGTCATCAAAGAGCACCCGGTGCTGCTCAACCGCGCCCCGACGCTGCACCGCCTGGGCATCCAGGCGTTCGAGCCGGTGCTGATCGAGGGCAAGGCGATCCAGCTGCATCCGCTGGTCTGCGCGGCGTTCAACGCCGACTTCGACGGCGACCAGATGGCCGTGCATGTGCCGCTGTCCATCGAGGCGCAGATGGAAGCGCGCGTGCTGATGCTGTCGTCCAACAACGTGCTGTTCCCTGCCAACGGTGAGCCCTCCATCGTGCCGTCGCAGGACGTGGTGCTGGGCCTGTACTACGCCACACGTGAGCGCATCAACGGCAAGGGTGAGGGCATGCTCTTTGCCGATGTGGCTGAGGTGCAGCGTGCGCTGGACGCCGGCGTGGTGGAGCTCACCAGCCGCATCAGTGTGCGCCTGACCGAGTGGACCAAGAACAAGGAAACGGGTGAACTCACCCCCGTCACCAAGATGGTGGACACCACCGTCGGTCGCGCCCTGCTGTCAGAAATTCTGCCCAAGGGCTTGCCGTTCGAACTCATCAACAAGGCGCTGAAGAAGAAAGAAATCTCCAAGCTCATCAACGCCTCGTTCCGCAAGTGCGGTCTGAAGGAGACGGTGGTCTTTGCCGACAAACTGCTGCAAAACGGTTTTCGCTTGGCCACGCAGGCCGGCATCTCGATCTGTATCGACGACATGCTGGTGCCCGCCGAGAAGCAGGCCATCATCGAGCGCGCCGAGGCCGAGGTCAAGGAAATCGCTCAGCAGTACGCCTCGGGTTTGGTCACTGCGGGTGAGCGCTACAACAAGGTGGTGGACATCTGGGGCAAGGCCGGTGACGAAATCTCCAAGGTGATGATGGAGCACCTCAAGAAGGAGAAGGTCATCGACCGCGCCGGCCGCGAGGTCGAGCAGGAGTCGTTCAACTCCATCTACATGATGGCCGACTCCGGGGCGCGCGGTTCCGCCGCCCAGATCCGCCAGCTCGCCGGCATGCGCGGCCTGATGGCCAAGCCCGACGGCTCCATCATCGAGACGCCCATCACCGCGAACTTCCGCGAGGGCTTGAACGTGCTGCAGTACTTCATCTCGACGCACGGCGCGCGCAAGGGTCTGGCCGACACGGCGCTCAAGACCGCCAACTCCGGCTACCTGACCCGCCGCCTGGTGGATGTGACGCAGGACCTGGTCGTCACCGAGGAGGACTGCGGCACCAGCAACGGCACGCTGATGCGCGCCATCGTCGAGGGCGGCGAGGTCATCGAGAGCCTGCGCGAGCGCATCCTGGGCCGCACCACGGCCGAGGATATCGTCGACCCCGAGACGCAGCGCGTGTTGGTGGCCGCTGGCCAGATGCTGGACGAGGGCGCGGTGGACCTGATCGAGCAAGCCGGCGTGGACGAGGTGCGTGTGCGCACCGTGCTGACCTGCGAGACGCGCTACGGCGTGTGCGCGCGCTGCTATGGGCGCGATCTGGGCCGCGGCGGGCTGGTCAACGTCGGCGAAGCCATCGGCGTGATCGCCGCGCAGTCCATCGGCGAGCCCGGCACGCAGCTGACCATGCGTACCTTCCACATCGGTGGCGCGGCCTCACGCGCCGCGGTGGCCTCCAGCGTCGAGGCCAAGTCCAACGGCGTGGTCGGCTTCAACAGCACCATGCGCTACGTCACCAACGCCAAGGGCGAGCAGGTGGTCATTTCGCGCTCGGGCGAGATCGTCATCCAAGACGACAACGGCCGGGAGCGCGAACGCCACAAGGTGCCCTACGGTGCCATCCTGGCGGTCAAGGCGGATCAGCGCATCAGCGCCGGGACCATTTTGGCCAATTGGGATCCGCTGACGCGTCCGATCATCACCGAATTCGCTGGTGTGGTGAAGTTCGAAAACGTCGAGGAAGGGCTCACGGTGGCCAAGCAGGTCGACGAAGTCACCGGCCTGTCGACGCTGGTAGTCATCGATCCGAAGCGCCGCGGTGCCACCAAGGTGGTGCGCCCGCAGGTCAAGCTGATTGACGCCGAGGGCAAGGAGGTCAAGATCCCCGGCACCGACCACGCGGTGACGGTGACCTTCCCGGTCGGTGCGCTCATCCAGGTGCGCGACGGCCAGAGCATCCACCCCGGCGAGGTGCTGGCCCGCATCCCGGTGGAAGGCCAAAAGACGCGCGACATCACCGGCGGTCTGCCGCGCGTGGCCGAGCTGTTCGAGGCCCGCTCGCCCAAGGACAAGGGAATCCTGGCCGAAATCACCGGCACGGTCTCCTTCGGCAAGGAAACCAAAGGCAAGGTGCGCCTGCAGATCACCGACCCGGACGGCAAGGTGTGGGAAGAGCTCGTGCCGAAGGAAAAGAGCATCCTCGTGCACGAAGGGCAGGTCGTCAACAAGGGCGAACTCATCGTCGACGGCCCGGCCGACCCGCAGGACATCCTGCGCCTGCTGGGCATCGAGGAGCTCGCGCGCTACATCGTCGATGAGGTGCAGGACGTCTACCGCCTGCAGGGTGTGAAGATCAACGACAAGCACATCGAAGTGATCGTGCGCCAGATGTTGCGCCGCGTCGAGGTGGAAAACCCCGGCGACAGCCACTACATCGCGGGCGAGCAGGTCGAGCGCTCCGAGATCCTCAACACCAACGACGCGCTGCGCGCCGAGGGCAAGACGCCGGCGACGTACCGCAACCTGCTGCTGGGCATCACGAAGGCGTCGCTGTCGACCGACTCGTTCATCTCCGCCGCGTCGTTCCAGGAGACGACGCGCGTGCTGACCGAGGCGGCGATCATGGGCAAGCGCGACGAGCTGCGCGGCCTGAAGGAAAACGTCATCGTCGGCCGCCTGATCCCGGCGGGCCCCGGCATGGCGTTCCACGAGGCGCGCCGCGCGAAGGAGCGCCTGGATGAAGAGGAGCGCCGCGCGATCGCGGAGGCCGACGCGCTGTCGGCCGACGCCGACGCGGCCGCCGAGTAATCCGACGACTCTTACCGCTCAAATCCACCCCGGTCCGCGCCCGCGGCCGGGGTTTTTTGTGCCCCGTTGCGCTACAGTGCGCGCAGGAGGTGCACACCATGGAAATCCCGTGGTACGGGTGGGCGCTGGCCGCCGTGGCGGTCGTTGGGCTGTGGGCCATCGGGGCCTACAACGGCTTGATGAGGCTGCAGAACCGGGTGGCCAATGCGTTTGGCCAGATCGACGTACAGCTCAAGCGTCGCTACGACCTGATCCCCAACGTCGTCGAGGTGGCGCGCAAGTATCTGGCGCACGAGGCGCAGACGCTGGAGGCGGTGATCGCCGCGCGCAACCAGGCCCGGGCCACCGAGGCGCGTGCGGCCGAGCGTCCAACCGACGGCGCGGCGCTGGTGGCGTTGGCGGGAGCCGAAGCCGCGCTCGGTGGGGCCCTCGGGCGGCTGATGGCGGTGGTGGAGGACTACCCGGAGCTCAAGGCGGACCAGACGCTGCGTGAACTGCGCGAGGAGCTGGCCCATACGGAAAACCGCATCGCGTTTGCGCGGCAGGCCTACAACGATGAGGTGCTCGCGTACAACGACCGCGTGCGGCATTTTCCGACCGTGATCGTGGCACGGCTGTTCGGCTTCGGGGTGCTCGCGCCGCTGCAGGCGACCGCGTCCGACGCCGAGCGGCAGGCCCCGCGCGTGCAGCTCTGAGGCCCTGCCGACGTCCGCGCAGGCCGACGGCGATGCGGTTCTTCGAGTCCCAGCGCGAAGCACGTGCGCAGACGCTGCGGCTGTTGCTGCTCTTTGCGCTGATGCTCGTGTTTCTGGTGCTCGCGGTCAACGCGGCGCTGGCGCTGGCGTGGCGGCTGATGATCGGTGGTGCATGGATCGGGTACCCGCGCTATTTTTTCGAGGTCAACACCGCCGTCGTGCTGCTCTTCGTGCTGGGCGGCTGGTGGCTGGAGAGCAGTGCACTGCGCCACGGCGGGGGCGTGGCGCTGGCGCAGCGGCTGGGCGCGCGGCCCGTGCGCGCCGATCGGTTCGACGAGCAGCGCTACGCGAACGTGGTGCAGGAGCTCGCGATCGCCGCCGGCATGCGTCCGCCCACCGCGATGGTGTTGCCCCGCGACGCCGGGCTGAACGCCCTGGCCACCGGGTGGGACGAGCACGACGCGGTGGTGGCGGTGACGCAGGGGGCGCTCGACCACCTGACGCGGGAGGAGCTGCAGGGGATGGTGGCGCACGAACTGAGCCACATCCGGGAGGGCGACACGCGCCTGAACATGCGGCTCGCCGGCATGGTGTTCGGGCTGGAGCTGCTGTACCGGCTGGGCGAGCAGCTCATGGCGCCGGACGCCCGCGGACGGCGGCATGCGGGGGCGCTCTTCGGGCTGGCCCTGCGGGCCGTGGGATGGCTCGGCTGGCTGGCCGGCCATGCGCTGCAGGCGGCCGTGGCGCGCCAGCGCGAGTACCTGGCCGATGCGCGCGCGGTGCAGTGGACGCGTCAGCGCGACGGGCTGGGGCGCGTGCTACGCAAGGTGCTGGGGCTGCACCGCGCGGGCACCCCCGACGCTTCCGATGGTCTGCAGATGCCGCAGGTGCAGCACTTGTTGCTCGTGTCGGCGGCATCGTCCGCGGTGGGCCGCTGGTTCGATGCCCATCCCCCGTTGGAGCGGCGCATCGAGCGCCTCTATGGTGGCAAAATGCCGCCCCTTTCCCTGGACGATGGACGCGAGGAACCCGATGGCCGCCCCGGTGGCGCTCGCTGAACAGTTGGCCGCGGTGGCGCGTGCGGTGGCCGCGGTGCGACAGGGGCGGTCGCTTGCCGACGTGCTGCCTGGCGTCGACGCGCGCCTGCGCCCGGGCGTGCAGGCGTTGACGTTTCTGGCCTTGCGCCACGGCGGTGAGACGCAGGCGCTGCTCGCACTGCTGGCACGGCGCGCGCCGCCCGCGCCGGTGGCGGCCCTGCTGGAAGCGGCGCTGGCGCTGCTGATCGACGCCGGCGCGGGCTACGCGCCCCACACGGTGGTCGACCAGGCGGTGCGCGCGCTCGCCGCGCTGCGCGCGCCGGGGCTCGCGGGCTTCGTCAACGCCTGCTTGCGCCGCTTTCTGCGCGAGCGCGACGCGCTGCTCGCGCGCGCCCACGCGGACCCCGTGGGCCGCTGGAACCACCCGGCGTGGTGGGTGCAGCGCCTGCAGCGCGACCACCCGGAGCACTGGGACGCAGCGCTGGCCGCCGACGACCAGCCCGCCCCGCTGGTGCTGCGCGTCAACCGCCGGCGCGTCTCGCGCGATGCCTACCGCGAGCGCCTGGCGGCGCAGGGCTGGGCGGCCGATGCCATCGGCGACGATGGCCTGGTGCTGGCCGAGGCGGTGCCGGTGGAGCGTCTGCCCGGGTGGGCGGATGGGGACGTGGCGGTGCAGGACGGCGCGGCCCAGCTCGCCGCGCCGCTGCTGCTCGGCGAGGGCCTGCCGGCCGGTGCGCGCGTGCTCGACGCCTGCGCCGCTCCGGGGGGCAAGACCGCCCACCTGCTGGAGCGCGCCGATGTGACGCTGTGGGCGCTGGACGCCGACCCGCGGCGCTGCGAGCGCATCCACGAGACCCTGCGCCGGCTGCGGCTGCCCACGCCAGGGGCCGAGGTGCGGGTGCTCGCGGCCGACGCCAGCAACCCGGCGGACTGGTGGGATGGGCGAGCGTTCGACGCGATCCTGCTGGATGCGCCGTGCAGCGCCTCGGGCATCGTGCGGCGGCACCCGGACGTGCGCTGGCTGCGCCGCGGGGACGACATCGCGCGCCTGGCGGCGACGCAACGGCGGCTGCTCGACGCGCTGTGGCCGCTGCTCGCACCCGGCGGGCGGCTGCTGTATGCGACGTGTTCGGTGTTCCGGGCCGAGGGGGCGGACGTCGTCGCGGCGTTTCGCGCCGCGCACCCCGAGGCGCAGACGCTGCCGGCACCGGGTCACCTGTTGCCGGGCGGGATCGTCGCCGACCCGTCGTCGGCGGCGCAGGCCATCGTGTCCGCGCACGCGATCGGTGACAATGCGCGCCGTGGCATGGACGGATTTTTCTACGCCTTGCTCCGCAAAGGCTGAGGGTACGCATCGGTCGTGCGCCGCGTGGTGCCGGCGCGCGGTGCTGCGCGCGGCGCTCGGTGCCGCCCTCGCCGCGGGCCTGACCACCCCCGCGTCGGCGGCACGCCCGGCCGCCGACGGAGCGTCCTGGCGGCTGGAGCGCACGGCGGAGGCGTTGTACCTGAGCGCGCGCGTGCCGCTGCGCCTGCCGCCCGGGGTGGAGGAGGCACTGCGCCGCGGCGTGCCCGTGTATTTCGTCTGGCACGCGGTGTTGCGTCAGCCGCGCTGGTACTGGACCGATCGCCGACTGGCCAGCGTGACGCGTACCGTGCGGCTGGTCTTTCAGCCGCTGACGCAGCGCTGGCGGCTCAGCGTCATCGACGGGGCAGCCCCCGAGCAGCCGGCGGCGCTGCACCGCCATTTCGATTCACTGGATGAGGCGCTGGCGCTGGCGCGCTCCGTGCAGCGCTGGCGCGTCGTGGCTGGCATCGAGCTGCGTGGCGACGAGCAGCTGGAGGTGGAGTTCCGCGTCGACACCGGCCAGCTGCCGCGTCCGCTGCAGATCCTGCCCGGGGGGGATGAAGCGGTGTCGGCGTGGCGCGCCGTGCTGCGACTGCCGCCGGTGGGCGTGCTCGACGACCCCGAGCCGGCTGGCGGGGGCCGCGAATGAACGATGCCCGCACGCGCGACGCCCAGCGGGTGCGGCACCTGCGCTGGTTCCTCGCGCTGGCCCTGCTGTTCATCCTCGGGGTGGGGCTGGTGCTGTTCTACTTGCTCACCCTGGCCACGGACCACCGCGCTGTCGAGCCGCGCGCCTACACGCGCTTGCTGGTGCTCAACCTTGGTGTTGCGGCGGTGTTGGCGGCGGTGCTGGTGTGGCTGGCCGCGCGGCTGGTGCTGCGCTGGCGGCGCCGGCGTTTCGGCAGCGCGCTGCTGCTCAAGCTCGCGGCGATCTTTGGTCTCGTGGGGGTGGTGCCCGGTGCGCTCATCTACCTGGTGTCGTACCAGTTCGTCAACCGCGCCATCGAGACGTGGTTCGACGCGCGGGTGGAGACGGCGTTGCGCGCGGGGCTGGAGCTCGGGCGCACGGCCCTCGACACCGTCAGCGCCGACTGGGCGGCAAAGACGCGCACGCTCACCGGCACCCTCGCCGCGGCCGAGGATGGCGTCGCCGCGATCGTGCTGGAAAACTGGCGCGAGCAGCTCGGCGCCACCGACGTGGTGCTGTGGAGTGCGCAGGGCCGTGCACTGGCGAGCGCGGGCGAGTCGCGCTTTCGCCTCGCCCCCGAACGGCCGAGCGCGACGCTGCTGCGCCGCGCGCGCGCCGAGCGGCTGGTGACCTGGATCGAAGGGTTGGAGGAACTCGAGGCCCTCGCCGACCCGCGGGAGGCGCTCGGGCTGCCCACCGCGGCGCTGCCGCGCGTGCGCGTGCTGGCGTATGTGCCGACGCGGGGCATCGCCTTCGGGGCGGAAGGGCGCTATGTGGCCGTGACGGCACCGGTGCCCGCGGCACTGGTGGCCAACGCGCTCGCGGTGCAGCTCGCCAACCGCGAGTACCAGGAGCGCGCCCTCGTGCGCGAGGGGTTGCGCAGCATGTACCTGGGCACGTTGACGCTGGCGCTCTTTTTGTCCGTGGCGGGGGCGGTGGTGCTGGCCGTGCTGCTGGGCAACCAGCTTGTGCGGCCGCTGCTGCTGCT
>NZ_JARJMT020000149.1 GCF_029335975.1 Tepidimonas sp.
CCGCAGGATTTCGACACGCTGTCGATGGGCATGAGCGACGATTTGGAGCTGGCCATCGCCGAGGGCAGCACGCTGGTGAGGGTCGGCAGCGCAATCTTCGGGCGGCGCCTCCCCGCTGCCCAACCAACGGGCTAGGCGCCCACGCTGACGGCTTCGCGCATCAGCAACCCACCGGTGCGACCGTTGCGCTCGCAGCAGCGATACCACACCGAAAGCCGAAGACGGCGATGCCGTCCGCGCGCGCCGATCCCGCCCTCAGCGGCGGGGCTCGCCGCGCATTCAGTCAAGAGCGGATGGCGAGTCGGGCTCGGGGGACGCGGGCAAGCGCTGCAGCGGCAGGGCGAAAGCGAAGGTGGCTCCTTCGCCGGCGCGGCCATCGGCCCAGATGCGCCCGCCGTGGCGCTCGACGATGCGCCGGCACAGGGCCAGACCGATGCCCGTGCCTTCGAAATCCTGCGCGCGGTGCAGGCGCTGAAAAACGCCGAATAGCCGTTCGGCTCTCGCGGCATCGAATCCGACGCCGTTGTCCCGTACCCAAAATACCGCTTCTGGCGCGCCGCTCGGGCCCATGCGTCGTTCGGCACCGACGGCGATGATGGCCGGCCGACGCGGACGGCTGTATTTGAAGGCATTGCCCAACAGGTTGTCCCAGACCTGCGACAACAGCAGCGGGTCGCCTTCCACCGTGGGCAGGGCGTCAGGCAGGTGCAGCTCGCACTCTCCCTCGGCGCGGCGCAGGGCCGGGTCGTGCTGCACGCGGTTGAGGCTGCTGCGCAGCAGGTCGGGCATGTCCACGGGCTGCCGCTGGACCTCCGCGCGGCCCAGCCGGGCAAAGGCCAGCAGCCCCTCGATGAGTCGCCCCATGTGCTCGGCGGCTTGTTCGATGGTGTGCAGGTCCTGCGCCACATCGGGTGTCAGCGGCTGGCCCAGATCCTCGCGCAGCAACTGCACATAGGCGGTGATATGCCGCAGGGGGGCGCGCAAATCATGCGAGACCGAATACGAAAACGCTTCCAGGTCCTGATTGGCCGCCAGCAGTTGCCGGGTGCGCTCCTCCACCTTGCGCTCCAAGGCCTGGTTGAGGTCGCGCAGCAGTTCCTCCAGGCGGCGGATTTCGGTCATGTCGCGCACCAGGCAGGCAGTGCCCAAAAGCTCGCCGTCCAAGCCGGTGAGCGTGGTGTACACCGTGTGCGCCCACAGCCGTGAGCCATCGGCGCGGCGCAGCCAGCCCGTCGATTCGCTCTGGCCCAGCAAACTGGCACGCTCCAGGGCCAGGGCCACATCCGCAGGCAAAGGGTGTGGCTGCTGTGGGGTGTCGGGGCCGCGGGTGCCGATCACCTCCTCGGCGCGGTAGCCCAGCAGCCGCTCGGCGCTGGCCGGCCAATCTTGGATGGCGCCGTGCGTGTCCAAAAAGAAAATCGCGGCATCGTGCAGCCCTTCGGACAGCGCCTGCCAACGGGCCTGCTGCAGCGCCAAGCGGGCGTCCTGTTGCTGTAGTCGCCGCTGTAAATCGTGCTGCTGCTCCTGCAAGGCGGCCTGTCGCCTCTGCCGCGCGGTCTCGTCCCGCAGCAGTAAGAACACACCCACCACGCCGGCGTCGCTGCGGTCGGGCAGCAGCGTTAGCTCCCAGTGGGTGACCGCTCCCCCGCGCTCATGCTGCACGGCGAAGTGTCCGCCTTCGCCGCGCAGCGCCGGCGCCATCCAGGGCAAGAGGGTGTCGATCCAGTCGTCGTCCACGGCCTCGTGCCAGGACAGACCGTCGATCTGATCCCAGGTCAGATGAGGGCGCAGCAAGGGTTGCGCGGCAGGGTTGGCATGGCGGCAGCGCAGGTCGGCGTCCAGGCTCAGCACGCCGTCGGGCAGGGCGTGCAGCAGGCGCAACAGGGCGTCCGATGAAGGCGGTGGGGCGCCCGCCTTGTCGTGCGCATCCGCATCGCTGGTCGAATCGGCTGGCAGCGCCGAGAAGAACGACGGCGGCAGGTGCGTGGGCCAAGGGTCGCGCGGCAGCGGCTGCATGAGGTGAACTGTAGCGCAAGCCCCCGCGCCACGGTCCGTGCTCAGGCACCCGGCCGGTTACACCGAGTGTTACCGTCCGAAGCGTACTCAGAAGCGCGGCAGATCGGGATGCGACAGCCGTCCGCCGCGCACCAACATCTTGCCGTATTCGGCGCAGCGCTGCAGGGTCGGGATGACCTTGCCTGGGTTGAGCAGTTCGTTGGGGTCGAATGCGCGCTTGATGGCAAACATCTGCTCGCGCTCCTCGGGGCTGAACTGCACGCACATGCTGTTGAGCTTTTCGACGCCGACCCCGTGCTCGCCGGTCACGGTGCCCCCCATCGCGACGCTGGTCTCCAGAATGTCGGCGCCGAACAACTCGGCGCGGTGGAGCTGGTCGGGGTCGTTGGCGTCGAACAGAATGAGCGGATGCAGATTGCCGTCGCCGGCGTGGAACACGTTGGCGCAGCGCAGGCCGTATTTCTTCTCCATCTGCGCAATGGCGATGAGGATGTCGGCCAGTCGCTTGCGCGGGATGGTGGAGTCCATGCACATGTAGTCCGGGCTGATGCGCCCGCTGGCCGGAAAGGCGTTCTTGCGCCCACTCCAGAAGCGCAGCCGCTCGGCCTCGTCTCGGCTGACGGCGATGCGGGTGGCGCCGGCTTGGCGCAGCACCGCGCTCATGCGCTCGATCTCCTCGGCCACCTCCTCGGGTGTGCCATCGGATTCGCACAGCAGAATGGCCTCGGCATCCAGGTCATACCCCGCGTGGACGAAGTCCTCCACCGCCGCGGTCATCGGCTTGTCCATCATCTCCAGCCCTGCGGGGATGATGCCGGCCGCAATCACCGCCGCCACCGCATCGCCAGCCTTGCGTACGTCATCGAAGCTGGCCATGATGCAGCGCGCCAGCTGCGGCGTCGGCGTCAGCCGCACCGTCACCTCCAGCGTGATGGCCAGCATGCCTTCCGATCCCACGATCAATGGCAGCAGATCGAGGCCAGGGGCGTCCAGCGCGTCCGCGCCAAACGTGACTGGCTCACCTTCGATGGTGAAGCCGCGCACCTTCAGCACATTGTGCAGCGTCAGGCCGTACTTGAGGCAGTGCACGCCGCCGGAGTTTTCTGCCACATTGCCGCCGATGGTGCAGGCGATTTGACTGCTGGGGTCGGGCGCATAGTACAGCCCGTGCGGCGCGGCGGCCTCGCTGATCGCCAGATTGCGCACGCCGGCCTGCACGACCGCGGTCTGTGACAGCGGATCCACCTGCACGATGCGATTGAACTTGGCCAGCGACAGCGTCACCCCCAGCGGGTGGGGCAGCGCGCCGCCGGACAGGCCGGTGCCGGCGCCGCGGGCCACCACCGGCACTTTCAGCAAATGGCAGGTGCGCAGGATGGCCTGCACCTGCTCCTCGGTCTCGGGCAGCGCCACCGCTAGCGGGCGCTCGCGGTAGGCGGTCAGGCCGTCGCACTCGTACGGCGTGGTGTCCTCGGGAGTCCACAGCAGCGCGTGGGGTGGCAGCACCAGCGACAGGGCGCGCACCACCTCGGCCTGGCGGTCGGCGCGCCGGACGGCGTGGGATTCTGGGGTATCGTGGGCGGTCATGGCAGCAGGCAGCAAGCGGATAGCTGCAGTGTAGGCCAGGACACGCCAGCGCGGCTGAAAAATCCTTGAATGCGCTGTGAATCGCTGTACGCTGGCTGCCCACAGGCGCGCGGGACTTGAAGTTTCACCCCCTTGCCCCAATGTACAGGGTATAACAGCAATGGGCTTGCGTCGGCGATGTGGGGGCGCTGGCGGGCCCGATCGGTATCGATCGTCCTCCACATAAAAGGAGACTGACCTATGAGCAATCTGATTCCGCGCCGCATGAGCCTGTTCGATGAGTTTTTCCGGGATATGGCGCCAGCCTTTTATGTCCGACCGCTGCATGGCGATCCGCTGCCGCAGCAGATCAAGGTGGATGTGAAGGAAAACGACCAGGCCTACGTCATCTCGGCCGAGATGCCCGGCGTGGGCAAGGACAACATCCATGTGTCCGTCGAAAACAATTTGGTCACCATCGCGGCCGAAGTCAAGCAAGAAGATGCCCAGCGCGACGGCGACAAGGTGCTGCACAGCGAGCGCTACTACGGCGCTGTCTCGCGCAGCTTTGCCCTGCCGAGCGATGTCGATGAATCGAGCGCCAGCGCCAAGTACGACAACGGCGTGCTGACGTTGACCCTGCCGAAGAAGGCGGCGGTGGCCGGCAAGCGCATCCGTATCGAGTGATGCGGCCCAGCGCGGCGCGCGCCCCGTGAACGGGACGTCAGCCCACCGCTTGTTTGAGCCAAGCCGCAAACGTCGCGCACTCCCAGCGCTCCATCGCCCCCGCGCGCCAGCACAAATAATGCGCGTGGGGGCTTGGCACATTGTGCGGATACAGCCGCACCAAAGTGCCGTTATCCAACCAAGGTGCGCCGAGCTTCAAGCGCACCAGCGCCACCCCCATGCCGGCGGCTGCGCCATCGCACATCAGACCGATATCGTTGAATTGCGAGCCATCGGTCGGCTCCGGCCAGTCGAGGTGGTGCGCGGCGAACCAGGTGCGCCACGGCTCCAGCGGGCTGCGCAGCAGCGGCACGCCTTCCAGATCCTCGGGCCGCTCAAACGGCCCATGCTCGCGCACGAAGGCCGGCGACGCCACCGGCGTGACCTCGTCCTTGAGGATGCAGGTGAATTCCACATCCTGATAGCGGCCGGTGCCGTAGCGGATGGTGAGGTCAGCGTCCTCGGCCACCACATCCAGCAGCGGGATGCTGACCTGAAGCGTCAAGTCGATCTCGGGATAAGCCTCAGCAAAATGTCTGAGGCGTGGCATCACGATCGAGCGCGCGAAGGTGGGCGTCACGGCCAGCCGCAGCTTGCGCCGCCCGGGTGTGGCGTTGCGGCTGGGAAAGCGCTGCAGCGCCGTCAACCCTTCGCGCACCTGGGCCAAATACTCACTGCCCTCCGTGGTCAGGGAGAAGTCTGCCCGTCCAAAGAGCTTGACGCCCAATTGCTCTTCCAGCTGCCGGATGCGGTGGCTGACCGCGCTGGGTGTCACACAGAGCTCGTCGGCGGCCTGCGTGACGCTGCGCAGACGCGCCAGCGCCTCGAAGGTCAGCAAGCACTGGATGGGGGGGATGCGCGTGGACATGGCCCGTGCCTGTTCAGCGGAAAACCACGGTACGCTGACCGTTGAGCAGCACCCGGTGTTCGCTGTGCCATTTCACGGCACGGGCCAGCACCTGGCTTTCGGTGTCGCGGCCAATGGCCGTCAGGTCCTCCACCGTCATCGCATGGTCCACACGCGCCACGTCCTGCTCGATGATCGGACCTTCGTCCAGGTCAGCGGTGACGTAGTGCGCGGTCGCACCAATCAGCTTGACGCCGCGCTCGTGCGCTTGGTAGTAGGGCTTGGCGCCTTTGAAGCTGGGCAGGAAGCTGTGGTGGATATTGATGGCGCGGCCGGCGAGCTGCTGGCACATGCCGTCCGACAGGATTTGCATATAGCGCGCCAGCACGACGAGCTCGGCGCCCTCTTGCTCGATGATGTCGAGCTGACGCATCTCGGCCTGCGCCTTGGTGTCGGCCGTCACCGGGATGTGGTGAAACGGTACGTTGTAGCTGGCGGCCAGTTGATAGAAATCGCGATGGTTGCTGACGATGGCACGGATGTCCAGCCGCAGCAGGCCGCTTTTCCAGCGGAACAGTAGGTCATTGAGGCAGTGGCCCTGTTGGCTGACGAAGATGACGGTGCGCATCGGCTCGTGCCAGGGATGCAGGCTGCACGCCATGCCGTTGTGTTGGCCGAATGTCTGCACCGCGGCGCGCAGGGCGGCGGTATCGCGGCCTGGGCAGGTGAATTGCACGCGCATGAAAAAGCGGCCGCTGTCGCGGTCGTTGAACTGGGCCGCTTCCTCGATGTTGCCGCCCTGCTCCAGCAGAAAGCCCGAGACGGCGTGCACGATGCCGGGCTTGTCCTGACAGGATAGGGTAAGTACATAGGTGTCTTGCATGGTCGACGATTGTCGCAGTTTGAACGGTGGCGGCGCAGCCGGCAGGGCGCAGATCGATAATCGGCGCCCAAAGCCCACGACCCATTTCGGAGGAATCCATGCACCGTCCCGTGGACGTCATCATTCTGGCTGCTGGCAAGGGCACGCGCATGAAAAGCGCTTACCCCAAGGTGCTGCAGCGATTGGCCGGCCGCCCGTTGCTCGCCCATGTGATCGGCATGGCGCGGGGGTTGTCGGCTCGCTGCACGGTGGTGGTCACCGGCCATGGTGCCGACGTGGTCGAGGCGGCGCTGCCCGGGTTGGCCGATGGGCTGCCGTGGCAGGCGGTGCGGCAGGAGCCGCAGCGGGGCACTGGGCACGCTGTGCAGCAGGCCATCCCGCTGCTGGCGGATGACGGCATCACGCTGGTGCTGTGCGGCGATGTGCCGCTGACCCAGCCAGAAACCCTGGCGGCGCTGCTGGCAGCCCAGCGCGCCGCGGGCGCCGATGCGCTGGCGCTGCTCACCGTCGATCTGACCGATCCGCACGGTTACGGCCGTGTCGTGCGCGACGAACGCGGTGCCGTCCATGCCATCGTCGAAGAAAAGGATGCCAGCGATGCGCAGCGTCGGATCCAGGAGGTGTACAGCGGCATTCTGGCCGCGCCGACGCAGCGTTTGCGCGCCTGGCTGTCCCGGCTGGATGACCGCAACGCCCAAGGCGAGTTCTACCTGACCGATGTGGTGAAGTTTGCTGCGGCCGACGGCGTGCCGGTGGTGGCGCATCGCATCGATGATCCGCTCCAGGTGGCAGGGGTCAACACGCCGGCTCAACTGGCCGCGCTGGAGCGCGCCTACCAGCACCGAATCGCCCAGATGCTGATGACGCAAGGGGTGCGGCTGGCGGACCCGGCTCGGTTGGATATTCGCGGAGAGTTGGTGTGCGGCCAAGATGTGGAGATCGATGTCAACTGCGTGTTCGAGGGCCGCGTCGTGCTGGGCGATGGCGTGCGTGTGGGTGCCAATTGCGTCATTGCCCATGCCACGGTGGACGCGGGCGCGATCATCGAGCCTTTTACGCACATCGACGGCGGGGCCGTGGGCGTGTCGGTGGGGGTCCAAGCCCGGGTGGGGCCGTTCGCTCGATTGCGTCCCGGCGCCCGGTTGGGGCCCGAGGTGCACATCGGGAACTTCGTGGAGGTGAAAAACGCCACGCTCGCTGCAGGCGCCAAGGCCAATCACCTGGCCTATCTGGGCGATGCCACGGTGGGGGAGCGGGTCAACTACGGGGCGGGCAGCATCACCGCCAACTACGATGGTGCGCGCAAACACCACACGGTGATCGAGGCCGATGTGCACGTCGGCAGCAATTGCGTGCTGGTCGCCCCCGTTACCCTCGGGGCGGGTGGCACGGTGGGCGCCGGCAGCACGGTGACCAAAGACACGCCCGCGGGTGCGCTGACGGTGGCACGCGCCAAAGCGGTGACGGTGCCCAACTGGCGGCGACCGAGCAAGTCGGCGGGCTGATCGGCAAGGGAGAAGGATGAACCAAACTCATGCGCTGGCGGCCGCGGGTTTGTCTGTCTCCCGATGGCCGGGCCCGGTGGGCAACGGCAGCCGCGGGTCGAATTTGCTGCGCCGAATGCTGAAATAAGCCTTGATCTGGCGCACATTGCCCTGTTCGGTGAACAAGCGCTGCGCCAGCGCGTGGTAGTCGGACATGTCGCGGGCTGCCACCACCAGCACGAAGTCCGGGCCCGCGCTGACGCGGTAGCACTGTTGCACCGCGGGCTCGGCCACGGCGCGGGCCTCGAAGGCCCGCAGGTATTCGTCGCCCTGGCGCTCCAGGCCGATCTCGACGATGGCGGTCAGTCCCTCGCCCAGCACGGCGGCCAGCCGCTCGGGCTGCAGGATGGCGATGCGGCGCTCGATCAGACCCGCCGCCTCCAGCCGGCGCACGCGCCGCAACACGGTGGGTGCAGAGACGCCGCAGTGTGCCGCCAGGGCGTGGAGGGGCTGCGCCGCGTCGTTTTGCAGCGCATCCAGCAGCGCCAGATCCCGCTCGTCGATGGAAAAATTATTTGAAAAAGTCCATCTCATGAAAAAAGATTATATCAATATCAAAAGACGGAAAAAAATTACGCCTTCAAATTGAAAATGTAAACCCACGACTGGGCTGAATCCGTACGCTATCGGCTTGGCATGACACGATGCGGAGGACGGATCGATGTGTGGAATCGTCGGGGCGGTGGGCACCACGGACGTGGTGGGCGTGTTGGTGCAAGGCCTGCAGCGGCTGGAGTACCGGGGATATGACTCGTGCGGGCTGGCCGTGCATCTGGGGGCGCCGTTGGCCGACGCTGCGGGGCGGATGACCCCTGTCGAGGCGGCGGCCCGCGGGCTGGCGCGCGCTCGCAGCACGGCACGGGTGACCGAGCTGCGCGCGCAGGTACAGGCAGAGGGGCTGCGCGCGGCCACGGGCATTGCCCACACGCGCTGGGCGACGCACGGCGCACCCACCACGGCCAATGCGCATCCGCACGTCAGCCACGGTCCCGGGGTGCGCGCGGGCGAGCGGCCGGCGCGCGTGGCGCTGGTGCACAACGGCATCATCGAAAACCACGAGGCCCTGCGCGCCGAGCTGCAGGCGCGCGGCTATGTGTTCGAGAGCCAGACCGATACCGAGGTCGTCGCGCACCTGATCGACAGCCTGTACGACGGCGATTTGCTGGAAGCGGTGCGCGCAGCCACGGCCCGCCTGCGGGGCGCATATGCGCTGGCGGTGCTGCACCACGCCGAGCCGCAGCGCCTGGTGGGGGCACGCGCCGGCTCCCCGCTGGTGCTGGGCCTGGGCACGGCGGTGGACGGCCCGGCCGCCCATTACGTGGCCAGCGATGCGCTGGCGCTGGCGGGCGTCACCGACCGCATCGTGTTCTTGGCCGAGGGGGATCTGGTCGATGTGGCGCTGGGGCGCTACCGCATCGTGGGGGCGGACGGGCGTACCCTGGATGGTGCCGCACGCCCGGTCAGGACCGTGCAGGTGGGCAGCCAGGACGTCGCGCTGGGCCCCTACCGCCACCACATGCAGAAGGAGATTTTCGAGCAGCCGCGGGCGCTGGCGGACACACTGGAGGGTGTCGAGGGTATCGTCCCGGAGCTGTTCGACGACCACGGTATCCGCTCGCGTGCGGCCTGGCGTGTGTTCGCCGATATCGACCGTGTGCTGATCCTGGCCTGCGGCACCAGTCACTATGCTGGCTGTGTGGCGCGCTACTGGTTGGAGGCGATTGCTGGCCTGCCGACTGCGGTGGAGATCGCCAGTGAATATCGCTACCGCGAAAGCGTCCCGGATCCGAGCACATTGGTGGTGGTCGTCAGCCAAAGCGGCGAAACCGCCGACACGCTGGCCGCGCTGCGCCACGCGCAGGCGCTGGGCATGCGCCAGACGCTGGCGATTTGCAACGTCGCCACCAGCGCCATGGTGCGCGAGTGCGAGCTGGCCTATGTCACGCGTGCCGGTGTCGAAATCGGCGTGGCCAGCACCAAGGCGTTCACCACGCAGCTGGCGGCGTTGTTCCTGCTGACGCTCGTGCTGGCGCAGGCCAAGGGGCGCCTGAAGGCCGAGGACGAGGCGCGCCACCTGCGTGCGCTGCGCCACCTGCCGGCGGCGTTGCAGGCGGTGTTGGCGCTGGAGCCGCAGGTCATCCGCTGGGCCGAGGACTTCGCCGCCAAGGAGCACGCACTGTTCCTCGGCCGCGGCCCGCACTATCCGATCGCGCTGGAGGGTGCGCTCAAACTCAAGGAGATCAGCTATATCCATGCCGAAGGCTATCCGGCGGGGGAGCTCAAGCACGGGCCGCTGGCGCTGGTGACTGGCGCGATGCCGGTGGTGACGGTGGCGCCCAACGACGCGTTGCTGGAAAAGCTCAAGAGCAATATGCAGGAGGTGCGCGCGCGCGGCGGTGTGCTGTATGTGCTGGCCGATGCCGACACGCGCATCGCCAGTGGCGAGGGCCTGCACATCATCCGCATGCCGGAGCACTACGGCGACCTGAGCCCGATCCTGCACGTGGTGCCGCTGCAGCTGCTGGCTTACCACACCGCCTGCCAGCGCGGCACCGATGTAGACAAGCCGCGCAACCTGGCCAAGAGTGTGACGGTGGAGTAGCGCCGTGCAGCCGCTGCGCGATGCCGCACGGCGGGGGCCGAGTCTGGTTCCGCCGCCCAGAATACGCCGAGTCGGCTTGCCGATCAAGGTGCGAAGCGTCTGCGCGTGCATCGGCCGGCAGCTCGGCCATCTCCCGAGCCAGCAGGCCAAGGAAGGACGCCATCGCCGTCGTCTGGTTGCGGTCGGTGAGCCTCGTCTCGGTTTGAAGGGTGGCAGCCGGCGAACTCCTCGGCTCGGCGCGCCATGGCACTCCGGACATCCCCGCGGCAGGGGGGAGTGGCCCAGGCCAGGTCCAAGAAATCAGATCAAATGGCCGAGCAGATCAAACGGCTGAGTCAGGGTTAGGATATCGGCTCTTGCACATAGACGGATCGATAGAGCCCACATGCCCCTGCGCCCCTGTGCCCTTGCGGCCGCCATGGCGGCCAGCCTGACGCTGGCCCCCGTGGCCCGCGCCGACAACAAAGCCGCCTTGATCGACGAGATGGCGGCCTATCTGGACTTCGCCGACTACGGTGGCGGGGTGATCTTTGCTGAACAGATTCCGCGGGAGGACTGGGCCCGCATCATGGTCATCGACGCCCGCGATGCGACCCAATATGCCAAGGGGCATATTCCCGGTGCGATCAATATCGAATGGCGCCAGGTGCTGGCGCGCCGCAGCGAAATCCCCCGCGACCGCATGGTGCTGATTTACTGCAACACCGGCTCTCTGTCGGCGCAGGCGGGCTTTGCGCTACGGGTAGCGGGCTGGGACAACGTGCGCATCCTCCAGGGCGGCATGGAGGAGTGGAAGGCCAAGGGCGGGTTCGACGCCGCCGCAGCCGCCACAGCGCCCGCGCGCCATTGATAGGCCGCTGTTTTCGCAGGCCAGGCCATTCATTTGCTCAGGGGGCGGCGGGCTTTGTCGCGCTGGGTGCGGAATCGCTGGAGGCGCAGTCCTGGCAGGTGCCATGCCAGGCGAGGTCCAGCCGCGCCCCCTGGTGCCCCAGCGCCTCGAGTTGCGCCTGCCACAGATGCGCGGCTTGCCGCAGGGCCTCGGGCAGTTCTTCCAGATCCAGTTGGCGGTGGCAGGTGTCGCATGCCCAGACCGCATGCAGTGCGGGATGCGCGTCGCCGTCGCACCAGACCCAAGCCCGCGCGCGCTCCTGGGGGGCGTCACCCGCCAGACAGCGCACCAGGCCGGCGGCATGCAGGCGCTCCAGCAGCCGATACAGCGTCACCCGATCCACCACGACGCCTTGCGCCTGCAGCGCCTGCTGCAGGGTGGCGTGGCGCCAGACGCGCCGTGGAGGCTGGGCCAGCAGGGCCACGACTGTCTGGGTCGCGCGGCTCAGCCGCAAGCCGTGGGCGCGCAGGCGTTCCATCAGGGGGGCGGGCAGGGAGTTGGTCATAAACGCCACAAAGTTGCATTACGATGATGCATGCGCTATTTTCTGTCAATGTCGCCGGCCGGCAGGCCGAAGGAGTGTATGCATGTCGGAATCTTTTGGTGATACGCCATGGTCACGACGCGGGTTGATGCGTGGGGCCGCGGGCCTGGCCGTGGCGATCTGGGCAGGAGCTCCATCTGCGCAGGCGCAGGCGGAGGCGGCCATCCCCGTGGTCGCCAGCTTCAGCATTTTGGCCGACCTGGTGCGCCAGGTCGGGGGCGATCGAGTGCAGGTGGACGCGCTGGTGGGCCCCGATGCCGATGCGCATGTGTTCCAGCCGTCGCCGGCGGATGCTCGGCGGGTGGCGGGTGCCCGGCTGGTGGTGCTCAATGGTCTGGGCTTCGAGGGCTGGATGGAGCGCCTGCTGCGCAACGCCGCCTACCGTGGCGCCGTGCTGCGCGTCACGGATGGGATCAAGCCATTGAAGGCGAAGGGCCACGACCACCATGGCCACGCCCATGGCGAGGCCGACCCCCACGCCTGGCAGGATGTGCAGCAGACCATCGGTTATGTGCAACGCATCGCGCAGGCGCTGTGTAGTGCGGATGCGACCCGTTGCGCATACTACCGGGAGCGGGCCGATGCATACACCCAGGTGCTGCAATCGCTGGATCAGGAGATTCGCCAAGCCTGGGCGACGATTCCGCCTGCGCAACGCAAGGTGGTCACCTCGCACGACGCGCTGGGATACTACGCCCACGCGTATGGAGTGCATATTCTGCCCGCGCAGGGGGTGTCCACCGACAGCCAACCCTCAGCGGCGGGGGTGGCCCGCTTGATTCGCCAGATCCAGCGCGAGCAGGTGCGCGCCATTTTCGTGGAGCGGCTGGCCGACGCGCGGCTGATCGAACAGATCGCGCGCGAGACGGGGGTGCGGCCTTCGCCGATTCCCTTGTATGTGGATGCGCTGTCCCCTGGTGATGGCCCGGCCTCGGATTATGTGTCGCTGATGCGCCACAACACCCGTGCCATGGTGGAGGCGATCCGGGGCGCGGCGCGCTGAGCGCTGAGCCTCGGGCGCGATCAGCACAGACGCAGACCAGGCTTCGCTCCAGTGGCGACGGTCTGCAGCCGCCCGATCACCCAGCCGGGCTGACCCTGCGCCTGCACGAACGCGGCCTGCACGGCCTGCAGCGCCTCGGGCGCACACGCCACCAGCAGGCCGCCGCTGGTTTGTGGATCGGTCACCAGCGCCTGCCAAAGGGGGCGATCGTCCTCGGGCAGGGCAGACAGGTCCACCGCCTCGCCGTAGCTGGCCCAGTTGCGCTCCGACGCGCCGGTCCGCACGCCTTGTAGCACCAGCGAGCGGCTGACCTCGAGCACAGGCACGGCGGCGCTGTCCACGCTGGCCAGCAAGCCAGCCGCACGGCACATCTCCAGCAGGTGGCCAGCCAGACCGAAGCCGGTCACATCCGTCATCGCATGCACCCCGGGCAGGGGTCCGATCGCGGCCCCCGCGCGGTTGAGCAGCAGGGTCCAGCGCCGCATTTGGGCATACCCGTCGGCATCCAGCCGCCCCTTTTTCAGCGCTGCAGAGAGCACACCGATGCCCAGGGGCTTGCCCAGCACCAACAGGTCGCCTGGCTGCGCACCGGCATTGGTCTGGATGTGGTCGGGGTGGACGGTGCCGATGGCAGCCAGGCCATAGATCGGCTCCACGGTGTCGATGGAATGCCCGCCCGCCAGCACCACCCCAGCCGAACGGCAAGCCGCTGCCCCGCCTTCCAGCACGCGGGCGATCACCGCCTCGGGCAATTGCTGGATGGGCATGCCCACCAGTGCCAGCGCAAGCAGCGGCTGGCCGCCCATGGCGTACACATCCGACAGCGCGTTGGTGGCCGCGATGGCACCGAAATCGAGGGCATCGTCCACGACGGGCGTGAAGAAATCGGTGGTCGCCACCAGTGCCAGGTCGTCGCGCAGGCGGTAGACTGCGGCATCATCGCTGGTGGCTGTGCCGACCAGCAGCTCGGGGGGCGCCAGGTGCGGCGGTACCTGGGCCAATAGTCGTTGCAGCACAGCGGGGGCGATCTTGCAGCCGCAACCGCCGCCGTGGGCCCAAGCGGTCAGCCGGTTCGGGTCGCGTGTCTCGGTGTTCATTATCGTCATCCCATTTGCCGTAGGGCAGTCTTCGCAGCCTTGCCATGGCCGCCAAACCAGATATTGTCACCCTGGACCAGATCGGCACATTCGACACGCTGATCGATGCCCGCAGCCCGGCGGAATATGCGCTCGACCACCTGCCTGGCGCCATCAATCTGCCCGTGCTCGACGACGAGCAACGCCGCATCGTCGGCACACTGTACAAGCAGACCGGCGCTTTCGAGGCCCGGCGCATCGGCGGGGCCTGGGTGGCGCGCAACATCGCCCGCCACATCGAGGCGGTCATGCAGGACCGACCAGCCCGTTGGCGTCCGCTGGTGTACTGCTGGCGCGGCGGGCAGCGCAGCGGCGCGTTTGCCTTGTGGCTGCGGCAGATCGGCTGGGCGGCGGCGCAGTTGCAAGGGGGGTACAAGGCCTACCGGCGCTGGGTGGTGGAGCAACTCGATAGCCTGCCGCCAGCGCTGCACTGGCGGGTGATCGCCGGCCCCACAGGCAGCGGCAAGACGCGGCTGCTGCAGGCATTGGCCGCACGTGGGGCGCAAGTGCTCGATCTGGAGGGGCTGGCGCGCCACCGTGGATCCATCCTGGGGGCATGGCCCGACGGGCAGCCGCAGCCCAGCCAGAAAGCCTTCGACACGGCGCTCGTGCATGCGCTGCGGCGCTTCGACCCCGCGCTGCCGGTTTGGGTGGAAGCCGAAAGCCGCAAGATTGGCGCTTTGCAACTGCCCATGGCGATGGCCATCGCGCTGCAGCGCGCCCCGCGCGTGCAGGTGAAGGTGCCGTTTGCCGAACGGCTGGCGCTGGTGCTGCAGGACTATGCCTGGCTCGGGCAGGATCCGCAGGCGCTGGCGTTGCGCTTGTCGGCACTGCACGGCCTGCACGCCAATGACACATTGGCCCGTTGGCAGGCCTGGGCGCAGGCGGGGCAGTTGCCCGAGCTTTTTGCGGAGTTGATGACCCACCACTACGACCCGCTCTACCAGCGTCACCTGCGCACACACGGCCTGCCGATCACGACGCTGGAGCTGCCCGCCTTAAACGATAGGGCATTGGCCGAAGCGGCCGCGCGGCTACATCCGGCGGCTGCCGAGCCGGTCGCGCCTTAGGCCGTGGGCAGCCGAGCAGGGCCGAGCGCATCGACCCGGTCGGTGATGATCCCATCCAGCCCCCAGTCCAACAGCGCCTCGGCACGCGCGGCGTCGTTGACGGTGTAGGCCAATGTGCGCCAGCCAGCGGCGCGCTGTTCGGCCAGCAGAGCGGGTGAACAAAGCCGATGGTTGAGCACCACTGCCACGCACCCCAGGCTGCGCGCCACCGTCCAGCAGCCCGGCCATAGGTTGTCGAGCAGCAGCCCGCGCGGCAGGTGTGCGCAGACCTCCTGCGCCGCCTGCAGCGCCGCCGGTTGAAACGAAGTCAGCAGCGGCCACGGTGGCCCCCCGGGCTGGCCAGCCCCGTGCGCGCGCCACCGTGCCTCGGCGGCGCAGGCCACCTGAGCACCCGTGGCTGCCTCGGTGCCCGGGGTCGGCTTGATTTCAAGATTGAGCAGTGCGCCGCGCGGCAGCGCCCAATCGACCAGTCGATCCAGCCGCAGCAGTGGCTCGCCGGCATAAGCCGTGCTGTGCCACCCGCCGGCGTCCAGCCGCTCCAGCGCCTCCCAGGTGCACTCGCCGGCGACACCTCGGCCGTCGGTGGTGCGCTCCAGCGTCGCGTCGTGCAGCAAAAACGGCACCCCGTCGGCGGAGAGCTTGACATCGCACTCGAATGCGCGCCAGCCCAGTCGCCAGCCAAGCTCGAAGGCGGCCAAGGTATTTTCCGGGGCGAGCCGACCTGCGCCGCGGTGTGCGATCCAGCGCGGAAAAGGCCACGGGGTAGCAGGGTCGGTCACGGGTGCCGTGGGATAGCCCATAGGATGGCTCGTTCAGACGCGTTGGCCGGCGGCGTCAAAGGTGTGCAACCGGTCGTGCATCGGGCGCACATACAGGATATCGCCCACCTTGGGATGACATGGATGGCTCTCTGCGACGCGCACGGTGATCGGCTGGCCGTGCGTGCGGCCATAAATCAGCCGCTCGGCGCCGAGCAGCTCCAGTGCCTCCACCGCGACCGACCAGCCTTGGCCCGCCTCGTCCACCAGCAAATGCTCGGGCCGCACGCCAAGCAACCGACCGTCGGCGCTGCCGGGTACCCCACGCAGCAGGTTCATCGCCGGTGAGCCGATGAAGGTGGCCACGAAGGTCGTGGCCGGTCGGTGGTAAACCTCCTCAGGCGTGCCGAACTGCTCCATGCGGCCAGCGTTCATCACCATGACGCGCTGCGCCAGCGTCATCGCCTCGACCTGGTCATGCGTGACGAATAGGCTGGTGACACCCAGCTCCCGATGCAGTTTTTGGATCTCTAGTCTGGTTTGCACACGCAGTTTGGCATCCAGATTGGACAGCGGCTCGTCGAACAAGAAGACCTGGGGCTGACGCACGATGGCGCGGCCCATGGCCACGCGCTGGCGCTGGCCGCCGGAAAGCTGGCGTGGCTTGCGTCCCAGCAGTGGCTCCAGCTCCAGGATCCGCGCGGCTTGCTCGACGCGCTGGCGAATCTCGTCCTTGGGCACGCCACGCAGCTTTAGCCCATAGGCCATATTGTCGAACACCGACATGTGTGGATAGAGCGCGTAGTTTTGGAACACCATCGCGATATCGCGCTGGGCGGGCTCCAGTTCGTTGACGATGCGCGCGCCGATGCGGATGGTGCCGTCGCTGACGGTCTCCAGCCCCGCTACCATACGCAGCAGGGTCGATTTGCCGCAACCAGACGGGCCGACGATGACAACAAACTCGCCATCGTGGACTTCGGCGCTCAGGCCGTGAATGGCCGTGAAGCTTTGGTGGCGTGTGGTGTCGTAGCGCTTGACGACACGGTCGAAATGCAAACTGGCCATGCAAGTGAGGATCAGACGTTATTTTTCACTATCGACGAGGCCCTTGACGAACCAGCGCTGCATCGCCAGCACGACCACCGCCGGGGGGAGCATCGCCAGCATGGCGGTGGCCATCACGATGTTCCATTCGGTATAGGCCTCGCCGGCGATCAGGCGTTTGATGCCGAGGACGATCGGATACATCGACTCATCGGTGGTCACCAGCAGTGGCCACAGGTATTGGTTCCAGCCGTAGATGAACTGAATCACAAACAGCGCCGCGATGCTGGTGCGCGACATTGGCAGCAGCACGTCCCAGAAAAAGCGCAAGGGCCCGGCGCCGTCGACACGCGCAGCTTCCACCAACTCGTCGGGGACCGTCAGAAAAAATTGCCGAAATAGGAACGTCGCGGTCGCCGAAGCGATCAGTGGAATGGTCAGGCCGGCATAGCTGTTGAGCATGCCGAGATTGGCAATCACCTCATAGGTCGGACCGATGCGCACCTCCACCGGCAGCATCAGGGTGACGAAGATGGCCCAGAAGACCAGCCCCCGCAATGGGAAGCGGAAATAGACGATGGCAAATGCCGACAGCAGCGAGATCACGATTTTGCCGATGGTGATCGACAGCGCCATCACCAGGCTGACGCCCAGCATTGGCAGAGCCGGCGCGAATCGACTTCCGGTGCTGGTCTCGCCACCCAGTAGCGCCAGCCGATAGTTTTCCAACAGGTGAGGGCCCGGCAACAGCGACAACGGTCGGCTGGTGGTGATCTGCTCTGCACTCTGTGTGGACGCCACCAGCGTCAGCAGTACCGGAAATGCCACCACAGCCGCGCCGACGATCAAAATGGCGTGGGCCAGTGCATCGAGCCAGGGACGTCGTTCGACCATGTCAGTACTGCACTCGGCGCTCGATGAAGCGGAACTGCACCACCGTCAGCGCGATGACGAGGGTCATAAGAATCACCGACTGCGCCGCCGAGCCGCCCATGTCCAGCGCCTTGAAGCCGTCGTGATAAACCTTGTAGACGAGGATGGCGGTGTCCTTGCCGGGGCCGCCCTGTGTGGTGGCATCGATGATCGCAAAGGTGTCGAAAAAGGCATACACCACGTTGATGACCAGCAGGAAGAACGCGGTCGGCGACAACAGCGGAAAGACGATGGTCCAAAAGCGCCGCCAGGGACTGGCGCCATCCAGCGTGGCGGCCTCGATCAGCGAGCGCGGGATGGCTTGCAAGCCGGCCAGAAAAAACAGAAAGTTGTACGAGATCTGCTTCCATACCGCGGCCAGGACGATCAGCGTCAGCGCGTGGCTGCTGTTGAGCCGGTGGTTCCACTCCACGCCGATGCTTTGCAGCGCCCAGGCCACCACGCCCATGGGCGAGGCGAACATGAACATCCACAACACGCCGGCGACCGCCGGGGCCACCGCATAAGGCCAGATCAGCATGGTGCGATACGCCCGCGCGCCACGCACCACGCGGTCGGCCATCACCGCCAGCAGCAGCGACACCGACAAGCCGATGACGGCCACCAGCAACGAAAACACCGCCGTGATGCGGAACGACTGCAGGTACAGCGGGTCGGCCAGAAGGCGGCGGAAATTGTCCAGCCCGACAAAGGTGACCGACTGGCCAAACGCGTCCTGCTCCTGCACGCTTTGCAGCAGCGCTTGGCCGGCTGGCCAGAAGAAAAAGACGATCACGATGGCGAGCTGCGGAGCCACCAGCAACCAAGGCAGCCAGCGACCCCGAAAGCGCACGCGTTTTTCCATCGAGGCGGTCCGATGTGGGTCGGCTCACAGCCGGCCCTGGTTGGCACGCTGGAAGCGCTCCAGTTGTTCATTGCCGCGGCGAACGGCGTCATCCAGCGCCTGTTTGGCCTCTTTTTTGCCAGCCCAGACCTGTTCCAGCTCTTCATCCACGATGGCGCGAATCTGGACGAAGTTGCCGAGCCGGATGCCGCGCGACTTGTCGGTGGTCTTGCGGATCATCTGCTCTACCGACACGTCGGTACCGGGGTTCTGTTTGTAGAAGCCTGCCTTTTCTGTCAGTTCGTAGGCCGCCTTGGTCACAGGCAGGTAGCCGGTGCGCTGGTGGCTCTTGGCGGCCACCTCGGGCTTGGACAGATGGGCGAAAAACTGCGCTACGCCCTTGTAGTCGGCCTCTTGCTTGCCCGCCATGACCCAGAGACTGGCACCGCCGATGACCGTGTTTTGCGGCGCACCCGGCACATCGGGATAGAAGGGCAGCGTGGAGATGCCAAAGTCGAACTTGGCGTTGCGCTTCACATTGCCATACAGCGCCGAGGATCCGGTCATCATTGCGCACTCACCCGAGACGTAGGTGGCATCGGCTGCGCTGCCGCGGCCTTTGTAGAGGAAAAGTCCTTGCTTGGCCATGTTCGCCAAGTTTTCGATATGGCGCACATGCAGCGGACTGTTGAACGCCAGGCGCGCATCCAACCCACCAAAGCCATTGTTTTTCGTTGCATATTCGACGTTGTGCCAGGCCGAGAAGCTCTCCAGTTGCGTCCAGCCCTGCCAGCTCGTGGTGAAGGGGCACTTGTGGCCCGAAGTCTTGAGTTTGGCTGCTGCCAGCGCCACCTCTGGCCAGCTCTTGGGTGGCTTGTTGGGATCCAGCCCGGCGGCCTTGAAGGCATCCTTGTTGTAATGCAGCACCGTGGTGGAGCTGTTGAACGGAAAGCTCAGCATTTGACCGTTGGGCGCGGTGTAGTAGCCCTTGACGGCATCGACATACGCATTGGGATCGAAGGTCACACCGGCTTTCTTCATGACTTCGGCCACCGGTACGATGGCATTGCGGCTGCTCATCATCGTGGCGGTGCCGACCTCGAACACCTGAAGGATGTGCGGTGCGTTGCCAGCGCGAAAGGCCGCGATCGCTGCCGTCATGGACTCGTCATAGCTGCCCTTGAAGACAGGCACTACCTTGTAATCCTTCTGGCTGGCGTTGAATTCGCTGGCCAGGTCGTTGACCCACTCGCCCAGTGCGCCTCCCATCGAGTGCCACCAAACGATCTCGGTTTGTGCTTGGGCGGCCGTCATGCCGATTGTGGCCAGAGTGGCCGCCAACAGGTGTTTGAGGGGTTTGTGCATCACAACTCCTGGGTGTATTGGAACAAAAGCGAAAACAGAAGAAACGCGCCGTTAGTATCCGAACTACAGATGACAGTTTAGTGACGGTCGAGCCGATGTCAATGGGGGCTGGGTTTTTCGGGCTTCAGCACGATGGCGCATAGCGCCCCAGCCAATCCGCCACGCGCTGCACGGCGGCGCCTTTCAGCCGCAGTCCCAGCTTGCTGCGCCGCCACAACACATCCTCGGTGCTGCGCGCCCACTCGTGCTGTACCAGGTGCCGCAGTTCGGCCTCGAACAGCCCCGGCGCGACCTCCATGCCGAGGTCCCCGGCTGCCCGAGCGCCGTCTAGCCAGGTCAGCGCCAGTGTGCCGTAGCTGCGTGCCCAGCGCGCTGCCAGGTCCTGCGGCAGCCATGGCCAGCGTGCGTGCAGATACTGCGTAAAACGCGAGCGGGCCGACAAGACGCCGGGACCGACGAGGGTCTCCATGTCACCGCCCGGCAGGGGTGCCGCAGCGGTCCAGTCATGCCGGGTTTGGAGCTGCAGCCACGGACCCAGTCGCCGCGCCGCCTCCAACGCCAGTGTGCGGTAGGTGGTTATTTTCCCGCCCCATACCGTCAGCATCACCGCGCCAGCCTGGGTATCCAGTTCGAGACGGTAGTCGCGCGTGACGGACGACGCTTGGGCGCCGTCGTCCAGCAACGGACGCACGCCGCTGTAGTGCCACACGACATCGCTTGGCTGCACCGGTGTGCGCAGATAGCGGCTGGCCTCCCGACACAGGTAGTCGATCTCGGCGGCGTCGGCTAAGGCTTGCCCAGGGTCGCCCTCATGCTCGACATCGGTGGTGCCAATCAGCGTGTAGCGCTGCTCATAGGGAATGGCAAACAGGACACGGCGGTCGCTGGCCTGCAGCAAATAGGCGGTATCGTGCCGTGGCAGCCTCGGCACCACGATGTGGCTGCCGCGCACCAGACGCAGATGGCGATGCGCAATCAGGCCAGCTGGCCCGCGCAGGAAGGCCTCGGCCCAAGGCCCGGTGGCATTGACCACCGCGCGAGCCAGTACCGAGCGCACATGCCCGTTGGCGTTGCGCAGCTCAGCTCGCCAGCGCTCGCCGACGGGTCGCAGCTGTTCGCAACGTGTGCGTGTCAGCACCATGCCGCCGCGGCTGGCCGCGTCCATGGCGTTGAGTATCACCAGCCGGGCGTCATCGACCCAACCGTCGCTGTAGGCAAAAGCCCGGCGCCACCGAGGCTGTAGCGCCGCGCCGGCGGGGTCACAGTGCAGGTCGAGCGTTTGCGAACCCGGCAGCAGTTCGCGCCGAGCCAAGTGGTCGTATAGCCACAGACCCAGTCGGATCATCCAGATTGGGCGCATGCTGGCGTCATGCGGCACCACGAAGCGCATTGGCTCGATCAAGTGCGGGGCGATGCGCAGCAGCACCTCGCGCTCGGCCAGCGCTTTGCGCACCAGGCCCAGCTCGCCGTACTCCAGATAACGCAGGCCGCCGTGAATCAGCTTGGTAGAGGCCGAGGAGGTGTGCCCGGCCAGGTCGTCCTGTTCACACAGCAGTACGCGCGCCCCGCGACCGGCCAGCTCGCGCGCGATACCACAACCGTTGATGCCACCGCCGACGATCAGGACGTCCACATTGATTGGAGCGTGCGGCGCAGCAGGGGGTGCGGATGATGGCAGCATGGGATAGAGGCGAAACAAAATGGTTCGTAATTTTTCGATATTACTCGATTTTGATATTTTTCTTGTGAAATGGGTTTTCGTCCGGACTTCTCTCTTTTGTCTGGACGACGTGCTTGTTGCGCTGCGTTACCATTGGCCGCATGTCCAATCCCGCTGTGCTGCGCCGGCGTGCCCTCAATCCGCGCCAAAGCGAACTGCTGGCTGCTGTGCGGCAGGCCGGCTCGTTGACCATCGAGGCGCTGGCGCAGCGCTTTGGGGTGACGCTGCAAACGGTGCGCCGCGATGTGCGCGAATTGGAACAACGGGGACTGTTGTCGCGCTATCACGGTGGTGTGCGCACACCGGTGTCTACGGTAGAGAATCTGGGCTACCGCCAGCGCCAAACCCTCAACGCCGTGGCCAAAGAAGCCATTGCACGCGCCGTGGCGCACGACGTGCCGGCAGACTGCTCGCTGATCCTCAACATCGGTACCACCACCGAGGCGGTGGCGCGTGCGCTGCTGCAGCATCGGGGTTTGCGTGTCATCACGAACAACCTGAATGTGGCGGCCATCCTGGCGGATAACCCGGAGTGCGAGGTCATCATCGCCGGGGGGGTGGTGCGGGCGCGTGACCGTGGCATCGTCGGTGAGGTCACGATCGATTTCCTGCGCCAGTTCCGGGTGGACATCGCGCTGATCGGCATCTCTGGCATCGAGGCCGATGGGACGCTGCGCGATTACGATGTGCGCGAAGTCAAGGCCGCGCGCACCATCATCGAGCACGCCCGCCAGACGTGGCTGTGCGCCGATCACAGCAAGTTTGGCCGCCCGGCGATGGTGGAGGTTGGTCACCTGGCCGAGCTCACGCGAATCTACACCGACCGCGCACCGCCGCCGCCTTTTGATGCGCTGCTGCGTGAGGCGGACGTGGCCTGTGTGGTGGCCAAGGTGTGAGGACGAACATGGACCTGCTGTTGGCGCTGGATCAGGGCACCACGAGCTCGCGCACCATCGCGTTCGATCGCGAAGGCCGCATCGTCGCGCAGGCACAGCGCGAGTTCACCCAGCATTTTCCGCAGCCGGGCTGGGTTGAGCACGATGCCGAGGAAATCTGGCAGACCCAGCGTGCCACGCTGGTGGATGTGTTGCGCCAGTTGGGCCCAGCGGTGCGGCGCGTGCGGGCACTGGGGGTGACCAACCAACGCGAGACCACCGTGGTGTGGGAGCGTGCCACGGGCCAGGCGGTGCACCGAGTCCTCGTCTGGCAGGACCGCCGTGCCGAGGAGGCATGCGCGCAATGGCGCGACCAGGGATTGCAGCCGCGCGCGCATGCCCTCACCGGCCTGCGGCTGGATGCCTATTTTTCGGCGGGAAAGCTGCGTTGGCTGCTGGACCATGTGGCCGGTCTGCGCGCACGAGCCGAGGCAGGGGAGCTGGCCTTCGGGACAATCGACGCCTGGTTGCTGTATCGCCTGACGGGCGGCCGGGTGCATGCCACCGATGTCAGCAATGCCGCGCGTACGTTGCTGTGGGATTTGCGCGCTGGCAGCTGGTGCGATGAACTGCTGCGCGCGTTTGACCTGCCGGCGGCGTGGCTGCCAGCGGTCTACCCCTCCAGCCATCCTTTTGGTGAGCTCGATCCCGCGGTGCTGCAAGCGCCTGATTTGGAGCTGCCGCCGCTGCCGATTTCGGGCATGGCGGGGGACCAGCAGGCGGCGCTGTTTGGGCAGGCATGCTTCGATGCCGGGCTGGCCAAGAATACCTACGGCACGGGCTGTTTCCTGCTGCTGCATACGGGCCGGCAAGTCGCGGTCTCGCAGCACGGTTTGTTGGCCACTGCCACGGCGCAGCCGCCTGGGCAGGGGGCGTCGTTTGCGCTGGAGGGCAGCGTCTTCGTCGGCGGTGCGGTGGTGCAGTGGCTGCGCGATGGATTGCGTGCCATTCGCGCCAGCGCCGAGGTGCAGGCGCTGGCCGAGAGTGTGCCAGACGCGGGCGGTGTGGTGCTGGTGCCCGCCTTTACCGGGCTGGGCGCTCCGCATTGGCAGCCTCGTGCCAGCGGCGCGCTGGTGGGCTTGACCCGCGGCACCACCATGGCGCACATCGCGCGCGCCGCATTGGAGTCGATCGCATTTCAGAGCGCGGAGCTGCTGCAGGCCATGAATGCCGATGCGCAGGCCAACGGCGCTGGGGGGGTGCGTGAGCTGCGCGTCGATGGCGGTGCGGCGGTCAACGACTTGTTGATGCAGTTTCAAGCGGATCTGCTCGGTATCCCGGTGTTGCGTCCCGCCGTGACCGAAACCACCGCCCTGGGCGCGGCGTGGTTGGCGGGCCTGCAGGCAGGTGTTTACGCTGGGCTGGATGAGCTGCGCGCGCTGTGGCGGCTGCAACGCCGCTTCGAGCCGCAGCGCCCGCGCGCCTGGGCCGAAGCACAGATGGCCCGCTGGCAGCAGGCTGTGCGGCAAGTGTTGACTGGCGTCGAGCCTGCGGCGTTGGCCCCGAGCGACTAAACGCCGCAGCCCAGCCGCTGCGCTACCATCCCCGCACCGTCCGGTCCACGGGATCGCCATCCAACTTTCACGTCTGTCATCCGTCGCCGCGCCGCCATGCCTCGCTTTGCCGCCAACCTGTCGCTGTTGTTTGCCGAGCGGCCGCTGCTCGAGCGCCCGGCCGCGGCGGCGCGCGCCGGCTTCGCGGGGGTGGAGGTGCAGTTTCCCTACGAGGCGGCCGTGGATGACTGGCGCGCTGCGCTGCGCGACGCTGCTGTACCGTTGGTGCTGCACAACCTGCCGGCGGGCGACTGGGCTGGCGGCGAGCGTGGTATCGCTTGCCATCCCGACCGGGTGGCCGAGTTTCGCGAAGGCGTCGCCCGCGCACTGGACTACGCGCGGGCGCTGGCAGTGCCGCGCCTCAATACCATCGCGGGTGTGGCGCCGCCGGGTGTCCCAGCGGTGCAGGCGCGCCAAGTGCTGATCGACAACCTGCGCTGGGCCGCGCGCGCGCTGCGGCCGCACGGCATCCAGCTGTTGCTGGAGCCGATCAACACGCATGAGGTGCCGGGCTTTTTCATCCACCGCACGGCGCAGGCCTTAGATGTGCTCGACGCCGTGGGCGAGCCCAATGTCGCGCTGCAGTACGACCTCTACCATGCGCAACGCATGGAGGGCGAGCTGATCGGCACGCTGCGGCGCCACCTGGCCCGCATGGGGCATGTGCAGATCGCCGACAACCCGGGTCGCCACGAGCCGGGCAGCGGCGAGATTGCCTGGGCCGCCGTGCTCGGCGAGCTGGACCGGCTGGGCTATGGCGGCTGGGTGGGCTGTGAATACCGGCCGCGCGCGGCGACCGAAGATGGGCTTGGCTGGCTGCGGGCATGGGCCTAAACGGTGCCCCCGCCCTGGCTGGGGGTGAGTGACGGGCTCTCAGCGTAGCTTTGATTTTTATGTCATTTGGTTATGAAGAAACCACGAAAAAGTCGTTTGTGATCCGTTTCGCTCCGCCTACAGTGCCGTCCCATGACGATCGAATGGGCCTATATCCTGGGTGGAGCGACGGTTGGTTTTATCGTGGGGCTGACTGGCGTGGGTGGCGGTTCCCTGATGACGCCGCTGCTGATCTACGGCTTTGGGGTGCAGCCGCATCTGGCGGTGGGCACGGATTTGCTGTTTGCCGCCTGCACCAAAAGTGCCGGGGCGGTGTCGTTTGCGCGCCATCGCATGGTGCCGTGGCGGGTGGTGGCGCAGTTGACCGGTGGTGGCGTCGCCGGGGCCGGCCTGATGCTGCTGCTGCTGGCCCGTGTGGGCACAGCCGATCCGGCGGTGCACGCGGCGATCAAGATGACGCTGGGTATCATGCTGTGGCTGACCGCCGCAGCCACCGCCTACAAGGTGATCCGCGCCGGTTGGTGGTGGCGCAGCGCCGCAGGACTGCAGCGCGCCGTCGCGCACGCCGAGGTGCCGGATGCCGAGCAGCAGCGCCCCCGCTGGCGCTGGGGGCCCTTGGCGGTGGGCGCCTTGATCGGGGCGCTGGTGACGCTGACCTCGGTGGGGGCGGGCGCGCTGCAGTCCCGCGGCGCTGCGCCACCACCAACCGGCGCGGATCACCTTGTAGGCGGTGGCTGCGGCGGTCAGCCACAGCATGATGCCCAGCGTCATCTTGATCGCCGCGTGCACCGCCGGATCGGCTGTGCCCACACGGGCCAGCAGCAGCATCAGGCCGGCCCCGGCGACGCCACCACCGGTCAACTGCGCCACCTCCCGCTACGGCACCATGCGATGGCGCGCAAACGACACCGCCCCGGCACTTTTGGTGCAGGCGGCACACAGCAAATCCGTGCCCACCGCCAGATGCGGCTGCACCCCACAGCCGTAGAGCAGCAGCGGCGTCATCAGGGACCCGCCACCCACG